>CBFIDX010000007.1:0-69566 GCA_965661505.1 Flavobacteriales bacterium | reverse complement strand
CGAGAATTGCCTTTGTGGTTCAAAAAATAGCTGAGGTACTAGCGATACAACTTAAAAATAATAAGGATGATGAACTGTTTAGAAGAAACGGCACACTGTTTAAAGATTCGAAACCTCCTTTTGATATACTTAGAACCTATCAAAGTGAAAATAATCTTATCCAAATGCAAACAGCCATTATACCCTTATCTACATCTAATCAGTTAGGGTCTCAGGTCAAAAAAATTAAACTAAAATGATTCTTTTTAAAACCATTATTTCTTTTCTAAAAGATAGTAGCTATCGCAACCTCTTAATCACCAGCATCATTGTATTAGCTATCGGAACACTTTCTTACTCCTACCTTGAGGGGTGGAGCTTTATAGATTCTCTATATTTTTCAGTCATTACGCTAACCACCATTGGTTATGGTGATTTATCTCCTCAAACTGTTGAAGGAAAACTGTTTACTATCTTTTATATTTTTATTGGGATTGGGATTATTCTCAGTTTCATAAACACTGTTTATGAGCACTACAATAACAGTAAAAAAACAAAAAGCAGTTAATCTATCTTCCAAGTATTTGGGCCTCTCAGAAGTTGGTCTAAATCTCCTTTTCCTTGATGCTCGGTAGCCTGATTTATTTGTTCTTGAAGCGTTTCTTCATAACAACTTCGTTGTTCAGAGTAAAAAACGCCAAAAGGTCGTGGCAAATCTTCTCCAAAAAATCGACTTAATATACCTGCTTTTACACGATCTTTCTCGTCATGTATCCACAGTTCATCTTGAGAAACATCTTGTAAAGAAACAATTACAGGTTTAAAACCATCTAGCTTAATTCCTTTTTCTTGATTAGCCCCAAAAATAAGTGGCTTACCGTGCTCTAAAAAAAGAGTCTGCTCTGGCTTTGTAGATTTGTCTGTATAACCAAAGAATGCTCCATCATTAAATACATTACAGTTTTGATAAATTTCTAATAAAGAAGTGCCTTTATGCTCGTTAGATCGCAATAACATTTGACGAAGATGCTTGGGATCCCTATCCATTGTTCTCGCTACAAAGGTAGCATCCGCCCCCATACAAAGAGCTAAAGGATTAAATGGATGATCGATCGAACCCATCGGGGTGGATTTAGTTTTTTTGCCCATTTCTGAAGTAGGCGAATACTGTCCCTTGGTTAATCCATAAATTTGATTATTGAAAAGCAAAATATTGGTGTCGAAATTTCTTCTTAACAGATGAATGAGGTGGTTACCACCAATAGATAATGAATCGCCATCACCAGTGATAATCCAAACACTAAGATCTGGCCTTGCAGCTTTAAGACCACTTGCGATGGCCGTTGCTCTACCGTGTATAGAATGCATTCCATAGGTTTCCATGTAATATGGAAAACGAGAAGAACAACCGATGCCTGAAATGAAAACAATATCCTCTTTAGGAACACCTATTTCAGGCATTACTGTTTGCACCTGTTTTAAAATAGAATAATCACCACAGCCTGGACACCAGCGCACTTCCTGGTCAGTAGAAAAATCTTTAGATGAATATTTTTTACTTTCCATTTAATATCTCCAATATGTGGTTTTTAATTTCTCTCGATTCAAAAGGAATGCCTTTAATCTTGTTCAATCCCATAGCGTTTATTGCATACTGATCTCTTATCACTTTGATCAACTGTCCATTATTTATTTCTGGGATCAAAACGTGCTTATATCCTTTTATTAGCTCACCTAAATTTTTTGGAAAAGGACAAATATATCTTAAGTGAGCATGAGCAACAGAACAGCCATCCTCTAACAATTCTTTTACAGCTGTTTTAATTGCTCCATAGGTTGACCCCCATCCTAGAACAAGTATCTCTGCCTGTTGGCTACCTGCATCTAATTCCTGAACAGGTATAGAATCTGCAATATGTGCTACTTTTTCAGCACGTGTATGAACCATAAATTCATGATTATCGGAATCATAAGAAACATTTCCTGTTTCATGTTCTTTCTCTAGCCCACCTAGACGATGCTCTAAACCCTCCGTGCCAGGGATTGCCCATTTACGCACAAGTTTTTCATCTCTTTTGTAAGGCAAATAATCACTATTTGCTTCTGCTAATTGTGGATGTATTTTTGGTAAATCTTTAGTTTGAGGAAAACGCCATGGCTCTGCGCCATTAGCAATGTATCCATCCGACAAAAAGAATACAGGAGTCATGTGTTCAATAGCGATTCGACAAGCTTCTAGTGATGCTTCGAAACAATCGGATGGGGTTGCCGCTGCTACAACTGGAACAGGTGCTTCACCATTTCTACCGTATAAGGCTTGCAAAAGATCTGCTTGTTCTGTTTTGGTTGGTAATCCTGTTGAAGGGCCACCTCTTTGAACATTAACGATCACCAATGGGAGTTCTAACATAAATGCCAAACCAATGGCTTCACCTTTCAAAGCAACTCCTGGACCCGACGTTGCAGTAATTCCCAATGCCCCTCCAAAAGAGGCACCGATAGCAGCAGAAACGGCTGCAATCTCATCTTCTGCTTGAAAGGATCGTACTCCAAAATTTTTATGTTTAGCTAACTCATGTAAAATATCGGAGGCTGGAGTAATCGGGTAAGAACCGTAAAACAAATCTAAGCCAGACTGTTGAGCAGCTGCCAACAAGCCCATAGCGGTAGCCTGATTGCCCATTATATTTCGATAGGTACCTTTAGACATTTTAGCAGGCTTCACTTCAAAACGACTAGATGAAACTTCACAGGTATTAGCAAAATTATAACCGGCTTTTAAGACTTTTATATTAGCATCTAAAACTTCTTGCTTCGTCTTAAATTTGTCTGACAAAAACTGAATAGTATGATCCAAAGATCGATTATACATCCAGTATATAAATCCGAGGACAAACATGTTTTTACAACGGTCTTTTTCTTTTGTACCAAGTGATGTATCAACTAGACATTCTCTAGTCAGCTTAGTAACATTTATCTCACTGAGTCGATAATCCGCTAAGGTATCATCTTCTAGTGGGTTTTCATTTTCAGCAAAACCAGCTAGTTTAAGATTACGTTTATCAAAACCATCTAAGTTTAAAATAATGGAACCCCCTTTTTTTAATCGCTTAAGGTTTGCTTTTAGTGCTGCCACATTCATCACTACCAACACATCACATTCATCGCCAGGAGTATAAATTTCTGTACTACCAAAGGATATCTGAAAACCAGAAACACCTGCTAACGTACCCTGAGGAGCACGTATTTCAGCTGGAAAATCAGGAAAGGTACTTAGGTCATTTCCATATAAAGCAGCTGTGTTAGTAAATTGTGTTCCGGTTAGCTGAATACCATCACCTGAATCTCCCGCAAAGAATATGACTACTTTTTCTACTGTTTCTTGTGTCATCAACAACTATATTTTGTCTATATCAACAACTTCTTTTACTTCTGGAAGTACTTTTTTGATGGCTTGCTCAACTCCAGCTTTAAGCGTCATAACACTTACATGGCAGTCGCTACATGCACCTAAAAGCTTCACTTTTACTACAAAATCATCCGTTACTTCAATTAATCGGATGTCTCCACCATCAGATTCTAAATACGGTCGAACTTGGGTCAGAGCTTCCTCTATTTTATCAATGACATTTTGATCGGTTATGATTCCCATAATTATTTTTCAGTTGAGCAACCGCTCATAGTTGTTATTTCTACTCTTTTGGTTGCTGCTAAATGCTCATTTCTTTTGGCCAACTCCACAACTACATTCGTTGCTAATTCTACAAATGCGAGAGCCGCAGGGGTGGACCCCTGCATTACGGCTGGTCGACCAACATCAGCTGACTCTCTAACAGATTGAACCAAAGGTATTTCAGCCAAAACAGGTAAGTCTAGTTGATCTGCTAGTTGTTGAGCACCGCTTTCTCCAAAAATGTAGTATTTTTTTTCTGGTAATTCTGCTGGTGTAAAGTAAGACATGTTTTCTACAATTCCCAAAACAGGAACACCTATGCTATCCATTTGAAACATGGCAACTCCTTTACGTGCATCTGCTAATGCAATTTTTTGTGGAGTACTTACTACAACCGCAGCAGTAACAGGTATCGATTGAACTAAAGAAAGGTGAATATCGCCAGTACCAGGGGGTAAATCTACTAGCAGGTAGTCTAATTCGCCCCATTCGGCATCCCACAACATTTGGTTCAATGCTTTAGAAGCCATTGCTCCTCTCCAAACTACCGCTTGGTCTGTATTGGCAAAAAAACCAATAGAAAGTAGTTTTACGCCATAACTTTCAACAGGTAAAATCTTTTTTTTACCTTCTACTTCACGCCCTTTTGGTTTGGCATTTACCACATCAAACATAATTGGCATAGATGGACCATAAATATCGGCATCAACTAGGCCTACCTTAAAGCCCTTATCGGCTAAGGCTACTGCAAGATTTGCAGTAATGGTAGATTTTCCTACACCCCCTTTGCCAGAGGCTATCGCGATTATATTTTTCACACCTGGAATCTCATTACCACGAATACGACTGGGTTTCTGTTCAGGAGCATTAACCGTAATATTAACTTTTACATCTGCCTTTTCATAGACTTGCTCATGTAGGGTTTTTAGACACTCAACCTCTACCTTTTTCTTGTATTGCAGAGTTGGGTTTGTAATCTCTACTTCTAAAACAATTTCTGCTCCAAAAATCAAGACATTTTTGATGGCTCCAGCAGAGACTAAATCAGCACCCCCCCCCGGGAGCGTGATCGTACTTAATGCTTTTAATACTTGATCTTTTGTTATTTGCATGGTACAAAGATAGAAAATTGCGCCCTATTTAGAATGAATCAAAGAAGTTCTTTTACAGGATCCCAAAAGTGTTTTTGAAAGTCCTGAATCTGATTGTTAACAACTATAATCCCCTCGTTTTCCAACAACTGCTGCATGAGATTCGTTCCCTCAAAATGAAACTTCCCCGTCAATAACCCTTTGCTGTTAACTACTCGATGTGCAGGAATTTTTCGTGTATCACATTTATTTATGGCCCAACCAACCATCCGAGCCGAACGGGCGGCTCCTAAAAAGTTGGCAATAGCTCCATAAGAAGTTACACGCCCTTCAGGAATCTGCTCGGCTACCTTATATACTTTTTGAAAAAAATCGCCTCTCATTTTAGTAATTCAGCTTAAATCGACAATAGGTAATCGGCATTCCTTTGTCTAAATAAATTTGCTCGTAATGTGTACGGATTTCCATGTTTTCACGCATTAATTTTGCATTATACAAATCGTGTTCTGCATCTTCCAAAACATGCCCTTCTCCGTGCACAATCCCTAAAGTATACCCGTGCAAAAACTGACTGTCTGTTTTCAAATGAATAACACCTTCGTTTTGCAAGAGGTAATTGTATCGCTTTAAAAATAAAGGGTGTGTTAATCGCTTTTGAGCTCTACGCTTTTTTAGTTGAGGATCTGGAAATGTAATCCATATTTCATCTACCTCTCCTTGCGCAAAAGCTAACTCTATAAATTCTATACGCAAACGCAAAAAGCCCACATTACTCAAGGATTCTTCTTGGGCTTGAGTGGCGCCCGTCCACATACGAGAGCCTTTAATATCAATTCCTAAAAAGTTTTTGTTAGGGTATTTTTTGGCCAAGCCCACACTGTATTCTCCTTTCCCACAACCCAGCTCCAAAACAAGTGGGTTGTCATTTTTAAAGAATTCTTTCTTCCACTTTCCTTTCATATCAAAGCCTTCCTTCAGCTCCTCCAATTCAGGTTGAACTACATGTAGATAGGTATCCATCTCTGAAAACTTGCGTAACTTATTCTTTGCCAATGTTTCTTATTTTGGACAAAAATAGGGCTATTTTTGGAGCGTGAATAAGAAAAAACGCATACTCTTAGCTCCCTTAAATTGGGGTCTCGGACACGCCACTCGATGCATCCCTATTGCACATGCTTTAGAGGCGCATGGATACGAAGTTGTTTTTGCTGCCGATGGTCGTCCACTAAATTTGCTCATGCAAGAATTTCCACAGCATCATTTCATCAAGTTACCCGGTTACGATATTCGCTATCCAAAAAATGGAAATATGGCCGCAAGCATGTTGTGGCAATTACCCAAAATTATACGCGGCATCAAAGCGGAGGGCTTGGCTTTGCAAGGCGTTATTCGCGACTTCAATATTGATGGAGTTATCTCCGACAATCGATTTGGACTTTATTCTAAAGAAGTACCTTGTGTTTTCATGAGCCACCAACTGCGCATACAGGCACCTTATTTTCAAAACTTTATCCAAAAATTAAACTTTAAGCACATCCGAAAGTTTGATGCTTGCTGGATTCCCGATGATGCCAACCACTCTTTAAGCGGCAAACTGACAGAAGGCATCACTCCTCCTATACACACTAAGTATTTAGGAACGCTTTCACGATTTGTTCCTAAATCAACAAAAGACAAGATTGAAATTTTAGCTATTGTTTCGGGTCCTGAACCTCAACGCACATTGTTTGAGCAAAAAATGCGCGAACAGTTGAAAGAAAAAAATGCGCTTTTACTATTAGGAAAACCAGAGGGAAAAGTGGACGAACAGATAGGAAACTTACGCATCCTTTCGCACCTAAATAGTGAGGCATTAAACCAAGCAATGGTGGATGCTGAAATAGTTATCAGTCGCTCGGGTTACTCTACTATTATGGATTTAGCTAAATTGGGCAAAAAAGCGATTTTCATTCCGACTCCTGGACAAACAGAACAAATCTATTTAGCTGAGCATTTTTATAAAGAAAAGATGGCTTTCGCTATGCATCAGAATAAACTCAATATTGAACAAGCTTTGCAAAAAAGCAAAGATTACTTGGGCTTTAAAACTCTAGACATGGAGACTGACTGGAAATCAATTTTGGATATATTCGATTAAATTACTAAATTCGTAAAAACAGTTTATGAGAAATCTATTTATTTCATTTATTGTGGGCTTTTTACTTTTTTCATGTAGTACACCCGCAAAACTTTCTAGTTCTGAGTCTGAAAAATTCTCTTTGAGAGGGAATGAAGTCTTCTATGAAAATACCGCTGTTGCTAAGATGGGGCCAATGGAATATGAGTACAACAGGGGATCCTTTATTGTTGAGGTTAGTTTAATTCAATACGCTGCAGTTTATGATAGCATGACTGAAAAGATTGCAATTTTTATGTCCAGTCGCTATCCTGATGCAAAAATTGAGGTAAAAGTTCCTAGGGATGATCAAATGGATCGTTAGGTCACAATCTTTCAAATGCCATATTTGCTAAGATTGATCTCTCTCCTTTTTCTAGGTGGACATGAGCATATAGTTTATCTCCCCTAAATCTATCGATTAAATGACTTAAACCGTTGCTGAACTCATCAAGATAAGGAGTGTCTATTTGCTTTCTATCGCCTGTCAGTATTATTTTGGTGTTTTCTCCAGCCCTTGTAATTATTGTTTTAACCTCAAGAGGGGTTAAATTTTGTGCTTCATCAATTATTAAGAGCTTATTTACAAAACTCCTCCCCCTAATAAATGCTAGTGGGGTAATCATGATTTTCTCACTTTTAACAATGTCATCAAGTTTTGCATTCATTTTTGATTTAGCAGAAAAATTACTTTTGATAAAGTCAAGATTATCCCATAATGGCATCATATAAGGATTTATTTTTTCTTTTTCATTGCCTGGCAAATAACCAATATCTTTATTATTTAAAGGCACCAAAGGTCTAGAAACAAAAATTTTATCAAATTGTGATTGTTGTTCAAGTGCTGCTGCAAGAGCAATTAAGGTTTTTCCTGTTCCAGCAGGCCCCTCTAACGTAACAAGTTTTATTGAATCATTAAGTAAAGCATGCATAGCAAATGTTTGACCTGCATTTCTTGGCTTAATTCCGACTGCTGTTTTCTTTGAAACTTTTTGTAAGTCTCCACTATAGGGGTTATAATAAGCCAATGAAGATTGATTATTGTATTCTAAGAGAAAAAACTCATTATTTTGAGGTGACTTGACTGTTTTTTTAAATTTACTTTCCTTACCGTGAGCATTGATATTGTTAATCAATTTGGGGTTAGAACATTTTACTTTTCTCACGCCTTTATATAAATCTCTACTTACTTTACCCTTTTTATAATCTTCCGAACGAATTTTTAACGCACGCGCTTTAACTCGTTGATTAATATCTTTTGATACTAAGACCACTTCATCATTTGGATATTTTTTTTGGAGCTGTATTGTAATGTCTATGATTTTATTATCATTCAAATTTTTAAGAGAATTAAAACATACAATTTTGATTTTACCTTTTGATAGAGGTTTCATTGGCAGCCATCTTGAGGACAAATTTTGGCTTGAAAAACCATCTAAAAATCGAATAAACTCGCGAGCCTGAAAATTTTTATTTTGATTCCCTTTCTTTAGTCCGTCAAGCTCTTCTAATACCGTTATTGGTATAGCAATTCTGTGTTCTTCAAATGAAAAAACAGACTGATTGTCGTATAAAATTACCGATGTATCGATTACAAAAATTTTCTTTTTCATTTTGTAGGATAATATATATTCTTGAGAAAAAAGTCTACTATGTATTGTATTCTTAAAGGAGCGTACTGAAGGTATTCATTGAGCTTCCATATTGGCACCCATTTAGCATGAATAATGCCTTCTACTTCTTGAGGCTTAAGCTTAAAACTGTCACCCTTATATTTCATGTAATACCAAATCGTTTCTTTTAACACCTTATTTCCTTCACATCTTGTATAGTGATGTGTTGGAATTAACTCAGTGAGTTGATCAATTCCATTTACATTAAGACCCGTTTCTTCTGAAACTTCTCTGAGTGCGGTCTCTTTATGAGACTGAAAGTTTTCTTTTTTTCCTTTTGGCAAGTCCCATCTATTTTTTTTATAAATCAAAAGCAATTGATGCTTTTCATTAACAACAAGACCACCACAAGATTGAATTTTATTCATAAGACTTTAATTTATTAAGTAATGTGTATTGTTCAACTGAAAGATTGTCGAAGTAAACTCCAAAAAGAGTTAAGTCATTTTGATCGTAGTTTACAGACCAATTTTCATTTTCTAAATCAATTTTACCATCATAACTGAATTGCCTCAGCACATAACGCATAGCATTTAAACGAGCAATCATTTTATTGTTTGAGTTAATGATGATCCAAGGAGATTTTTCGGAAGAACAAAATTCAAACATTCTATTTTTGTAATAAGTGTATTCTTCCCATTTTCCTAATGTTTTTAGATCGTTTTTTGAGAGTTTCCAATATTTTAACTTATGCTCTTTTCTTATTTTAAAGCGAAGTTTTTGTACAGGTTTCTGAACAGAGAGGTAAATTTTTATTATGTGAGTTCCATCTCGGATTAATTCCTCTTCCCAGTCAATTACATTCTTCATAAAATATTCGTACTGATTTTTTGTGCAATAACCCATTGTGGGTTGTATCATTGCTCTAGAATACCAAGACCGGTCAAAAAATACCATTTCACCAGCTTTTGGCATAATCCTCTCATGTGTTTTAAACCATGATCTATTCTGTTTTTTTGTTGGCACTCCTAATTCAAATACTCTAAGCTTCCTTGGATTCAAGTTTTCAATAAATCTTTTAATAGTAGAACCTTTACCAGCGGCATCTCTTCCTTCAAAGATAATAGCAACTCTTTTATTATTTTTTTCAATCCATTCTTGTAGTTTCAGTAGTTCAATTTGAAGCCTAAACTTCTCTTCTCTATAAATAGAGTCTGTCAGCTCAGTGTAATCACTATTTAAGTATTTTATAAATTCCATAAAACAAATATATATTGAGCTTAGAATGTTATAGTAAATCAAATGTTAAAATAATGTTATGGTATTTAAAATATCTAACGGATTAGGTAACATAAAATTAGCATTTTACAAACTTTTAGTTAAGTAACATACAACAAATTGCAGATATGAAAAGAAGAGTAGAATTAGTAATAATTTCTGACGTACATCTTGGAACATACGGTTGTCATGCAGAAGAGTTGTTAAAATATTTAAACTCTATCAAACCCAAGGTGTTAGTCCTCAATGGGGACATTATTGATATTTGGCAATTTAAAAAGCGTTACTGGCCAAAATCTCATATGAAAGTTCTCAAGAAAATTATTGAATTTTCGAGTAAAAAAACCAAGGTACATTATGTATCAGGAAATCATGATGAACTATTAAGAAAATTTATACCCATTAATATGGGTAACTTAAACATCGTCAATAAACTTGTTTTGAAAGTGAATGGAAAAAAAATCTGGATATTTCATGGAGATATATATGACTTCACAATGAAAACAACAAAATGGCTAGCTAAACTCGGAGGAAAGGGGTATGACCTGTTGATAGTATTAAATAGAATCATAAACCAATTGCTTGAGTTCTTAGGAAAAGATAGAGTTTCTTTCTCAAAAAAAATCAAAAAAAGTGTAAAGAAAGCAGTTCAGTTTATTGATGACTTTGAGACAACAATAGCAGAAATGGCTGTGGATAACAAATACGATATTGTTGCTTGCGGACATATTCATCAACCCATCATTAAAGATATACAAACAAAAAAGGGAAAGGTCAAATACATAAACTCTGGCGATTGGGTTGAAAGTTTAACTGCATTAGAGTATAATGATGAAAAATGGACTATTTTTCAATACGACCCTAAAAACTTTGAAGACTTCATTGTTGAAACAACCCTTAACAAAGCTGATATCAGCTTCATTCAAAACGAAATAATATGAAGATCTTGTATGGTATTCAAGGCACTGGAAATGGACATATTAGTAAAGCATCTACAATCTACCCGGTTCTTAAGGAAGTAAGTAATGATGTTGATGTTTTGATCTCTGGAAACAACTATAGCTTACAGCCATGCTTTCCTGTAAAATATGCTTCTGATGGGATTTCTTTTAAAACTATAAATGGTCGCATTAGCTATTCCAAAACACTGAGAAACATTAATCTTTTTCGTTTTTTTAGTAATATGAAAAGCATCCCTTTCAAAAGTTATGACTTAATAGTTTCTGATTTCGATCCTCTGTCAGCCTACGGGGCAAAAAGAAATAAGATACCGTCTATTCAAATTAGTCACCAAGCATCTTTTTTAAGTCCAAAAACACCAAGGCCAAAAAATAAGAATATAATTGCTGAATGGATTTTGAAATATTTTGCTCCAACCGATCACTACATAGGTCTTCATTTTAACAATTATGATGATACTATTTCGGGTCCAATAATAAAAGAATCAATTTTAAAATCAGTAATTGTAGAAGGAGATCACATTACAATATATCTACCTTGGTATGAATTGGATGATTTAAGCTATTTATTTAATAAAGTGAAAGATGTAAATTTTCACATTTTTACAAAAGAAGTAGGCTCAAAGACTAAGAGAAATAACATTACTTTTTTTCCAATTGACGAACAGATGTTTACAAAAAGCATGAGCTCTTCAAAAGGAGTTATATGCAATGCCGGCTTTGAAACACCTTCAGAAGCTTTGTTTTTAGGTAAACGATTAATAGTCATCCCTTTGAATGGTCAATACGAGCAGTTGTGTAATGCAATAGCGTTAGAAAAAATGGGGATAGGTAGTGTTCATCATTTAAATGAACTTTCAGAACAAAAAATTTACAACTGGCTAAAAAGTAAACCAGTTAAAATTTCCTTTGACAACAATATTTCAGAAATCATAAAGCAGAAAATTTATTCCCTTTAGCATGTTTTTTCACATTTAGGTTGTTTTTAATTGCTTTTGAATTTCAACAAAACTATCTTGATTGTGTTTTGATTTTTAACAATAATCATCTTTCGGTAAATGCCACACTATAACTTTGGTAAATACAAAAACTATATAGCTAACTTTTGTGTGTATAATCGATTGTATTCCAAGAGTACTTTTTTCGAATAATTTCTCATGTTTGAAAAGTAATAGGGAATTAAATCTTGACTTACCCATTTACACATCGTTATTCCTTCAGAAGTCTGTGGAAATAAATACGCATTTGCATCCTCGTATCGAAAAAGAAACCAATTAGCTTGTCTTAGTTGTTGTTTTTTAGTGTAGACAGTAGGATCAAGCTTACTTATTAGATTTAAAAACTTTTCTTCTAAGCCTGTTTCTTCTGAAATTTCTCTTTTTGCTGTCTCTAACAAATTCTCATTAGTTTCTAATCTACCTTTGGGCAAATCCCATTTTCCTTTTCTTTGAATAAGCAAAAACTCATTGTTATTATTGATAACAAGGCCTCCAGCAGATATGCGATCATAATTTTTCACTATGATAAACATAGCAATTAGAATCCATTTTAATCATTCTACACAGAAAAAGAATTAACAGAAAAATGTTAGTTTAATTTTGACTTTGCAAGTGTAAATCCAAAAGTTGTGCCGACACCTTCAGTACTTCTAACGTTAATAGTTTGCCCATGGCTTTCTATGATATGTTTAACAATGGACAAACCTAAACCGGTTCCTCCTTGTCCTCTAGATCTAGATTTATCGACTCTATAAAATCGTTCAAATAATCTTGACAAATGTTCTTGAGCAATACCTATGCCATTATCTGCAATTTCAATGAGAAAATTATCGCCCATATGAAACAATCGAACTTCTGTGACTCCTCCCTCCTTACCATATTTAATCGAGTTTACTAAAAGATTTGTAACTACGTGATGAATATGATCTCTGTCTGCAAATACTGAAGAAGAGGTAAAGCCTTCTTTTATCTCAATTATAATGTTTTTTTGCTTACTCTTCATTTCAAGTTGCTCAATTATTTCTTCAAGCAATGCAACAATATCCCAATCTGTGAGCTCAATACTATGTTGGTTAGCCTCAATTTTACTAATTACATCTAGATCGTCCACAATAGAAATCATTCTATCAATAGATTTTGCAGCTCTTTTGAGATACTTTATATTTACTTCCTCATCATAAATAGCACCGTCAAGTAGGGTATATATAAATCCTTGCATATTAAAAATTGGTGTTTTTAACTCATGAGAGACATTTCCAACAAACTCACGCCTGAACGATTCCATTTTTTTTAACTCCTCAAATTCCGTCTGTCTATTCGTTAATGCTTCGTATACATCATTATTAACTTTTTCTAAATCAGGAATGATGTTATCAGAGGATCCTTTTTGGCTAAGGATTGTTTTGTAAACAACCTTTACTTTATCATATATAAACTTCCTCAAAACTATGCTTAAAACAATCCTTCCAAAAAGAACTGTTATTACAAAAATCAAAAATGATTGAAGCAAATCGAATTTATCAAGAAGAAGATTTGATAATGAAAAAAAAGTGGTAACTATAGTTGCTAGTAATAAAGAAGTAAAAAGAGAAATTGATTTTGGAGTAGTAAACTTCATTAACATTCGAATTTATATCCTACCCCTTTTACTGTTTTGAAATAGTTATCATTTATTTTAGATCTTAGCTTTCTTATGTGTACATCAATCGTTCTATCTCCAACAATTACATCAGTACCCCAAACGTCATTTAATATTTCTTGTCTTGCAAACACCTTTCCCGGTCTAGAAAGTAAAAGCTGTAATAACATAAACTCTTTTTTTGCAAGTGAAACGAAATCATTCTTGTACTTTACGGTATGCTTTTCGACATCAAGAACTATATCACCAACCTCGATAACACTTAAACTTTGATTGTCTGATTTCCTTCTTAACAATGCCTTTACGCGGCTTAGCAATAATCGAGGTCTAATGGGTTTGGTAATGTAGTCATCTGCTCCAGAATCTAACCCAGCAATCTGCGAATAGTCTTCTGAGCGTGCTGTTAAGAATGTGATAATAGTTTCAGATAATTTATCAATTGATTTAAGTTTTTCACAAGTGGTTATTCCATCCATGCCAGGCATCATTACATCAAGAATGACTAAATCAGGAACAAATTTCTTTGCTTCTTCAATAGCATCTACACCATTAAAAGCTGTTTTAACATTATAACCTTCTTTGTCAAGATTATATTTAACAAACTCTAAAATGTCTTGTTCATCATCAACAACTAAAACCTTAACACTCATACTACAATAAATATCTTGACAAATATAAATTATATTAGCAAAAAAAATCATGCAATTTACTTTAACTATATTATTTGTTTTCTCGATTTTTTCGGCAGTTGCTCAAAACACTTTAAACGGACAAGTTTTTTCACATGTTAGCACAGACCTATCTAATGAAAAAACTTTAACAAAATCGTTTAAATTTAATCGTGTTTTTATCGGAACAAAACATGTTTTCAACGATCATTTTTTTTCGACAATAATTTTGAATGCAACACCTGTAATCAATGGAAATAATTTATCAACAGTAGTAAGAGAGGCAAATATAAATTGGAATATCAATGATAAATTTGCTTTCAAATTTGGCCAGTTCAAGTCTACTCACTATAAGTTTTTAGATAAAAGTTGGGGATTTAGATACATAGATCCGTCAATAATGGGTAAAAATGATTGGATACCTATTGTCGATTTGGGGGCAGAAATTTGTTACTCTATTAATTCAAATTTAAGTCTTGATTTACATGTTTTAAATGGAGAAGGGGTACGTTTTACAAATAATATTGATGGAAAAAATACTGGCGGTATTGGTATTACTTTTGTAGCCTCAGAAAATCTTTCCTTAAGAATTCAACAAGAGGTTTCTCCAAGAACAACATATTCAAACAAAGATGTAAACGAAGAAACTTCATCTGCCTCTATTTCTTACGGAGATAGTAAGTTTAATCTTGGCTTTGAGTTTAATTTGCAAAATGGCAGTCAAAATACTGTAGATCAATCCATTAAATCAACTTCTTTGTACGCTTCTTATCAAATTGAGAGACAAATTTCTATTTTGGCTAGGTATGACGAAATTACTTCCGAAAATGACTGGAATATAACTCATGATGGCACCTACATTATTGTTGGTGTTGAAAAAGAACTTACAGAAGGTATAAAAACTGCTTTAACTTATCGCAGCTCAACAAAAGATAATGAATCATACTCTAATGAAACATTATTTCTTAATGTTTCTTATCAATTTTAAATTTCAAAATTCTAAGAAATTACCAAAATGATTTAACAAGCATAAATTTACATTAAAATTATTTCTATTTAACACAAAGCAAACATTCACAAATTATTTTTGTTAAAAATTTAACCAGATGAATGTTTTAATTGCAGATGACGACCCTGATATTAGGGAGTTTATCTCTTATAATCTAAGAGAGGAGAATATAAATGTCATTACCGCCAAAGATGGCTTAGAAGCTATTACAAAAATCAAAGAATATAATCCTGACGTAGTAGTTCTTGACATAATGATGCCTGGCATGGATGGTGTAGAAACTTGCTTCGAAATAAGACGTCGAGGATACAATGATAATATTATCATAATGTTATCTGCTAGATCAGAAAATTACACTAAACTAGCTGCTTTTGATGCAGGATGCAATGACTATATAACAAAGCCAATTCATCCAAAAATATTCACCAAAAAAATCAAAGCTTTAAATAGAATCAAGGATAATAAAACTTCAAAAGTTGATTCTATAAATATTGGAGAATACACTGTCGATTTCAATTCACACACAATAAAAAAAGAAAATAAAGAATACAACATATCAAAAAAACAATTTTTGATTTTCTCATTACTAGCTTCCAACCCTGGAGCAGTGTTTTCAAGAAAGAAAATATTTAAAGAAGTCTGGGGTGAAAATATTTTTGTTACCGAAAGGACAGTAGATGTTCACATCAATAGCATTCGAAAAGTTCTAGGTTACAATTGCATCAACACAATAAAAGGTGTAGGGTATAAAATGCCTCTTAACGTTTAGTTAATGTTAAGTTCTTAAAAAATTAAACAACTGAACACGCTTTTTTAACATTAGTACACTTCTTTTGCACCATAACTAACTAATCAATCTATAAAAAATGAAAAAGACAATTTTAAAACTTTCGGCATTTCTAGCTATCTTTTCTTTAGCAGCCTGCGGAGGTAGTGATGGTGACGATGATCCAATTGTACCAACCCCTGTAACAACATATTCAGGAGTTATTACAGAAAACACGACATGGACTTCTGATAATGTGTACACATTAGATGGACGCGTTGTTGTACCTAGCGGTGTTGAGTTAACAATCGAAGCAGGAACGGTAATTAAAGCCAATGCGGGACAAGAAGCTAATGCTTGCGCATTTATTGTTGCCAGAGGTGGTAAAGTATTTGCGAATGGAACAGCCTCTGAACCAATTATCTTCACTTCATCTGCAGACGAAATCACAAGAAACCATTCCTCATACCCAGGATTCGCAAACCTAGACCCTTCATACAAAGGATTATGGGGTGGTGTTATAATCTTAGGTAATGCTGGTATTTCAGCTGATGCTGAAGCCGTTCAAATTGAGGGAATTCCTGCTGACGATACAAATGGATTGTACGGTGGAACAAATGATGCTGATAACTCAGGTGTATTCAAGTATGTGCAAATTCGTCATGGTGGAACACTTTTAGGTGAAGGAAACGAAATCAACGGTCTTACTTTAGGTGGTGTTGGTTCTGGCACTGAAATTCATCACGTTGAAGTAGTAGCAAATGTTGATGATGGTATTGAATTCTTTGGTGGTAGTGTAGATGCTTCTCATCTTGCTGTACACAGCCAAGGTGACGACGCTTTTGATATCGATCAATCATACAATGGAACCATTACTAACATTGTAGGTATCGCTGATGCTGAATCTGATCACGCCTTTGAAATTGATGGACCTGAAGGGTCGTGGGATGGATTATTTACTGTTGATGGAGCAACAATGATGGGCTACGACGACGAATCAATTAACGGAGAATACGCAGATTTTAGAAAAGAAGCGATGGGAAGCATGAGTAATGTTTATTTCCATAGTTTCTCTTGCGGTTCTGATTTTGAAATTGACGGGGGTAGCTCAACTGCTAACCTTACTTTTTCAAATATCATCTTTAATGTTACACACCTACCTGCTGCAAATGAAATGGGTGACGCTTGTAACCTTACTGTAGCTGACATCTGTGATGATCAAACAGGCAACAGTACAAACTTTAATGCTTCATTAGGAACATCTGGCGGAGCAAATACGTCTGAGTTCTCTGGCTGGACTGCTGGAACTTACTAAAGGTACTGTTAATATATATTCATAACAAATTTTAAAAACTCATCAAAACTTCTATAGTTTTGATGAGTTTTTTAATTGAAATTAAGATGACTTTAAGAATTTTTATTTTTTGTGTTTGTTTATTCATTTCAAATCTTACTATCGCTCAAAGCGGTATTATTAGGGGTTGCATTATTGATGATGAAAATGCCGAACCGATGTTTGCTGCAAATGCGGGTATTGAAGGAACAACGATCGGTGCGTCAGCAGACTTTGACGGAAACTTTGAACTTTCTGTTGAAGCTGGAAACTATACTATAATTGCCTCATTCATTGGCTATAATACAGCCCGTGTAACGGATGTAAACGTAGAAGCTAATAAAGTTACATCTCTTGGAAACATTCGCTTAAAATCATCAGCAGTAAATGTAGAAACGGTAACAATAACAGCTGAAGCTGTTAAAAATTCTGAAACTGCAATCCTTACATTTAAGAAAAAATCTGTTAATGTAATTGATGGGATTTCAGCTCAAAGTTTTAAAAAAATGGGCGATGGAGATGCCGCTGTTGCCGTAACCAGAGTCCCCGGAGTTTCAGTAGAAGGAGGTAAATATGTTTATGTAAGAGGACTCGGCGATAGATACACCAAAACAATGTTTAATGGACTAGACATTCCAGGACTAGACCCAGATCGCAACTCTCTTCAACTCGATATTTTTCCAACGAACATAATTGACAATATAATTGTCAAGAAAACATTTACAGCAGATCTTCCAGGAGATTTTACTGGTGGCGTGGTAGACATAAGTACTAAATCATTTCCTGAGACACCTCAACTTAAAGTCTCTGCAGGTTTAAGTTATAACACAGAAATCCATTATAACTTTAACAATCCAAATGACAATTTTCTATCCTACAACGGGAGCAGTACTGATTTTTTAGCTTTCGATGATGGGAATAGAGATTTACCGATAGAACCAACGCTTTTAGATAATATTGTTGATATCCGTTTAAGTGATGAAGAGCTTGTCATGGATGCAACAAAAAGATTCAACTCAGAATTAGCAACAGTAAGAAAAAACAGATTTATTGACGGCAGCTTTGGAATATCCGGGGGCAATCAAAAAAGCATTGGAGACAATAAGCTGGGCTACAGTGGGGCCTTATCCTACAAAAATACCACAAGCTTTTATGAAAACGTTCAACAAAATGAATTTGAAAAAAACGATGATATCACCCAGATAAATTTGGTAACAAACAAAGAACAAACAGGTGAAATTGGAAAAAACGAAGTGCTGATAAGCGCAATGGCAGGTGCGGCACTAAAGACTAGTAAATCAAAAATCAAACTTAACCTTTTACACCTTCAAAATGGAGAATCAAAAGCTGGATTCTTCATAGAAAATAATTATGAAAGTAATTTTAATACCATAAAAAAAGAAAACTTAGAATATACTCAACGATCAATATCAAATTTACTCCTTGAAGGTAATCATAATTATAAAAATGGTGAAATTGAATTAATATGGAAAATTTCACCTACCTACTCAATGATAAGAGATAAGGATATTCGTGAATCCGCATATGAAGTAAACGACAATGAATTTACAATTGATGTTTCAAATGCCGGTACACCTTCAAGGATGTGGAGAAATCTTAATGAATATAATATCGCATCTAAAATTGAACTTATTAAAGAACATACCTTGTTTAATTTTGATGCTAAAATGAAATATGGTTTAAACTACACATTTAAATATCGAGATTATGAAATTTTACGTTATTTGATAAATCCTCAAAATGTTACTGCAGCATCAAACCTTACAGGAGATCCGAATGAATTACTAAGCAGTCAATTGTACGATATTAATACAGAGTCTGGTTTTTACATCAAAGGAGAATACCAACCATCAAATGCGTATACTGGAATTCAATCAAATATAGGCGCCTATTTTTCTGAAGAATTTCAGTTAAATGATCAATTAAAGTCAATTGCAGGTATTAGAATAGAAAAATACGATCAATTGTATACTGGCGAAAATCAATCTGGTGTCAAATATGATAACGAAAATGTGTTATCAAATATTGACATTTTCCCCTCTTTAGGCTTGATATATACGCTAAATAAATCATCGAACTTAAGAGGTACTTTTTTTAGAACTACAGCACGCCCTTCTTTTAAAGAAAAATCGAATGCCCAAATACTTGATGTTTTATCAGGCATTACTTTCATCGGAAATCTAGACCTTATTGCATCAAATATTTATAATTATGACATGCGTTATGAGTATTTCGGAAGCGGAAATCAAACATTTTCGTTAAGCAGCTTTTACAAAGCCTTGTATAACCCCATTGAAATGACGGCTTTTTCATCAGATCCTGACAATATACAACCAAGAAATACAGGAGATGCCCGCATTTTTGGGTTGGAACTTGAAGCCAGATCTAATCTTTCATTTCTTTCGGAAAACTTATTTTTAAACTTGAACACATCCGTTATTAAATCTGAAGTCGAAATTATTGATGAAGAATTAATTGCTAGGCAAACAAATTTACGAGAAGGAGAAATCTTAGAAACAAGATGGCTGGAGAATGCGGAAAACGCTACCATTGTAAGAGAAATGCAAGGTCAGGCTCCATTTCTTGTAAATACGGGATTAAGCTATAAATATGAAGATCTAGACATGGAGGCTGGTATTTTTTATAATGTTCAGGGTCCAACTTTAACAGTTGTAAGTATGAATAAAATTCCTGACATATACACTTCACCGTTTCATAGTGTAAACATTAACTTTACGTATAATTACAGCGATGAAACAAAATTTACATTCAATGTGAAGAATATATTGGATCAAGACAAAGAACTATTAACCCAGTCTTACGGTGTCGATCCTTTAATTTATCGTTCTTATAAACCTGGAAGATTCTTCTCTTTCAAATGGACTCATAATTTTAAATAGAAACTATTTGAAATCTTATACAAATGACTTTCGTATTTTGGATTTAACGTTTTCTTAACATTGAAAACGGAGATTTAAAATCAGTGTACTAGTATATTTGCATAAAACATTTTCGTTTTGGAGACAAAATTTGATATCAGTAAAATTTTATACTCAGCAATTATGATTGCTGTTTATGCCCTAGCTATTTATCTCGGATAAGTTTATTCATGTTCAAGAAGTTTACTCGTAAATTTGGATATCCTACAAGTCTATGGGTTCACAAAGACGAAAGGACATTCTTATCTTTTGTCGTAATTGCGTTTATCATAGCCATGTTTGCGACTCCATATCCTCAGTTAGGGATGTGGGTTGGCTTTATTTTTGCAGCTTATGCAGCTGTTGCCAATGATAGTATACAAACATTAGGGACTTTCATTGCCTCAAATCAAAATAAAAAATGGTGGGTGCTTTGGATATTTATTGGAGGAATTTTTCTTGCAACAGTAACTTATTCTTGGCTCAATTTTTCTGGTGATGTAAGTCACGGTCGGCTAATGGCAAAAGGCTTTGAAAAATCTCCAACTGAGTTTCATTTTCTTCAAATCGCTGCCCCCATATTTCTACTGATACTGACGAGACTCCGGATGCCGGTTTCTACAACATTTATCTTACTCACATCGTTTGCATCTGCACCAGCTGCTGTAGGGAAAGTGCTTGCTAAAAGTATGAGTGGGTATTTATTGGCATTTATTCTCGGTTTCTTCATCTTTATAATGGTATCTAAATGGATGAGAAAAAAGTTCAAAAATAAAGCTTCTTTTGGATGGACCATAGCTCAATGGTTAACTTCAGGTACCTTGTGGTCTGTTTGGCTGATGCAGGATGCCGCTAACATTGCTGTTTACCTTCCTAGAAGCATGGCACTAGAAGAGTTTTTAGGTTTTGCATTAGTTATTTTTATTGGACTCGGATTACTGCTTTATTACAAAGGAGGTAGAATACAAAAGATTGTAACCGAAAAATCAGTTGTAACGGATGTTCGCTTTGCGACCGTAATTGATTTTATTTATTGTATTATCCTTTTCTATTTTAAACTTTATTCGCAAGTTCCTATGAGTACTACTTGGGTATTTATTGGCTTATTGGGAGGGCGAGAATTAGCAATGTCATTGAGGAAAGCAGGTGATAATTCTGTCAAAGTTGCTTTTAAATTAGCCATAAAAGACTTCTCTTTTGCCTTAATTGGCCTTTTAATTTCAATTGCAATCGCAGTAGGTGTCAATGAACAATTAACTTTTTCATCAATGATAAACGATGTGCCGACCGAATTTATAAAAGGAATAATAAAGTTTTTTGGAAAGTTAGGCTTGTAATTTAGTCATAATATATACCCTCATTTAGCCCCAAATAAATGGGGCTTTTTCTATTTTTGGAGTATGCATTGGGTTTTTGACAATACCATTTCTTTTGAAGAGAGAGCGCTTCGCTTGTTTAAAGAGCAAGCCAAAAGCTGCCTCCCTTACAAACAGTATTTAGCGCTCTTAAACACCGATATTGAAAGCATCTCAAGCATAGAGGAAATTCCTTTTTTGCCGATTCAGTTTTTCAAAACGCACTCGATTATAGCTGAAGGTAAAACAGCAGCTATTACTTTTAGTAGTAGCGGCACAACAGGAATGGAGCGCAGTCAGCATTTAGTAGCTGACTTATCACTTTATGAACATAGTTTTCGCCTTGCTTTCGAGCAGTTTTATGGCAATATCGAACATTATCGAATACTCGCCTTACTCCCTTCTTATTTAGAGCGGGAAGGTTCCTCACTCATTTATATGTGCGAAGACTTAATTCAAAAAAGCAACCATCCACAAAGTGGCTTTTACCTACATAACATAAACGAATTAGCTGATGTTTTAAAAGAAGACAGTCCAACCATATTATTAGGTGTTTCTTATGCTTTATTAGACCTAGCCGACATTGGTCCTTTTAGCTTAAGAAACACCATGATCATGGAAACCGGAGGCATGAAAGGAAAACGAAAAGAAATGATGAAAGAAGAACTTCATCAGACACTTTGCAATGCTTATGGTGTTGATGTAATTCATTCCGAATACGGCATGACCGAGCTCTTGTCACAAGCTTACTCCAAAGGAAATGGCCGATTCAGCACACCACATTGGATGCGTGTTTTAACGAGAGATGTGGAAGATCCGTTTAGCTTGGTAAGGCATGGAAAAACAGGAGGACTCAACATCGTAGATTTAGCAAATGTACATTCTTGCGCCTTCATTGCTACGCAAGATTTAGGTCGCGTTTATGAGAACAATACTTTTGAAGTATTGGGGCGTTTTAAACAAGCTGATATTAGAGGCTGTAACTTATTAGTTCAATGATCATAAAGCAAGCAGAAACGCAAGATTTAGACGTTATTATGGAAATGTATGCTTCCTGCGTAAAAGGCATGCTTGCATTAGGCATTGACCAATGGGACGAAAACTATCCTAGTCGAAAAATAATTGAGCAAGATTTAAAAGACGCCTGCTATTATATTGGTATTTTAGATAATGAGATTGTTGCCGGTATGCGAGTGGATAACATCCAAGACCCTAGTTACCTCAGCATAAACTGGGCAGATAAAAGCAATAACTTTATGGTAGTGCATCGTCTGGGCTCTAAGACCAAAGTGTGGAATAAAGGTGTCGGAAAACAAATGATGGACTTTGCTGAGAATCTAGCCAAAGAAAAAGGCTGCTCCTCTTTCCGATTAGACACATATAGCCACAACCCAAAGGCTATAGCCTTTTACAAAAAACGAGGGTACACTCAGTTAGGGCATATTAATTTAAAAGCAAACAAAGAAATTTACTACTGCTTCGAGAAGTTATTTTGATTTAATATCTTGCGCTCATGATTACAAAAGAACAAGTTTTAGCCGCACAAGAGGCATGGGGAAATGGCATTATAGCCATTGGCAAAGGTGAGCAAGATGCTCGTGAGTTTGTACAAAAAATGTATGTAGCACATGCTTTATTTAAACCAACTTTAGCAAGAGTAAAACCATTTAGAATTGAAGAAGAGGATGCGGTCTCTTATTTTGTTGGTGGTTGTTGCGATGAGGATCACGGCTTTGCTTTAAAACCATGGTCGGCTGTTCGTTTTGTGAATACAGGCGATATCATCATCAACGGCAATCAAGCCATGGCAATGGGGCACTATTTCTTCACCAATAATGGAGAAGAAACAATGGTAGAATACTCTTTTGGATACGCTTTAGTAGATGGTGAATTGAAAATCAATTTACACCACTCTTCTTTGCCTTGTCCGGCATAGCGAACTACTTTACAATAATTAAGAAGTAATTCTTTTTCCCTTTTTGGGCTAAGATGTATTTATTGGATATCAAGTCAGCATTGCTGATTTGTTTTTCTTCACTTACTTTTTCTTTGTTAACGCTTACCGCATTGCTTTTTAGCATTCTGCGCGCTTCGCCTTTAGAAGCAAAAACCTGCGTTTTCTCTACTAAGAAATCTACGATTCCACTATCTAAATCGGCAGCAGAAACTTCAAACTGAGGAACGCCATCAAAAACAGATAGAAAAGTATCTTCATCTAAAGATTTTAAATCATCAGCAGTAGATTTCCCGAATAATATGTTAGATGCTTTAATCGCCATGTCTAAATCTTCTGCCGAGTGTACACGGGTCGTCACCTCATCAGCTAATGCTTTTTGCAAAACTCTTAAATGTGGTGCTTGTTCATGTTCAACAATAATTGCATTGATTTTTTCCTGCGATTTCAAAGTAAATATCTTGATGAAGTTTTTCGCGTCCTCATCAGATGAGTTCAACCAAAATTGGTAAAACTTATAGGGAGAAGTTTTGGTCTTATCGAGCCACACATTTCCCTCTTCCGTTTTGCCAAACTTGCCTCCGTCTGCCTTTTTAATTAATGGAGTAGTTACTGCAAAAGCCTGTCCTCCTCCCTTTCTACGAATTAGTTCTGTTCCCGTCACAATGTTTCCCCATTGGTCGGAACCTCCTAATTGTACCCGGCAGTTTTTGTTTTTCCATAGCCAATAAAAATCGTAACCCTGTACCAATTGGTAGGAGAATTCTGTGAAGCTCATACCTGTTTCTAATCGGCTTTTTACAGAGTCTTTAGCCATCATGTAATTAACAGAAATATGCTTGCCTACATCACGGATAAAATCTAAAAAAGAAAAGTTTTTGAACCAATCGAAATTATTCACCACCTCAGCAGCATTGTCTCCACAATTAAAATCCAAAAACTGTTCCAACTGCCTTTGCATACACTTTAAGTTGTGAGTCAAAGTCTCTTCGTCTAAAAGGTTTCTTTCTTTTGATTTGCCCGAGGGATCACCAACCATTCCGGTGGCACCACCTACCAAAGCAAGAGGCTTATGTCCCGCTTTTTGTAAATGAACCAAAATCATGATTTGCACTAAAGAACCGATATGAAGGGAGTCTGCAGTAGGGTCAAAGCCAATATAAGCTGTGGTCATCTCCTTCGCAAATTGCTCTTCTGTTCCAGGCATGATATCGTGTATCATGCCTCTCCATTTTAATTCTTCTACAAAATTCATAGATGTATGCTTTGTGGCAAATATAAGTAATGTCGTTTTTTAAGGCACATTTTTTAGGTACCTTTGTTTTATGATTTTTGTTACGGGGGGTACGGGAATGCTTGGGGCTCATTTGTTGCTTCAGTTAACAGAAAAAGGTCAAACCATAAGAGCCTTAAAGCGCAAAAAGAGCAGCTTGGCCATTACTGAGAAAGTCTTTAGGTATTACCAGAAAGAGGATCTTTTATCAAAACTTGAATGGGTAGATGGAGACCTTCTTGATGTTCCGTCTGTTGCAGAGGGAATGACGGGCTGCTTACAAGTATATCATGCGGCTGCAATGGTTTCCTTTCAATCAAGATATGCTCAAAAAATGCTTGCAACCAATGTGCAAGGGACAGCTAATGTGGTCAATATAGCCCTGTCCCAGAAGATTGAAAAGCTAGCACACGTCAGCTCTATTGCTGCATTAAATCGTTATGAAAATAATGACTTGGTGACCGAAGAAAACTATTGGAAATCACATCCTCACAACTCAAATTATGCAATCAGTAAATATTTATCTGAACAAGAGGTATGGAGAGGAATACAAGAAGGACTTAATGCGGTAATCATCAATCCCTCTATTATAATGGGGCCAGGAGATTGGCGAAAAGGAAGTTCAAAAATGTTCCAGAAAGTTTGGGAAGGGCTCAGATATTATTCTAGTGGAGGCAGCGGATATGTTGATGTGGTAGATGTTGCAAGCGCATTGGTACAACTAATGGGAGACAAAGTTGTAAATGAACGTTTTATCATAAACGGTGAAAACATCAGTTACAAGACTATTTTTGAGTGGATTGCTGAAGATCTAGCCAAGCCAAAAGCTAGTATCAAAGTCAATCCCTTTCTGAAGGAAATAGCCTGGAGAATGGAGCTTATAAAATGCGTCTTCACGAGAAAATCTCCGTTAATAACTAAAGAGACAGCTAAGAGTGCGATGATCACTACTCGATATTCCAATCAAAAAATTCGTGACTTAGGCTTTACACCCACTCCTATCCGAAAAAGCATAAAAAAATATGCTGAGTGGTTTTTGAATGAAAACTAATTTCCAAGATTGGCTTCTTGTAGTTGTAAACCTTCCAAAACTTTAGCATAAATATCTTCAAGTATCAATGGTTCATGATGTATGTAGTAGGACATACTACTATCTAAGGAAGATTGAGTGAGCTCATGTTCTGAATATAACTGTTGAAAAAGTGAATCTTCTTGATTTTGACTAACTGGTAGTTGGATACGCCAAACAGCTACTTTAGCTTTTAATAAATGAAGATCTGTTAAAACGTCTATCATTTTTTTCTGAGGCACCACATAAGAAGGAATTTCATTGGTCTTTGAATGACTACAAGCCACAAATAACATACTAATTAACAATATATACCTCATAACAGCAAAAATAAACTATTTATTTACTAAAATAAAAAAGTATCTTTGTCCCCGAATTCGAATTCTAAAACAAACAAAAATGAAAAAGTTATTTTATGTATTTGCAGTTGCATTTATGGGTTTGGTTGTTGCTTGTGGCAACGCTAATAACTCTAGTACTGCAGAAGAAACAGTCGTTGAGGAAACAGTTGTAGAAGAAACAGCTGCTGTAAGTGATTCAACAATCGCAACGGAAGACTCAACAGCAACTGAGATGGAAATGGAAACAGAAGCAACAGAAGAATAAGATGAAAAAGTTATTTTATTTTTCCGTCATTGCACTCATGGGCCTAGTTGCTTCTTGTGGCAATGCTAACAATTCATCTACTTCTGAAGACGTATCTGTAGAGGAAGTTGCAAATGACGCTGCTACTAAGGATACAAAATGTTGTGGTGGCACAAAGGAGGATTGCGCTTCTAAAACTGACGGTGATAAAAAATGTTGCGGTGGTACAAAGGAAGATTGCGCTTCCAAAAATGAGGGTGTAGAACACAGTCATGACCACGATCACGACCATAGTGATGACGAAGAACATAGTCACAATCACTAATAAGATTTAACTAATTAAAAAAGGCATTCAAATGAATGCCTTTTTTTTATGCTCTATTAAACAGTAATCGTTGTCCTTTTTGAGATTCGTCAAAATATCCGTTTACGTAAGCTAGATGCCCATTGACCCAAGTATGGGTTATGCTCGATTGAAAAGTAATTCCTTCAAAAGGAGACCAACCGCATTTATATAAAATGTTGTCTTTTTTTACTTGCCACGGCTTATTCAAATCTATTAAAACCAAATCAGCGGCATAACCTTCTCTAATAAAACCACGATTTTCTATTTGAAAACAAACAGCAGGTGCATGACACATTTTTTCAACGATTTTCGGAAGTGTCATTTTTCCTTGGTGATAAAATTCTAGCATTGCTGGCAAGGCATGTTGAACCAAGGGCCCACCTGATGGAGCTGTAAAATATGTATTGTCTTTTTCTTCTAGAGTGTGTGGAGCATGATCAGTGGCTATTAGGTCTATTTTATCATCAAGCAAGGCCTGAAAAACGGCCTTTCTATCGGTGAGTGTTTTCACCGCTGGGTTCCACTTAATGTGAGTACCTTTCTTTGCATATTGACTTTCATCAAACCATAAATGATGAATACATACTTCTGCTGTGATGCGTTTCTCTTCTAATGGAATGCTATTATCAAAAAGCTCCATTTCTTTGGCTGTAGAAAGGTGAAAGACGTGTAAGCGAGTATTGTGTTTTTTAGCCAACTCTACTGCCATGCTTGACGACTTGTAACAAGCTTCTGCACTTCTAATCTTAGGATGATATTCAATGGGTATGTTTTCCCCGAATTGTGCTTTATACTTTTTGGTATTTGTCTGGATTGTTGACTCATCCTCACAATGAACCGCGATCAACATAGGTGATTTTGCAAAAATCTCTTCCAAGACTGAACGGTTATCTACCAACATATTACCAGTAGAAGAGCCCATGAAAATTTTTACCGCACCTACTGTCTTGGGGTCCGTTTTTAAAACCTCATCCAAGTTATCATTAGATGCACCCATAAAAAAAGTAAAGTTTGCCAAAGAAACTTTTGCAGCTCTTTTAAACTTTTTTTCCAATAATTCCTGAGTAAGGGATTGTGGTTTGGTGTTTGGCATCTCCATAAAAGATGTGATGCCTCCTGCCACAGCTGCTTTAGCTTCGGTATAAATCTCAGCTTTATGTGTTAATCCTGGCTCCCTGAAGTGCACTTGATCATCAATCACTCCAGCAATTAAGTGTTTTCCAGTAGCATCAACTACTTGTTCAGCAGTTCTATCTATGTTTTCTGAAATTTCTTGAATGATGCCATTTTGAAGGAATAAATCTGATTGAAAAATCTTTCCTTCATTAACAATGGTTGCGTTTTTAATGAGTGTTGTTGCCATTCGATTTGCGTTCAAACTTTGTAAACCAACTTCTTACTTTCATTTGGATAACCCCAATGAACGCTTCAAAAAAGATATCGGAACTCATTTTAGACTCTCCTTCTGTTCGATCGGTAAAAACAACCGGAACCTCTACAACATTGAAGCCGTACTTCCATGCCTTAAACTTCATTTCAATTTGAAAAGCATATCCCACAAACTGAATGTTATCGAAAATAATGTTCTCTAAAACTGCTCGACGATAACACTTATATCCTGCGGTAGAATCGTGAACGGGAAGGCCGGTAATGAATTTTACATAGATCGATGCAAAGTAAGACATCAATAATCGACTCATGGGCCAATTTACAATATTTACTCCGTTTACATACCGAGATCCTATAGCCAGATCACCTCCATCAAGGCAAGCTTTTTGAAGTCGTATTAAATCATTTGGATCATGTGAAAAGTCTGCATCCATTTCAAAAACAAACTGATAGTCTCTTTTAAGGGCCCATTTAAAGCCATGGATATAAGCAGTGCCAAGTCCCAATTTTCCCGTTCGCTCCTCAATGTGTAAGCCTTTAAATTCCTTCTGTAAACCCTTTACTATATCAGCGGTTCCGTCAGGAGATCCGTCATCTACAATAAGTACATGAAAAGCTTTTTCCAAAGAAAATACCTTGCGTAAAATACGTTCAATGTTTTCCTTTTCGTTGTAGGTAGGTATGATTATTAAGCTATCTGACATTACCTTATATTCATTTACAAAAGTAAGTAATTGATTTTAGCATCTACCGAATGGTTTCTTTTTTTATATCTTCAACAACGGATGGATCTAACAATGTGCTAATATCCCCAAGGTTTTCAAATTCTAATGACGCTATTTTCCTCAAAATCCTTCTCATTATCTTACCCGATCGTGTTTTGGGTAAACCGCTTACAATTTGAATTTTATCAGGCTTAGCAATAGGCCCAATAACCTTTGTTACCATAGCCAGTATGGCTTCTTTTAATTTTGCTTCATCATTTATTACTGAGTCACATATAATAAAAGCATAAATCCCTTGTCCCTTAATCGGGTGAGGATAACCTACCACAGCTGACTCTACGACTCTTTCGTATGCGTTAATAGCATCTTCGACTTCTGCGGTGCCTATTCGATGTCCAGAAACGTTGATTACATCATCAACTCTTCCTGTTATTCGATAAAACCCATCCTTATCTCGATAGCATCCGTCACCAGTAAAATATTTATTTTGGTAAGTAGAAAAATAAATCTCTTTACAGCGCTCATGATCTCCATAGGTAGTTCGAATCATAGATGGCCAAGGGAATTTGATGCATAGGTTTCCACTAACATTATTCCCTTCTATTTCATTTCCCTCAGCATCTACCAAACAAGGCTGAATTCCTGGTAATGGCAAGCCAGCATAAGTTGGTTTTAAATCTGTAATGCCAGCTAGAGGAGAAATCATTATCCCTCCTGTTTCCGTTTGCCACCATGTGTCAACTATAGGGCATTTTTCTTTGCCAATATTTTTATGATACCATTGCCAAGCTTCTTCATTGATGGGCTCACCAACAGTGCCTAAAACTTTTAGTGAATTTAATTTGTAAGGTTTTACAAAATCCAGTCCTTTAGCTTGTAGGGCTCGTATGGCGGTTGGGGCGGTATAAAAAATGTTTACACTGTATTCATCAACAATGTTCCAAAAGCGTCCAGCATCGGGATATGTTGGAATACCCTCAAACATCAAGGTATTAGCTCCAGCTAATAGAGGACCATAAATAATGTAGGAATGTCCCGTAATCCATCCTATATCGGCGGTACACCAATAAACATCGCCCTCTTCATATTGAAAAACATTACGGAAAGAATACTCAGCATAAACCATGTACCCTCCGGTTGTGTGCACGACCCCCTTTGGCTTTCCGGTCGAACCTGATGTATATAAAACAAAAAGAGAATCCTCAGAATCCATTACTTCTGCGGGGCGAATACTACTTGCTGTCAACATTTGTTCATGCCACCACACATCCCTTCCTACTTGCATTGACACAGATTGTTTTGTTCGCTCCACCACAATAACTTTATCTACTGTGCTACAATGTTGTAATCCTTCATCAACAATCTCTTTTAGAGCAATCATTTTTGTTCCTCGAAAGGCGCCGTCTGCAGTTACCACTATATTACATTTGGCATCATTTATTCTGTCAGCCAAAGATTGGGCTGAAAAACCAGCAAAAACAACCGAATGAATTGCTCCAATTCTTGCACACGCCAATACTGCTATTGCTAACTCAGGGACCATAGGCATGTACAGGCAAATTCGATCGCCTTTCTTGGCTCCATTAGATCTTAAAACGTTGGAAAACTTACACACTTCTTCATGAAGTTGTCGATAGGTCAATAGTCTGGATTTTTCTTTTGGGTTATTAGGCACCCAGGTAATAGCCGTGTGCTCGCCTTTCTTTTTCAAATGCCTATCCAGACAGTTTTCTGTAATATTTAATTTACCCCCATCATACCATTTAACATTTGGCTCTTTGAAGTTCCAATCTAGTACAGTATTCCATTTTTTGTACCAGTAAAAACTAGTGGCTTTTTCTGCCCAAAAAAGCGTTGGATCCTCGACACTTTTATCGTACGCTTTAAGATATTTATCAAAAGTTTTTAATTTGTTCATGAAATCATAACTTAGTAACTTCAAATATAAATTTTAATACCCTAAATTTGATATAAATTTTAACTCAAAATATATGAAACGGATTTTTACATTTACACTAACACTTTTAGCTACTTACACTGTTGCACAAGACTGTTCAGACCTTTTTATTTCTGAGTATGTAGAAGGTAGCCATAACAATAAAGCCCTTGAAATTTACAATCCTACATCGAACGCTATCACTCTTGATGGAGCCTATGACCTAGTGAGGTATTCCAACGGAGCTGGAGAATCAATTGAGTCAGATATACAATATGTTCAGCCACTTTCAGGTATTGTGCCTGCATACGGAACATTTATTGCCCTATTAGACCGACAAGACTCATTAGGTACTGGTTATGACACTATTCTTTTTAGTGACTTACTATCAATAGGTTACAATAACCCTAACACTGATTTTTACTCTACAGATTATAATTCTGGAACAGATGGCTGTAGAGTGATGGTTTTCAACGGAAACGATGCCCTTGGATTAAGAAAAGATGGTAATAAGATAGATATCTTTGGTAAAATCGGAGAAGACCCGGGATATGGGTGGACTGATGATGCCTCTGCTGGCTTTACAGATGCAAATGGTGGAGATTGGTGGACGAGAGATAAAACACTAATTAGAAAGTCAAGTATCAAGCAAGGGGTTACATCAAGCCCCATCTTATTTGATCCAACAACTGAATGGGATACACTGCCAAGAAATACGTTTACAGAATTGGGTTCACACAGTTGTGATTGCTTTACACCTTCGTCCGTGTTAGAACAAAGCAAAAATATTCGTTTATATCCAAATCCTAGCTCTAATGAACAAGTAGTAGTGTTACAGTCAGAGGAGGCCCTAGGCACTATCCATTTAATTAATTCACTTGGCCAAACGATTCGTAAGTTTAAAAGTGAACTAAAAATAATTACCCTGAATACGCATCAATTAGCGGTTGGTACATACTTTATTCATGTCAGTAATGAAGGAGAAAGCTGGAAAGAAAAGCTCATCATTAAATAACATAAAAACGCCGGTATTTTGGCGTTTAAATTTTTTAAAATGCGATTAACCTTTGTCCTTGGGTTCCTTTTTTTTAATGTGGTTTCTTTTGCTCAGCACACAATAAGTGGAACGGTTACAGATAGTCAAACTGGAGAGCCATTGATAGGGGCTACTATTTTGAATGCCGAAAATGAGGGGGTAGTCAGTGATTTCGATGGTCAATTTACGTTGATGCTACAAAAGGGAGAATACCGCTTTTTGGTTTCCTATGTAGGTTATAAAAATTTTGAGAAAAAAATAACCGTTGATCGAAATATGGAGCTTAACGTTTCGCTTGAAACAACTACTCTATCTGAAGTAGAAGTAATTGCCGATATAGCAATTGATCGTAAAACACCCATTGCTTTTTCTACCATTCCAGCAAAAAAAATTGAAGAAGAGTTAGCAGATCAAGACCTACCAATGTTGCTCAACTCTACTCCGGGCGTATATGCTACCCAGCAAGGGGGTGGAGATGGTGATGCTAGGATAAACATCCGCGGATTTAACCAAAGAAACGTAGCAGTGATGATTGATGGAATTCCTGTAAACGATATGGAGAATGGTTGGGTCTATTGGTCTAATTGGTTCGGACTAAGTTCAGTTACGAGCAATACACAGGTACAGAGAGGATTGGGAGCTTCCAAAATTGCTATTCCCTCCGTTGGTGGAACCATGAATATCATCACAAAAGGAATCAGCAACAAAGCAGGAGGTATGCTTAAGCAAAGTGTTGGGCCCAACGGTTACCTAAAGACTTCCTTTGGCTTAAACACTGGCAAAAGTAAAAGTGGCTGGGGACTAACGCTTGCAGGGTCTTATAAACAAGGTGACGGTTGGGTAGATCAGAACTTTACCAAAGGTTACTTCTATTATGCTAAAGTTCAAAAGAGTATTGGCAAGCACGTTATCAGTTTGTCAGCCATGGGCGCTCCTCAAGAACATGGGCAAAGAAAATACAAAAGTAGCATAAGCACCTATGATACTGAATACGCTTTATCTCTTGGCGCTGACACCACAGGGCAACCTTTTCTAAACAAAGGATTGCGATATAATAAACACTGGGGGTGGCTAAACCGTTGGACGATTAATGAGAATGGAGATACAATTCATGGAGAAAAAGAGGCATTGAATACGGCTAAAAACTATTATCATAAACCGCAGTTTTCACTACGTGATTTTTGGGCTGTAAACGACAAGTTTCACGTTTCAAACATTGTTTATGCCTCTATCGGAACAGGAGGAGGCACACGCTTAGACGGTCAAACCTCTAGTTATGATACTGATGGACAACTTAACCTTCAACCGCTTTATGACGAAAACACCTCTTTTTTAGATCCGCTTTATAGCAGTACTCTTCATAAATCAACCAGTATTTTAAAAAGCTCAATTAACAATCACTATTGGTATGGGTTTTTGTCAACGTTAAACTATAAGTTAGATGATCGAACTACCCTTTCAGGTGGTATTGATGCCCGATCGTACAAAGGAGAGCATTACCAAGAGGTGTACGATCTTTTGGGAGGCGATTATTTCATTGATGAAGCAAACCAGACCCAAAATAGCATGATTAAGGTTGTAGGGGACAAAATGGGCTATGATAATGATGGGCTTGTAAGATGGTATGGTGGTTTTGGACAAGTAGAATATGTGGATGATCGCTTCAGCTTGTTTCTTAATGTTTCAGAAGCCACCTCAATGTACAAACGCATAGACTACTTTAAAAAGAAAGACTTAGTACTGGACGACACCACCTATAATGCGGCATTAGGAACTTCGGTTAGTACAGAAATTATCTACGATGAGGAAGGAAACCTTGTGGGGGCAAATAAAGTTATGGTAGAAGATACTATATGGCATCAAGGAGTGGCCTACACTTTAAATTCTCCAGAGGCAAGAACTGCCGAAACAGACTGGTTTAAAGCGAGTGGATGGACTTTTAAGACAGGTGCCAACTACAATATTGATGACCAACATAACGTCTTTGCCAATGCTGGATACATTTCTAAAGCACCTCGTTTTAGTAATGTATTTGATAACAACAATGAACTTTATCGAGACATTCAAAATGAATTTGTCAAAGCTGTTGAACTTGGATATTCTTTCCGATCAAGTCGATTTTCACTAAATGCCAATGCCTATAATACAGTATGGAAAAACAAACCTGTTAACGGAGGCGTAACTGTGCTCATTGACGACACTCCGTATAGAGCAAATATAAATGGCATGGATGCACTACATAGAGGAATTGAGGTAGATTGGGCATTGAAGTTAAACCCAATTACTATAGAATGGATGAGTTCCTTAGGAGATTGGACCTGGACCTCTCAAGATACCGCTCGCTTTTATGACGATGAAGGAAACCCTGTCCTGAATGATAACGGAAATCCAGAGGTAGTTCCTTTTGATGCTCGTGGAGTACATGTAGGAGATGCTGCCCAAACACAATTTGGATTGAGCATCCGATGGGATATAACCAAAAATGCTTGGATTAAAGTAAGAAGGTCTTCATACGACAAACATTATGCAGATTTTGAACCCACCTCATTGGAAGGAGAAACTGCACAGACAGAATCGTGGATACTGCCTAAATATAACATTTATGACTTACATGCTGGTCATAAAATTGCAATCAACAAATTGATGTCTATTCGAATCAATTTTAGTATTCTAAACCTTTTAAACACAACTTATATCTCTGACGCACAAAATAATGATCCATACATTGCAGGAGGAACCGATAGCTTTGATGCTACCTCTGCCGGGGTCTTTTTTGGGATGGGCCGAAGGTATAATGCATCTATTAAATTAAATTTCTAAAAATGAAACTAATTCACATTATCATCATTACCTTATTGAGCACTTCCTTCTTGTATGCTCAAGATATTGCAAATGCAAGAACACAAGCAATAGGAGCCTCTGTAACAATTAGTGGAATTGTGACAAATGGAGACGAATTAGGACCCGTTCGATACATCGAAGACGCCACAGCAGGCATAGCTGTATACGATCCAACAAATTTAACTGGTGTTGACAGAGGGGATAGTATCACTGTTACTGGAAATTTAATTGATTACAATGGCTTACTAGAAATACAACCTGTAAGTAGCTTTACTGATCACGGAAATGGTTATACAATCACTCCACAGTTAATTACCCCTCTACAAATAGATGAGAATACTGAAGCTGAGTTAGTAGAGATACAAAATACAATTATTGATAATGGTGGAAGCAATTTTACACAAGGATTGCATAATTTCACCTCAAATGGCGAAAGCGGAATCCTTTACCTTCGATCGGGGCATCCGTTAATCGGGCAAATAATCCCAACAGGACCTATAACAATTATCGGTATAAGCTCTCAATATACATTTACAGGAAGCGGAGGGTATCAACTCTTACCAAGAGATGAAGATGATCTAGTGCTAGGTAGTGGAATAAATATTACTTCCGCATTACAACAAACAAACCTAAATAATACAAGTTTTGATTTGAGTTGGACAACAGATTTAGCAGGTTTTTCAAGCCTGGTTTATGGAATTTCTGAAAACAACTTAATTGATACCATAAACATTTCAGGAAGCAACACATCACATTCCGTTAATTTATCTGGACTTACAGCTGGAACCATCTATTATGCTCAAGGTTTTTCAGTGAATGGAACAGACACTGCCTTTACAGCTGTAGGAATTTTTGCTACTGTCTCAAACTCTTCGGGTGCAGTACGTGCATATTTCAATAAAAGTGTTGATAATAGTGTAGCCATTACTCAAAATGCACAAAATATTGGCACAGCCATTAACGATACCATAAAAGCATACATAGACAAAGCTCAGTATACACTAGATATCGCAATATATAACCATTCTGATGCATTGATTACTACTGCCATTAATGATGCTTATAATAGAGGAGTAATTGTTCGCTACTTAACATGTGCCTCAACATCAAGTTTAGCAGTAAGTAATTTAGACCCCTCAATTCCAGTTTTTGAAAAACCAAATGGTGTAGGAATCATGCATAATAAATTCGTGATTGTTGATGCTAATGTTACAGATAGTTGTTGGGTTTTAACTGGCTCAACAAATTGGACGAGTGGTCAACTTTTTGACGACCCAAACAATTTGATTGCCATACAAGACCAGTCAATTGCTAGAACATATGAAATTGAATTTAATGAAATGTGGGGAAGTAAGCTCGAATTACCTGACGCTAACAATGCTCTTTTTGGATCTAGTAAAAAGAACAATACCCCTCATCATTTTTTAGTTAATGGCTCAGCAATGGAGGTCCACTTTTCTCCTTCAGACAATACAACAAATAAAATTGTTGATGCAATCGAAACAACAAATAACAACTTAAACTTTGCTTTATTAGTTTTTACAAATAACGACCTCGGATGGGCTATTGAAGACTTGCATAATAGTGGTGTTTCTGTTCAAGGAATTATCGAGCAAACAAACACCACAGGATCCGAATATCAGTACTTAGTAGATGCAGGTGTTGATGTACGTTCTCATACTGGAGTGAGTAATATCTTTCATCATAAATACTGTATTATAGACCAAGCTATAGCAAGCTCAGATCCAACTTTAATAACAGGCTCGCACAACTGGTCTGCAGCGGCGGAAAATGATAACGATGAAAATACCATTATCTACCACAATCAAAACATAGCGAATCAATATTATCAAGAGTTTATAGAACGCTTTAATGAGTTGACACCAAGCGCTATTGAGGAAAGTGCACACCCTTCATCCACCAAGAAACTTCTTTATATAAGTGATCCGTTAGGAAGAAGAATGAATCCTAAAAAAGGGAGTATTCAATTTTTGATTTACGATGATGGTTCAGTTGAGAAGAAGTTCCTCTTAACCCCTTGACATTAGTTTGAATAGCACCGAATAATAGAACATTGTTTGGGAAAACATTGTCTATTAAGCGGTAAGACAAAAACGTAAAATTGTTTCGTAAAATTGTTTTGGTTGTTGAGCATGTACCCAGTGTCCTGCATCATTAATGGTTATAATTTCTGCATTGGGAAAATGAATCAAAATCAAATCTTCATCTTCTTCATTGATATAACTAGAATCTGCTCCATCCACAAATAAACAAGCTTTTGTATAAGCTGTTCCATGCGCTAATGACCTACCTACTTCTTTTATATGGGAAGCGATTGCATAAAGATTAAACCTAAAGGCTAATCTCTTCTTCTCTTTCCAGTATAAACTTTTTAATAAAAACTGACGTACACTCTGCTCTTTTACCTCTTGTGCTAGTAGCTGGTCTGCTTGTGCACGACTTTTAATCTCATTAAAATTTAGCTTGCTTAAACCTTCAATTATAAGGTCATGATGAACTGGATAAGCCTTCGGTGCAATATCAACAACAATTAATTTTTCTACCAATTCAGAGTGTTTAACCGCTAACTCCATCACAGTTTTCCCTCCCAAAGAATGCCCCATTAGTATTACCTTACTCAATTCTCTTTCTGTAATATATTTAACTAGGTCTTCTACCATCACGTCGTAGTTAAAATTAGACGAATGTGGTGAGCGACCATGATTGCGTAGGTCTATTAAATGTACTTCAAAAAAATCAGAAAACTGCCTGCCAATACTTTGCCAATTATCAGACATACCAAACAAACCATGAATAATAAGCAAGGGTTGCCCTTGACCAGAAATCCTTGAAAATAGTTTCATCGCAACTGACCTTTATAAAGCTGTATGGTATTTTCTAATCCTAAATACAAAGCGTCAGAAATCAAAGCATGACCTATGGATACTTCTAATAAATTAGGGATTTTTTGCGCAAAAAAACGCAAGTTTTCAATATTTAAATCATGACCAGCGTTTACTCCCAATCCAAGTTCTTGCGCAAAAGCAGCTGCTTTTACAAAGGGATGAATCGCTTTTTGCTTGTCTTGATGATAATAGTGTGCATAGTTTCCAGTAAATAACTCGATTCGGTCAGCACCACAAATTTTAGCTCCTTCAATATTTTTCGATTCTGTGTCAACAAAAAGAGAAGTACGAATTCCATTTTTGTGTAGCACATCGATGGTTTGATCTAAAAGTGCTTTTTCATTAACCGTATCCCATCCAGCATTTGAGGTTAAAACACCAGGTGGGTCTGGAACCAAAGTAACCTGAGCTGGCTTAACAGATAAAACCAACTCCATGAACCTATCGGAAGGATAACCCTCTACATTGAATTCTGTTTTCACAATACCACTCAGGTGGTGTACATCCTGATAAGTAATGTGTCTTTCATCAGGCCTTGGATGCACTGTAATTCCGTCAGCACCAAAATGTTCGCATTTTTTTGCCGCCTCACATACATCAGGTAAATTTCCACCTCTAGCATTTCGTAAACTAGCTATTTTGTTAATGTTAACACTTAATCTTGTCATCTCGTATAAATAAAGAACAAAGGTATAAATACTATTACTTATGTTTGTTGTAAGATTATGCTAAGTCAAAAATTAATAGCTACCGATATTACTCCGGCTCATCCCCAAGATAGGGGAGTCAATGTAATGTCTTTGATGGATGAATTCAAAGTGTTGCACCTACCTGTTGTTGAAAACGGAAAGCTACTAGGTATTGTTTCTGAAGAAGATTTGTGGTCCATGCACAATCAAGAAAAACCCATTAAGAACATCCTACAAAGATTAAAACAAGCGCAGGTTACTTTTGAACATGATGTTTTTGAAATTGTTAAGCTGGTTAACGAACATGATCTTTCATTAATCCCTGTGGTTGATAAAGGTCGTTATATGGGTGCCATTAGTATTCGCTCCATACTTAAAGCTTTGGCATCTATTGTTGCAATGCAATCAGACGGCGGTGTACTAATACTTGAGATGAATAAAAACGATTACTCCATGAGCGAAATGGCACAAATTGTAGAGGGTAATGGTGCAAAAATATTAAGTTCTTACATCAGTAACCATAGGGAAAACAAGATGCTTAAAGTTACCCTTAAGCTAAATGTAAACGATCTAAAACCAATTATCCAAACATTTGAACGATATCAATACACTATTACAGCCCATTACGATCAATCCGAATCTAATAATGATCTTCATGACAGATATGATTCCTTAATGCGATACTTGAATACCTGATGAAATTTTTTTTGTCTTTCATTTTTTTTTCACAAGTCTGTCTATTAAGTGCACAAGAAGTAGAAATCAGAAACATCCATATAGAAGGGCTAAAAAAAACAAAAGAATCAGTAGTTCTTAGAGAACTAAGTTTTAAAGTTGGAGAAAAAGTAACACTTGATGAAGTTCCGTTAATTTTAGCAGAAAGTAAACAGAATTTACAGAATCAATGGCTCTTTAATTTTATTGAGTTTACACCAACTCTTGAAGACCAACAGCTCGATATTAAACTTAAAGTCATTGAGCGATGGTATGTATGGCCTTATCCAATTTTTGAAATTTCGGAACGTAACTTTAATGTTTTTTGGGATAGCTTACATAACTCACAATTTACTGATTTCTCAAATTTAAACTACGGCGTATTTTTAAATTGGTACAACTTTAGGGGCAGAAATGAATTGCTTAAAATAAAATATCGAATAGGGTTTAAAGAACATTATCAGTTAGAATATGAGGTTCCGTTTCTAAACAGAGCAAAAACTTGGGGGGCAAGCTTAAATCTTGAGTTATTTCAGATGAAGAAATTTCAATACAAAACAGATCGTCATGAGCTAGTTTATACAAAACTAGGCGAAAACCAAATGAAAGATCAGAAATTTTCATTGAGTATTCAATACAAGCCCAAGCTACACAACACCCATAAATTTTCCGTTGAAAAAACACAAATGAGCACACTCCAACCAATTGACAACCCCCTGTTTTTTTTGAATCAAGATAAACACTTTAATTACCTAAAACTAGATTATTACTTCACAAGAGAAAAAAGGGATTATATCATTTATCCATTAGAAGGAAATATGAGCGAAGTATGGATTGAATATTACAATGGACTAAAAAATGACTATGAAAATATTAGCCTAACTACCAAGCTAGAATATCATTACAATATCTATCCAAGATGGTTTATTGGTAGTAGCCTAAAAACAAAAAAATACTGGAAGAATAATCTTCCATACATCTTAAATCAAAGCTTTGGCTACGATGATTACCTCAGGGGGTATGAGTATTATGTGATTGATGGAAGCGCATTTGCGCTAAGCAAAACTGCTTTGAAATGGACCCTTCTTCCGAAAACTGATTTTCAATTACCTTTTATTCCAATGGAATCAATTAGCAAAACACATTTTTCTATTTACTTGAGTATCTTTGCCGATGTGGGATACGTTCGTAATTTTGATGAAACGAACAACCCTTTGAATAATAGATTATTAATGAGCCAAGGTTTTAGCATGGATGTTGTTAGCTACTACGATAAGTTGATTCGACTTGAATGTAGTCGAAACCACATGGGGGAAACAGGTTTTTATCTTCACTTTTCTAACCCTTTTTAACATATGAAAATTGCGATCTACGGAAATGCTTTTAATCCAGTAAAAGCAAAATATATTCAGCATTTAATTCATAAATTAGAGGAGCATAATATTGCCCTCATTATTGAAAGTCAGTTTCACGACTTTTTAATTGATCATCTTCATTTTACTAAAAAAACTCAACTTTTTGAAACAGCAAAAGAAATCCCTGCTGATACAGATATTCTTTTGAGTATAGGCGGTGATGGAACACTACTTAATACAATCACCCTCGTTAGGGACTCAGGAATTCCAATTTTGGGGATTAACACCGGAACACTTGGTTTTATTTCTAGTGTATCAACAGATCAGATTGACAGTGCACTGAATCAAATATTTAAAAAAGAATACAGTATTGAGAAACGAACGTTACTTCAGTTAGACACAAATAATCAATTATTTGGAGAAACAAATTTTGCTCTAAACGAAGTCACTGTTCTTAAAAAGGATACTTCTTCAATGATTCGCATCCATGCATATTTAGATGGAGAATTTCTCAATTCTTATTGGGCAGATGGGCTTATTATCGCTACTCCAACCGGATCAACTGGCTATTCCTTAAGTTGTGGAGGGCCAATTGTTGTTCCTGGCACAGAAAACTTCATCATTTCGCCTATTGCACCACACAACCTCAATGTAAGACCTGTTATTGTTTCCGAAGATAGGGAAATTATACTTCGTGTTGAAGATCGAGATGAGCTTGCCCTTGTTGCTTTAGACTCTCGGTCTAGAGCTATTGACCCTATTTTAGAATTAACAATAAGAAAAGCAGATTTTAAAGCTAATTTTATAAAACTTCACAGTCAATCATTTATCGCAACCATAAGAGAAAAACTAATGTGGGGCAAGGATAAAAGAAATTAGATTCAGTATATCATAAATACTTATATTTGTCCGTTACGATTAAAAGATTTAATCACATGATAAAAAAGTGGCTTTTAGTTTGTCTTTGCGCATGTTCGGCTCACCTAGTTAATGCCCAGTCGTTTAACCCCTACACAGAAGTGGGTGTTTTTCTAGGGACTTCGTATTACATCGGTGATTTAAACGAAAATCATTTTGAGTTAGCTCAACCTGCCGTAGGACTTATTTATAGAAACAATCTTAACAGACGCTTTGCGCTAAAAGCTTCTGCTTGGTCTGGAGAACTAAGAGGAAGCGATAAAAAAAACGTAGTAGACACTTTTAAAATTAATCGGAACCTTCATTTCCGATCTCCTATCATAGAACTCTCTGGACAAGTTGAATTCAATTTTTTTGAATACGAGACAGGAAGTACCCGATATCCATTCTCTCCTTTTATCTTTGCAGGACTTTCCATTTTTAAACATAATCCTCAAGCAAGAAGGTTTGATACAGAAAACCCATTTGACCGAGATGGTTTTGGAACAAGTAACGACTGGATTGAATTACAATCTCTAGGAACAGAGGGACAAAACTCTTTCCATTATCCTGAAAAAGAAGCCTATTCTCTCACTCAGTTTGCGATACCACTTGGAGTTGGTATTAAATGGAGTTTAGGCCAGCGCTTTAGCCTAGTAGCAGAATACGGCATAAGAAGAACATTTACTGATTACTTAGATGATGTGGGAGGCACCTATGCTGATCCACAAAAATTAGCTAACGAAGATATCATTGCAGCACAGCTTGCGGTAAGAGATATTAACACACTCAATAGAATTGAATCATGGTTAAATCAAAATCCTTTATATAGCATTAGCGATTTATACCGAAACGGTGGTCAATTAAACGATGGAACCGAAGTGTTTCAAAATACTGACAAACGAAGAGCAGACACTAATGAATGGAACGACTGGTATACATTTGCTGGAATTACACTATCCTTTAAAATTTTAAAAACCCCAAAAGTTTGTCAGTATTAAAAAATGACCTACTTAGCAGAAATCAATAAGGCAAAATTACCCAAACACATAGCAATTATAATGGATGGTAATGGGCGATGGGCCAAGCAACAATCTAAGCTTCGTGTTTTTGGGCATCAAGGAGGGGTTAAGGCAGTAAAAGACACTGTGGAAGGAGCTGCTGAAATGGGCATAAAGTACCTGACGTTGTATGCCTTTTCTACAGAAAATTGGAATCGTCCAAAACTGGAAGTAGATGCATTAATGGAGCTTCTTGTTAAAACCATCAACAAAGAAACCAAAACGCTGATGGATAATGACATTAAGTTACAAGCCATCGGAAACATTGATAGCTTACCCTCTAGCTGTAAAAAAAACCTTTCGGAGGCAATAACAAAAACAGCACACAATAAAAGGATGACGCTAGTGCTTGCGCTTAGTTACAGTTCTCGATGGGAAATCGTAGAAGGAATAAAAAAGATTGCAAAAAAAGTACAGTCAAAAAACATTGCTCCAGAAGAAATTTCTGAAGAAATTCTGACTTCAGAGCTAACTACATACAATATACCCGACCCAGAGTTGTTAATTAGAACAAGTGGCGAACATCGAGTAAGTAACTTTTTACTTTGGCAAATTGCCTATTCAGAGCTTTATTTTTCTGATATTTTATGGCCTGATTTTAGAAGAGAAAATTTACAAGAAGCGATTTTAGATTATCAAAAAAGAGAAAGAAGGTTTGGAAAAACTAGCGAACAAATTGAAGAAGAAGAAAATGCATAAAACAATACTTATCATTGCATTTTTGTTTGGAACAACTTACCTGTCAAAAGCTCAAGTTACATTAAACAAAAGTCTTGAAACTATTTCATACTCATCTCCAAGGCAATATGTTTTAGGAGGTGTAAATATCAGCGGTACTAAGTATCTTGACCATAAGACACTCATACAAATCTCAGGTTTGGAAATTGGAAAAACCATAACGATTCCAGGTGATGACCTTACCAAATCCATCGAAAAACTATGGGAACAAGGTTTGTTTTCTGATATCCAAATTAGTGCTGAAAAAATCTTGGGAAACAGCATCTTTTTAAACTTTTATTTAGAAGAAAGACCCAGGCTCTCTAAATTTAAATTTGAAGGAGTCAAAAAATCTGATATCGATGCCATCAGAGATAAAATCAAATTAGTTAGAGGAAAAATCATTACTGAAAACATCATCAGTAATACTAAAAATATTATCCGTGATCATTACATCGAAAAAGGATTCCTGAATGTTCGTATTGACGTTTCTGAAAAGGAAGACCCGGACAGCAAAAAGCACGTCCTTTTAATCATCGATGTGAAAAAAGGAGAAAAAGTAAAAATTTCAGAAATCAATTTTGTAGGAAATACCGTATTTACTGAAAAGAAATTAAAACGCTTTCTCAAAGAAACGAAAGAAAAAAAGTTCTTTCGGATTTTTAAAGCCTCAAAGTTTTTAGAAGAGGCCTATAAGGAAGACAAAAACTCGATCATTGCCAAGTACAATGAAAAAGGCTTTAGAGACGCAAAGTTAGTTTCCGATAGCACATGGCTCAACCAAGAAGGGAACTTGTCCATGCAGATAAACCTTTACGAAGGATCACCATATTATTTTGGAAAAATAAACTGGGTTGGAAATAATAAATACTCCAATAAGGAACTGACCAATCTACTAGGGATAGAGCAAGGGGATATTTACGACAATACCGTTTTGCAAACCCGACTTCTTGGAAGTCCTGACAGTCGTGATGTGCATTCAATGTATTTAGATAATGGTTATTTATTTTCTCAAGTTACGCCAGTAGAAACAGAAGTAAGAAACGACACCATAGATTTGGAAGTACGTATTTACGAAGGTCAGCAAGCCCGTATCAATAAGGTCTCCGTTATTGGAAACACAAAAACAAACGACCACGTAATCATGCGTGAAATTCGCACCAAACCGGGAGAGTTATTTAACCGTTCATTGATTATAAGATCTCAAAGAGAATTAGCAACTTTAAACTACTTTGATCCTGAAAAGTTAGACATTGATGTTAGTCCAAATCCTGAAAATGGAACAGTTGATTTAACCTATGTAGTAGAAGAAAAGTCAACCGATCAAGTAGAGCTACAGGGAGGCTATGGAGCCAATAGAATTATCGGAACCTTCCGACTGTCTTTCAACAACTTCTCTGCTCGTAAGATGTTATCCAAAGGTAAAGGAAATTGGACGCCTCTACCATCAGGTGATGGTCAAAGATTAAGCCTATCAGCATCGTCTAATGGTATTTATTACCAATCTGGTAATATTTCATTTACTGAGCCTTGGTTAGGAGGAAAAAAACCCAATGCCTTAACAATCGGAGCTTGGCATTCAATACAACGATCTCCTACCTCTACAGATGTACCCGTTAGCTCCATGCCTAAAATGAAGATTACAGGAGTAACTGTTGGATTAGGCAAACGATTACAATGGCCCGATGACTTTTTTACTTTACAGCAAAGTATTACACTCAAAAAATACAACCTTGACGAATGGACTAATCTCAGCTCATTAGGTACGGGAACGGCTTATAACTACAGCTATAATTTTTCTCTAGGTAGAAACTCTGTTGATCAACCCACCTTTCCCAGACGAGGTTCTAATATGCGCCTTTCCGTTCAACTGACGCCCCCCTACTCTTTGTTCGATGATATTGACGATTACAGCAACATTGCTGATATAGAAAAATTTAGATGGGTAGAATATCATAAATGGAATATTGGTGCAAACTGGTTCAGCAGCTTAGCGGACAAACTAGTTCTTAAGACAAATTTAGATTATGGACTGATAGGAACGTACAATTCAGAAATTGGCCTATCACCATTTGAAAGATTCTATTTAGGCGGAGATGGCTTAAGTGGCTATGCACTAGATGATAGAGAAGTGATTGCTTTAAGAGGATACTCTAACGGTTCATTATCGCCTAATGAAGGCGCTACGCTTTATAATAAATATACCATGGAAATGCGTTATGCACTTTCGTTAAATCCGCAGTCTCCAATTTATGCATTGGCTTTTATTGAAGCTGGTAATTCGTGGGATACTTTTAAAGATTTTAATCCGTTTAACGTCAAAAGGTCTGCTGGGGTAGGAATACGAATCACTATTCCAATGATGGGAATGATGGGGGTCGATTGGGGGTATGGATTTGATGATATTATTGGAATTCCAGATGCTAATAAAGGACAATTCCATTTCTCTATCAATCAACAATTTTAATTAACTTAGCTAAAGAATTATGATAAAAAGGTTAACACTTATATTGAGTATTTTCTGCTTAGCAATGAATGTAAACGCACAAAAGTTTGCCTATGTAGATTCTGATTATATATTAGAAAAAGTACCTGAATATCAATCTGCTCAAGAACAACTGGACAAGCTAACACTTAGTTGGCAAGAAGAAATAGAGCAGATTTATGAAACAATTGATCAGCTCTATAAAAAATACCAAGCAGATCAAATTTTACTTACTCAAGATATGAAAGTCAAGAGAGAGAGTGAAATCATCAATAAAGAAAAAGAAGTTAAAGAACTACAACGAAAACGCTTTGGACCTGAAGGGGATTTGTTTACCAAAAGACAAGAGCTAGTTAAACCCATACAAGACAAAATCTACAATGCCATTCAGGATTTAGCTACCGAAAAAAGATATGGAGTCATCTTTGATAAAACAGGAGAGTTAAGCATGTTGTTTGCCGATCCTGACTTGGACAAGAGCGATGATATTTTAGAAATGTTAGGATATAAATAATCAAATTTTACAAAATGAAAAAAACAATATTAACCATATGTTTTGTGGCGCTAGGGCTTTGTGCCGTTAAAGCTCAAGATAAATTAGGATACATTAATTCAAATGAGTTATTGAGCATTATGCCTGAGAGTGTTGCCATGCAAGATGAACTTCAATCTTATGCAAAAGGGCTAGAATCTTCCTTAGGTGCTATGCAAGCAGAAGGAGAGAAGAAGTTGGCCGATTACCAACAGAACGAAGCAACAATGAGCGAACTTGTTAAACAAGACAAAATTCGTGAACTCGAAAACATTCAGCAACGTATTTTAGAATTTCAGCAAAACGCACAAGAGTCTTTATCTGCTAAAGAACAAGAGTTGATAACCCCTATTCTAGACAAAGCAAGAAAAGCAATTGATGAAGTAGCCAAAGAAGGCAACTTCACTTATATTTTTGACGCAAGTACCGGGAACATCTTGTATGCGAATGAAAATGAAAATATTTTACCGCTAGTAAAAGCTAAGTTAGGCTTGTAATAGTCAAACCCATTTTAGAAAAGCAGCTCAATTGAGCTGCTTTTTTTATGTAACTTCGGACAGTGAAAAAGAATTTACCCATAGGGATTTTTGATTCAGGCATTGGCGGTCTTACAGTAGCAAACGCAATACAAAAGACGCTTCCTAACGAAAGCATCCTTTACTTTGGCGATACCCAACACCTTCCCTATGGTGAAAAATCAACAGAAGCCATTCAAGAGTTTTCAGAAAAAATCACAGCTTTTCTTTTAACAAAAGGTTGTAAAATGATTGTGATTGCTTGTAATACAGCATCTTCGGTAGCTAATCATGTTGTAGAACAAACTGCAGCAGGTGTTCCTGTCATTAATGTTATTGATCCTGTTATAGACTACATTGCTTCGTTATCCACAAATTGTCGCATTGGTGTAATCGGTACTAAGAGAACAACTCAAACAAAAGTGTATCCTAAAAAAATACAACAACTAAAACCTAATACACAAGTAGTTTCTTTAGCTACACCACTGTTAGCACCCATGGTTGAAGAAGGTTTTTTTAACGATCGGTTGAGTCGTACCGTTATTGAGTCTTATCTCAGCAATGAGGCTTTGAATAAGATTCAAAAACTAATTTTAGCTTGTACTCATTATCCACTTATTCAAGAGGCTATTCAAGAATATTATCAAGGAAAAGTAGAGATTATTGATTCTGCTTCTCAAGTTGCTTTAACTGTGAAACATCAATTAGAAAACAAAAACCTGCTCAATAATCAAAAAAAAGAACATCGCTTTTTTGTTTCTGATTACACAAGGTCTTTTGAGCAATCAGCTAAATTATTTTTTCATGAAAAAATATCTTTAGAAGAAGTTAAGCTGTAAACCAAGATGCATACATCACGTAATTATCTGCAACACCATCAATTAGGCTAGCCATCTGCTCTTTACTTAACTCCTTCACTTTTTTAGCAGGAACACCTGCATAAATGCTTCCGGAACGAACATGTGTTCCTTCTAAAACTACCGCGCCAGCTGCAATAATACTATTCGTTTCTATTACCACACCATCCATCACAATGGCTCCCATCCCTATCAGAACATTATCATGAATAGTACAACCATGTACTAAGGCATTATGCCCAATAGAAACATTATTTCCTATTGTGGTAGCTGCCTTTTGATAGGTGCAATGTATTACTGCACCGTCCTGAATATTAACCTTGTCTCCTATTTTAATATAATGCACATCTCCGCGTATTACAGCATTGAACCAAACAGAACAATGATCTCCCATTTGTACTTCTCCAACTACAGTAGCATTTTCTGCTAAAAACACATTCGCACCAAAAATAGGTTTATGCCCTCTCACTTCTTTGATTAAAGTCATCTTATATCATTTGTTTCAAAGATAAAAGAATGGCTTAAATTTGTAAACTAAATCATACAATTATGAGTACCACAAAAATTCCTGTTTCATTATATGCAGAGGCTACACCCAACCCCAACGTAATGAAGTTTACCGCAAATAAAATGCTAGTAGATACACACATTTATGAATTTAATAATCGAGCCGAAGCAATCGACTCTCCCTTAGCGTTAGAGTTGTTCGGATTTCCTTTTGTTAACAGTATTTTCATTAGCAACAACTTTGTGTCTATTAGCAAAAAAGAAAATAGTATTGAGTGGGGTGATATTGTGATGGAAATGCGTGAATTCATCAGAGATTACCTTGTGGGTGGAGGACTTGTTGTTAAAGAAAGCGCCCAGGCTAAAGAAGATATTCCGGTTATACAACACAAAGAGGAGTTAAAAAGAGTGTTTAATGAAGTGGAACAAAAAATTGCTGATTTATTGGATGAGTATGTACGTCCAGCGGTAGAACAAGATGGTGGATTCATCTCTTTGAAAAAATACGAAAATGGTATTGTTACCGTTTCCTTACAAGGTGCCTGCAGCGGATGCCCATCCTCATCACAAACATTAAAAGGAGGTATTGAAGGCTTGCTTAAAAAAATGATGCCAAATGAAGTTAAAGAAGTAGTGGCCGATAATGATTAAAAGAATTGTAAGCATTTGTTGTTGCTTTATCTCTGTAGTGCAAGCACAAGAAAATAGCACAGTATTTGGCCTTCAATATAAACCGATTATACCTGCTGCTTATTTTGATGCCAGTAATAGCAGTGCTAGTTGGGAAGGTTATCAATTTAATTTAGCCCCAAAATACAGCTACTCCTTGGGGATGGTTGTCAGAACAGAATTAAACAAAACATTCTTTTTTGAAACAGGAATTAATTACATTGATCGAAACCTTCAATTAAGTACCGTAAACAACTACATTAGTTTAAATGACTACACAACTTTTAGTATAAGGTCTTACGAAATACCTTATCAACTGCTTACTTATGTACAAGTATCTAACGATGTTTATTTAAACGTAGCTTTTGGCTTTTCTCATAATATTTTTGCTTCTGATGTATATTCGGAAGGAGAAGCAGATTACCAATTTATTCAAAACACACTCAAAAGAAAAAGAATACAGATGGCTATGTTAGCTAATATTGGAGCTGAGTTTAGAACTAAAAGAAATGGCATCTTTTATGTAGGAACTTCTCTTCATAGGCCATGGAAGGAAATCGGGAGAATTTATCCTGAATATGACGATTTTAACGAACAAGCTCCAAGTACAGATGCTTACTATATAGATGTCTTAGGGAACTTTTTAACGATTGATTTTAGGTATTACTTCCAGTAATAATTTGGAGTTCTTTGTTTTTTTATATAGGTTTATAGCACGAACGTTAAAATCATAGACTATGAAAAATCTTACCCTTACCTTTTTGTTTTTTTTAGTATTATCCTACAGCCTATTAAGCTGCGAAAAAAATATTGAACATTCAGTTATAGACAATACCACATCGATAGAAGTTGATCAGGACTTCATCAATTTTAGAAATGGACTTTATTTATTTTATGACACCTACCAAGAAGGAGACCTATTGTTCTTACAACTCAAAGACGATGGCGTTGAGTGGCGTAGTGGAAGCCCCCAAAACGCAAGAGCTGAAAAGGAATACGATTACGAAAGTGAAACCAGAATTGATTTCGCAAAATGGGTGTACAAAAAAATCTACGCCTTGGAAAACTGTGTTGAAGTGGGCTACAACTCAGAAACAGGCGTTTATTGAGCCATTATTGTTCCTTGCTAAAAAAAACCCTCTTTCGAGGGCTTTACATTTTATAATCCTAAACTTTTCTTAATATCTCCTCCAAGCAAATGCGTTGTTGGATCTTCTAGGCACTCTTTTACTCTACATAAAAAACCTACTGATTCTCGACCATCAATAATTCGATGATCGTAGGATAGAGCGATGTACATAATTGGACGAATTTCTACTTTTCCATCTACAGCTACAGGTCGCTCAACAATATTATGCATTCCTAAAATAGCGGATTGAGGAGGGTTAATAATAGGCGTTGATAACATGGAACCAAAAACACCTCCATTAGTAATGGTAAAGGTTCCTCCAAGCATCTCATCTGGAGTAATTTTTCCGTCTCTTGCTTTTATTGCCAAACGCTTTACCTCCGATTCAACCTCTTGGAAATTCATCAATTCTGCATTACGAATAACAGGTACCATCAACCCTTTTGGCGCGCTTACCGCAATACTGATATCTGCGTAATTATGATACTGCACCTCTTTTCCATCAATCATTGCATTTACATCAGGAAATTCCATTAAGGCAGTGGTAATCGCTTTAGTAAAAAAAGACATAAAGCCTAAACCAACTCCATATTGTTCTTTAAAAACCTCTTTAAATTCTTTACGGATAGCATTAATAGCACTCATATCAACTTCATTGAAAGTTGTAAGCATTGCGGTATCATTCTTAACAGAAACGAGCCGTTGAGCTACTTTTCTTCGTAGCATTGACATTTTCTTTCGTTCAATACCTCTGGGGCCATCAGTTTTAACCTCGGCTAATGCTTCGACAACATCATCTTTTAAAATCTTACCTCCCTCACCTGATCCTTTAAGACCAGAAGTAGAAACATCATTTTGTTTGATGTATTCTTTGGCCAACGGAGTCGCTTTTGCATCTATAGAATTGTTGGCATTGTCAGTTGCAAGAGAAGTAGCTGGCGAGGTATCTTCTGTTTTCTTTTCAACAGCTATTTTAGCTGTTCCTTCAACACTTGTATCGATGATGCAAACAACATCACCTACAGCAACTGTTTCACCTTCTTCAACTAGAATTTTAATAGCACCACTGGCCTCTGCAGGCAATGCTAGGGTAGCTTTGTCTGAGTCAACTTCGGCTATTTCTTGATCTTTTTCTACATATTCCCCTTCTTCAACCAACCAAGCAGCAATTTCAACTTCGGAGATAGACTCTCCAGGACTGGGAACTTTCATTTCTAATAGCATGTTCTTCTATTTAAAAACTTGTTTTATAATTTCATTTTGTCGTTTTGCAGAACGTTTACTGGATCCACTAGCAGTAGCAGCACTCTCACTTCGCGCAATTACTTCAAATGGCAAATGACGTAGGCTGCGTAAAATATGACTCCAAGCACCCATGTTTTCTGGCTCTTCTTGCGCCCACACAAGATGTTCAGGGTTATACTTTTTTATAATTTTTTGAAGCTGTTGTTCAGCAATGGGGTATAATTGTTCTAACCGAACAATGGCAACATCAGTTCGTTTGTTTTCTATTCGTTCTTGTAGCAATTCGTAATATAACTTACCACTACAAAGCACTAATTTTTTCACTGATGAAGCGTCTATTGAATCATCAATAATTTCTTGAAACTTACCATTTGTAAACTCTTCAATGGTAGAGTTACAACTGGGATGACGCAACAAACTTTTTGGTGTAAACACCACCAAAGGTTTACGAAAGTCACGTTTTAACTGTCTGCGCAACACATGAAAGAAATTAGCAGGCGTTGTACAGTTTACCATTTGCATATTGTATTGTGCGCAAAGCTGTAAATAACGCTCCATTCTTGCACTCGAATGCTCGGCTCCTTGGCCCTCATATCCATGAGGCAGCAACATCACTAAGCCGTTCATCATTTTCCATTTATCTTCAGCTGCACTTATAAATTGATCGAGCATAATTTGCGCTCCATTGCTAAAATCACCAAACTGCGCCTCCCATATTGTCAACACATTAGGGTTTACCATAGAATATCCGTAATCAAACCCAAGTACACCATACTCCGAAAGCAAGGAGTTATAAGCGGTGAATTTTGCGTTTTCACTGATGTTATTCAATGGACAAATTTCTTTTTCAGATGCTTCTAATTTTAGTACCGCATGGCGGTGCGAAAATGTTCCTCTTTCCACATCTTGTCCACTAAGCCTAACAGGATGACCTTCTTTTAATAAAGTTCCATAGGCTAACAATTCTCCCATCGCCCAATCAAGCTTTTTTGTTTCTTCAAACATCTTCTTACGATCGGATAATAATCGTTGTGATTTTTTAAAGAGCTTATTTACCTCAGGGATATCATATATTTTTTTAGCTACAGATTGCAACTCTTCTTGAGAAACACCTGTTTCTGGCGAGGCAATAAAGTCTTGGGCTGTTGCTTTTTTAAAACTTTTCCATTCCTGGCCTAAAAAAGGAGTAATAAAAGCCTTTTCAAGCTCTTTAGATTCATCAAACCGTTCCTGAAGAAGCAACTTAAACTCCGCTTCCATTTCTTTTGCAATATTGGCTTCAACCACTCCTTCACTCATCAACTTTTGATTGTAAATCTCGCGGGGGTTTTTATGCTTAGAAATTGCTTTATATAGTAAGGGTTGGGTAAAACGTGGTTCATCCCCTTCATTGTGTCCATATTTTCGATAACACAATAGGTCGATGAATACATCTTTCTTAAATTTTTGGCGGTACTCAGTTGCTATTTGCATAGCATGTACAACTGCTTCTGGATCGTCTCCGTTGACATGAAAAACGGGAGATAAAGTAACTTTTGCCACATCGGTACAATAAGTGCTTGATCTAGCATCTAAGTAATTAGTAGTAAAACCTATTTGGTTATTTATGGCAATGTGGATGGTTCCTCCAGTTTTATAACCATCGAGCTGTGCCATTTGGATTACTTCATATACAACCCCCTGCCCTGCCAAGGCTGCATCACCGTGCAGTAAAATTGGAACTAACTTAGTACTATCACCGGCATACTTTTCGTCTATTTTTGCTCTTGAAATACCTTCAACAACTGGATCAACAGCCTCAAGGTGAGAAGGATTTGGAGAAAGCGATAAAGTGACCTTTTTGCCATTATCACATGTCTGCTCAGAAGTAAACCCTAAATGATATTTAACATCGCCATCAAAAAGTCTTTCTTCATATTCTTTGCCTTCGAACTCAGAAAAAATATCTTTATAAGTCTTATTAAAAATATTGGCTAATACATTTAACCGACCTCTGTGAGCCATTCCCATTACATACTCTTCAACACCCAATTCAGCTCCTTTTTCTATCAAGGCATCTAATGCTGGTATTAGTGATTCGGCTCCCTCTAAAGAAAACCGTTTTTGTCCAACATATTTGGTGTGTAAAAAACTTTCAAAAGCAGTGGCTTGGTTTAATTTATGTAAGATGTGTTGTTTTTGATTTACATCAAAAGTAGGTGTGTTATTGTTTTGATGTAGTCTGTTTTTTATCCACTCTACCTCTTCTGGCTTACGGATATACATGTACTCAACACCAATAGACTGGCAATAAACTTGCTCTAGATGCGCTATGATCTCTTGCAAAGTAGATGGGCCAATACCTACTATGGAACCAGCTTGAAAGATGGTTTCTAAATCAGCCTTTTCTAATTCAAAATGCTCTAATGCTAGTGTTGGAGTGTACTTTCTTCTCTCTCGAACAGGGTTTGTCTTAGTAAACAAATGTCCTCTTTTTCGATAGGCATTAATCAGATTTACAACTCGGAATTCTTTCTTAAATGTTTCCGGAACATCATCCTCTTCGGAATAGACTTCTTTTGCAAAATCAAATCCTTGAAAAAAATTACGCCACCCTTCCTCTATGCTTTCGGGGTTTTGGATGTATTTGTCATACATCATCTCAATCATGTTAGAGTGCACTGCCCCAATGAAAGAATACTTATCCATTAATTAACTAAAGTTAAACAACAAAATTATTTAAATTTATTGATTCAGAAGTCCATCTGAACTCCTATTTTCAGTATTAGAAAAATGAAGCCTTGTCCAAACTTTTTGAAAACATCTTTTGATAAGTAGTAACGAAAGAACTTCGCAGAATGATTGATCTGAAGACATTAACATTGACTTCCTAATATGACGTTCGTCTAAATCTACCTGATACAATACGTTTTTGAGTACCTGATGATCATTAGCCTCCAAGTCTATTAGAAGTATAAGAAGTTGTTCTTTTAACTCACTAAAGGATGGGTTAGAGCCGAGTGTTAAGGCTAGGTTTTGGAAAGAAAGATCTTTTTGTATTTGTCTAATCGTTGGTAGTAGCCATTTCTTTTGCAAGAGGTAGGAATGCGAATCTTTTGCGGGAAACTTCATTAACTTTCCCGCTCCAGTAAGCTATTTGCAAACTGCTTCAAACCACTCTTATCCCCCTCAATAACGCCTAGATGGGCTAAAGCAGCATCATGATATTTATGCATTAATGCTTTTGTCAAATCAGGTATTTTTAACTCTGTATAGATTGATTTTACCGCATTAACTTTTTCTTGATCGTTGTGTTTCTTTGAAGAAAACCAATATTGCAAAGTTTCTTTTTGCGTTCCTTCAGCAAGGGCTAATGACTGAAGGTATAAATAAGTCTTCTTATTAGATAAAATATCTCCCCCAACTTGTTTTCCAAATTTTTCTTGATCGCCAAAAACATCTAACAAGTCGTCCTTAAGCTGAAAAGCCATTCCCATATTTCTACCAAATTCATACAAATGTTGAGCTTGAGTTTCATTAGCTCCTGCTGTGAGGGCACCAATTTTTAATGCACCCGCTAATAAAACTGCTGTCTTAAACTCAATCATTTTTAAATAGTCCGAAACACTAACATCTACTCTATTTTCAAACTCCATATCCCATTGTTGACCCTCACACACTTGTACAGCTGTTTTGCTAAACACACTCAAAACCTTCTTTAAAACAGGCTCTGGTACTTGAGATACATATTGATATGCTTGCACCAACATTGTGTCTCCTGAAAGTATCGCTACATTGGTATTCCATTTTTCGTGTACTGTTTTCTGCCCTCTTCTTAAAGGGGCTTTGTCCATAATATCGTCATGCAAAAGAGTGAAGTTATGAAAAACCTCTATTGCTAATGCGGCTTTTAAGGCTGGTTGGATATTTGAATTATACAATTGATGAGCTAGTAGTAATAATATTGGACGCATTCGCTTACCTCCTAAGGCCAAAATATAATCGATAGGGCTGTATAAATCATTGGGGGAAGTTGGATAAGAAATAGCTGCTATCTCTTTTTCTATTTGTTGTCGAAGCTCTACTATTGACTTCATCTATTTTTTAATTAGGTTCATTAAATAATCACCATAACCGCTTTTGAGTAAGGGTTGTGCTAATTTTTCTAATTGCTCAGCATCTATAAAGTTCATTTTGTAGGCCGCCTCCTCAATACAGCCGATTTTTCTACCTTGTCTGTCTTCAATTACTTGTACAAACTGACTTGCCTGCATTAACGAGTTAAAAGTGCCTGTATCAAGCCATGCGGTGCCTCTTCCTAACAACCTAACTTCAAGCTTTCCCATTGCTAAGTAGCATCGATTGACATCTGTTATTTCGTACTCTCCTCTAGCTGAAGGTTTGATGTTTTTTGCAATGTCTACAACATCGTTATCATAGTAATACAACCCTGGAACAGCATAATTAGATTTTGGCTCAGTTGGCTTTTCTTCAATTGAAATTGCTTTGTAGTTATCATCATATTCAACAACACCATAGCGCTCAGGGTCATTTACATGGTAACCAAAAACAACCCCGCCCTGTACGTTTTGACATGATTCAAGTATGCGTCTTTTCATATAAAAAATATTGTCTCCTAAAATTAAGCATACACGATCATTGCCGATAAAATCTTCCCCTATGACAAAGGCTTGAGCAAGCCCATTAGGCTCTTCTTGAACTTTGTACTGAATATTACACCCTATCTGAGAACCATCGCCCAAAAGCTTTTCGAAAAGTGGTAAATCATGAGGAGTTGAAATGATAAGTATGTCTCTAATTCCTGAGAAAATAAGCGTAGATAGAGGGTAATAAATCATGGGCTTATCATAAACAGGCATCATTTGCTTACTGATTGCTAGGGTTAACGGATGTAATCGTGTGCCTGCTCCTCCAGCTAAAATGATTCCTTTCATTGTTCTTCGCTTTTTAATGTTAGTTCTCTTAAATCAATGTCCTCCTCTTCATCAAAAACATCTAAAAGTGGTTCTCTAAATGCCTCTAAATGAACAGACTTCTCAAGTGTTAGCAATAAGGCTGGTAGCACTACTAAATTAGAAAGCATTGCTATTAACAAGGTAATAGAAACTAATAAACCCAATGCTACTGTACCACCAAATTGAGAAGCGATAAAGATAAAAAATCCAAAGAAAAGTACAATAGATGTATAGAGCATGCTCACTCCTGTTTCTTTTATTGCAGCCAAAACTGCCGATCGTATATTGTATTTTCTAGCCTTTAATTCTTGACGATATTTAGCTAAAAAGTGAATGGTATCATCAACGGATATGCCAAAGGCAATACTAAAAACTAAAATTGTTGATGGCTTAATAGGCACTCCAAAATAACCCATTATTGCAGCGGTTAACAACAGAGGAATTAGATTAGGAATTAACGAAACAACTACCATTCTAAATGAATTGAACATCCAAGCCATAAATAATGAAATTAAAAGAACTGCTAAAAATAAACTAATAAATAGATTACGTACTAGGTAGGTAGTGCCTTCAAGAAAAACCACACTTGTTCCTGTTAACTTCACATCGTATTTTTCGACCTCAAAAATTTCATTGATTTGTTTTTTTAACTTTTGTTTCAACACCTCCATCTGAGAGGTGCCAATATCGGCAAGCTGCACACTTACCCTGCCTACTTGCATAGTTTCATCTACATATGAGTTTGACCATTCTTGTTGATCTTTAGTGGCCTGGGTATACGATAACAGCCAATTTTTTTCCTGAGAGTTGGGTAAACTATAAAAGCCTGAATTGCCATTGTAAAAGGCTTGCTTAGAAAATTTTACCACATCCAATACCGAGAGAGACCTTGATAATGACGGATAGGTTTTCAGCGTGTCTTGTAATTGGTTCAACCTTTTAAGCGTAGAAAGTTTGGTGATTCCATTTTTACGATGGGTATCAATTATTATTTCAAAAGGGAGCACTGATGTAAAGTGTTTTTCAAAAAACTTTGCATCTTGATACAATGCCGATGACTTTGGAATATCATCGGTGATATTACCGGTTGTTTTTGCTTTAAACACTCCTACTATTCCAAAAAATACTAATAAAATAGTCCAAACATAAACAACGGTTCTGCGGTGTGTTACCCAAAAAATCAATTTTTGAATCACCGATAACATCCATTCTCTATCTAGGTGTTGGGTATGTTTTTTCTTGGGAGGCTTGAGGTAACTAAAAATGATAGGAATCAATAAAAGAGAAAGTATAAAAACTGCTAAAATATTTATCGAAGCAACTAACCCAAACTCTCTTAAGTCTCTGCTTGAGGTTAGTATGAACGTTGCAAAACCTAGCGCAGTGGTAGTATTGGTTAAAATGGTAACATTACCGATCTTTCGAATCATTCTGCTTAACGATTTTGCTTTATTGCCGTGTCGTTTAAATTCGTTGTGGTATTTGTTAATTAAAAAGATACAATTGGGAACACCAATTACGATTAATAATGGAGGTATTATAGCAGACAGTATGGTAATTTTATATTGCAATAATCCTAGCGTACCAAAAGACCATATTACACCAATTGCAACTACTAGGATAGAAATTAAAACGGGTTTATAAGACTTAAAAAATAGCAATAATATGATGGCTGTTACTAGCAGTGCTAAGAAAATAAACAAAGCTATTTCTTGTTTTATCAACTCAGAATTTATTACACGCAGATAAGGCAAGCCTGAATAATGTAATGCTATGTTTGTCCGTTCAAAGTGCTTTTGACTGTGATCAACAATTTTAGTTACTAGTGGAGTACGAGCTTCAGATTTTAAAACATCCTCGTCTATTGCAACCAACATTGCAGCAGCGTAAGTAGATTCGTTAAAAAATAAATCTTTATAAAAAGGCAAACTCTTATACCTCTCAACAGACTGATTTAGTAATTTTTGTGTTTTTATATCACCAAAGACCTTCGCTGATAAAAACAATTTTTCATCCGTATCTTTCGTAAAATAAACCGCATCAGAAATGGAAGTTACCTGTTTAACCCCTTCAATACTTCGAAGGGTATCAGAGAGTTGTTGCCAAGAAAGAAAATGATTGAGTTCAAAAAAAGTAGAATCCTGAACACCAATAATCATGATGTTATCTCGTTCTCCAAAACGTTCAACAAAGTAATTGTAGTCTAACTGGGTTTCTGAATCACTTGGCAGTAAGCGAGCCATTGTGTAGGATAATTCCGCTTTTTTTGATTGCTGAAACATGAAAAAAGTCATGGCAACAATAAGCCAAATAAATACTGCTCTGAATCTTAAAATAACACGTGCCGTTACTGACCACATATGTTTTTTATTTGCTGGTAAAAATACAGATTATTATAGCTTAGAAAACAAAAAAGCTCGACCGATGGTCGAGCTTTTTCATCGATAAAGATTATTAAACAGTCATTATTTCTGATTCTTTTTTTGTGAAAAAAGAATCAATCTTTGCAGAAAAATCATTCGTAATGTCTTGAACACTTTGCTCAGCATCTTTCAGAACGTCTTCTGAAATCCCTTCTAATTTCTTTAGCTCATCGTTGGCCTCTTTACGGGAGTTTCTGATACTAACTTTTGCGTTTTCAGACTCAGATTTAGCTAGCTTCACTAGTTCTCTTCTTCTTTCCTCAGTAACGGGAGGAATATTGATCATGATCATTTCTCCGTTATTCATTGGTGTAAAACCAAGATTAGCATCTATAATGGCTTTTTCCATTACTTCTAACAAGGATTTATCCCATGGCTGAACCGAGATTGTTTTAGCATCGGGAGTGTTTATATTCGAAGCTTGATTTAATGGTGTTAAAGATCCATAATAATCAATGCTTACACTATCCAACATTTGAGGAGAGGCCTTTCCAGCACGAATTTTAGAAAAGGCTACTTCAAGATGCCCAATTGACTTTTGCATTGACTCTTTTGAAGTGTCTAAAATAAACTCTATTTCTTCCATTATTTTTTGTTTTTTATTTTAAAAATTGACAAGTGTACCTATTTGATGACCTTCTAAAGCTTTCAGTAGGTTGCCTTTTTGATTGATATCGAAAACAACTATTGGCAACTTATTTTCCTCACAAAGTGTGAAAGCTGTCATATCCATAACTTTAAGTTTTTTCTGAAAAACTTCTTCAAATGTGATGGTGTCAAATTTAGTTGCTGTCACATCTTTTTCTGGATCGGCAGTATAAATACCGTCGACTCTTGTTCCCTTAAAGATAGCATCGGTCTCCATCTCAATGGCTCTTAGGGTAGCTGCGGTGTCAGTAGTAAAGTAAGGGTTCCCTGTTCCGCCACCAAAAATAACTACTCTTCCTTTCTGCATATGACGCATAGCCCTTCTTCGTATGTAAGGCTCGGCTACCTGTTCCATTTTAATTGCTGTTAACAGACGGGTTTCAACTGCTGCTTTTTCTAATGCTGACTGTAAGGCCATTCCATTAATAATAGTGGCTAACATCCCCATGTAATCTCCTTGCACTCTGTCCAATCCTTCTCCCTCCACTTGCACGCCTCTAAAAATATTTCCGCCACCTATTACTACGGCAACTTCTGCTCCAGCATTAACTGCTGATTTAATTTCTTCTGCGTAGGCTGTTAGCTTTTCGGTATCTATACCGAATTGCTTGTCACCCATAAGGGCTTCACCACTTAACTTTAAAAGTATTCTATTGTATTTCATAGATATAATAAATCGTTTCAAAGATAGAAAAATAGCAGCACCCACTCCTTTTGAATTTTTAGCTTTTTTTGGGCAAAAAAAAACCACCTTTAAAAGGTGGTATAAAATATTTAAATTCGAAAAAAATTTAGCCTAATGCTACACGTTTAAATCCACTCACTTCTACTTCTCCGTAAGAGCTAACATACTCGGCTACGGATTTTTTATCGTCTTTAATAAAATTTTGGTCCAACAAACATTGCTCTTGATCAAGAGTTGTATTGTCAGAAATAAAGCGTTCCATTTTTCCTGGAAGAATTCTATCCCAAATTTGCTCAGGCTTTCCCTCAGCTTTTAGTTCTGCCTTTGCAGTTTCTTTTGCTTGAGCCAAAACGTCATCCGTTAGCTGTGCCATCGAGATGTATTGGGGTACGTTTTTCAAGGTTTTTCCCAATCTACCTAACTCTATGTTTTCTTTTTCAATAACAGCAATTCGGGCCTCTGTCTCAGAAGCAACAAATGAAGGATCAAAATCTTTATACGATAGAGTCGTTGCTCCCATTGAAGCAACCTGCATGGCTAAATCTTTAGTCAACACATCAGCATTGTTTACAGCGTTGCTTAAGCCCACAATGGTGGCAATTTTGCCTCCATGAATGTAAGAGCCAACAAAAGAAGCCTCTATTCTTTCAAAAGAAGAGATATCTAATTTTTCTCCAATAACACCTGTTTGCTCTATTAGTTTTTCAGCAACAGTAAGGCCGCCAAAATCCGCTGCCATAAATGAATCTTTGTCAGAGTAATTGATAGCGATATCAGCAAATTGTGCAGCTAAAGTTTTGAAAGAGTCGTTCTTAGCAACGAAATCTGTTTCACATGCTAACACAATGGCCACACCAACAGTATTGTTCGTATTGATTCTAGCGATGGCTATCCCCTCGGCAGCATCTCTATCGGCACGTTTAGCAGCAATTTTTTGCCCTTTTTTTCTGAGAATTGAGATTGCTTCATCGAAGTTTCCTTCTGCTTCAACCAAAGCCTTTTTGCAATCCATCATTCCGGCGCCGGTTTGTTTTCTTAGCTTGTTTACATCAGCAGCAGTTACATTTGCCATTTCTGTATTGTTTTATCTGTTAATGATTATTTTTCTTTTGAAGGAGCTACAACAGCCTCAGCAGCTTCTTTTTTCTCCTCTTTCTTTGCGGACTCAGCAGCTTCCTTTTCGGCTCCTCTTTCAGAAAGTCCTTCTTGAATAGATTCACATACTAGCCCAATAATTTTTTCAATTGAACGGCTGGCGTCGTCATTGGCAGGGATTGGAAAATCTACTTTGGATGGATCCGAATTTGTATCTACGATAGCGAAGGTGGGTATGCCGAGTTTTTTTGCTTCAGCAACTGCAATGTTTTCGCGATGAATATCAACAATAAATAAGGCAGCTGGAAGTCGGTTCATTGAAGCTATGCTACCCAAGTTCTTTTCTAACTTAGCTCGTGTACGAGAAACTTGTAGACGCTCTCTTTTAGAAAGAGTATCAATGGTCCCATCTTCTGTCATCTTATCGATAGAATTCATCTTTTTGATGGCCTTACGGATGGTTGCAAAATTGGTTAATAAACCACCAGACCAACGCTCTGTAATGTAAGGCATATTAACCTTGGATGCATGCAGCGAAACGGATTCCTTTGCTTGTTTTTTGGTAGCTACAAACATTACTTTTCTACCCGACTTAGCAATGTGCTTTAAGGCCGCAGAAGCGTCGTCTAATTTTGCAACTGTTTTGTTTAAATCGATTACGTGGATTCCGTTTTTCTCCATAAAAATATAGGGAGCCATTTTTGGATTCCACTTTCTTGTAAGGTGACCGAAGTGCACACCTGAATCTAGAAGATCTTTGAAATTTGTCTTTGACATTTTATAAATTGTTTACATTCTATTTAAAACAATTACTGAGTAGTGCGCTTAAAACACAGTCTCCGTAATTTTGATACTAAACAATATCCTAAGATATTAACGTTTACTGAACTGGAACTTTTTACGTGCTTTCTTCTGACCTGGCTTTTTACGTTCTACCATTCTTGGGTCACGCGTCATCAGTCCTTCTGCTTTCAAAAGAGGTCGGTTTTCTTCACTTATTTGGCAAAGTGCACGAGCTATAGCCATTCGTATAGCTTCAACCTGACCTGTTATACCACCACCGTTGACGTTAATTTTTACATCATACTTTCCTTCCACGTCGGTTAGACTAAAAGGTTGGTTGAGTTTGTACAACAATGTACCTGTTGTAAAGTATTTATTTGCCTCGCGGTTGTTGATAGTAATAGATCCTTTGCCTTTGCTCATGTATATTCGAGCAACAGCTGTTTTTCTTCTACCAATGGTGTGTATTGTATCCATCCTTATGAGTTGATTTTAACTGCTTTTGGTTTTTGTGCTTCGTGCTTGTGATCAACACCGGCATAAACATGCAGGTTTTTGAAAATAGCCCGACCTAATTTATTTTTTGGTAACATTCCTTTTACAGCCTGATTGACCAAAGATGTTTGATCTTTATCAAAAAGTTCTTGTGGAGAGATGCGCTTTTGTCCACCAGGGTAACCCGTGTGTTTAAAGTGCTCTCTGTCTGTCCATTTTTGACCTGTCAAAATGATTTTACCGGCATTAATAACCACTACGTTGTCTCCACAATCGGCATGTGGTGTAAAATTAGTTTTGTGCTTTCCTCTTAACATCTTAGCAACTTCTGAAGCTAGACGTCCCAAAACCATCCCTTCAGCATCAATCAAAACCCACTGCTTATTTGCAGTTTCTTTGTTTGCCGAAATTGTTTTGTAGCTCAATGTGTCCACTTTGTAATCTTTTAATTTTGTGCCCAATACGAACCACCTGTCCGAAAGGGCTGGCAAAAGTAGAAATAATTTTTAATTTGACAAAAATTATTAACCCTATTTAGTTGATAACGTTTAAGGCTCTACCAACCTTTGTAAATGCAGCAATGGCTTTGTCCAAGTGTTTTGGCTCGTGTGCAGCTGAAATTTGCACACGTATTCTTGCTTGTTCTTTCGGAACCACAGGATAAAAGAAGCCGATTACATAAATTCCTTCTTCTAACAACTTATCGGCCATCACTTGTGATAATTTGGCATCGTACAACATTACGGGGACAATAGCATGGGTTCCTGGCTTAATGTCAAATCCTACCTCGTTCATTTTTGCACGAAAATAGTCGGTATTTCTTTCCAGCTTATCACGTAATTCTGTCGAGGCGCTTAAAAGATCGATAACTTTAATGGCTGCACCAACTAGAGAGGGTGCTAATGAATTGGAAAATAGATAAGGCCTAGAACGCTGACGCAACATTTCAATTACTTCCTTTTTTCCTGACGTAAAACCGCCCATGGCTCCACCCAATGCTTTGCCGAGTGTGCCCGTTATGATATCGACCCTACCCATTACACCACAATGCTCGTGTGTTCCTCTTCCTGTTTTGCCAACAAAACCCGTAGCATGACAATCATCCACCATTACAAGTGCATCGTATTTTTCAGCTAAATCGCAGATTTTATCTAGTTGCGCTATGTAGCCGTCCATAGAAAATACGCCATCGGTTACAATAATCCGGTTGCGCTGAGCTTGTGCCGCTATTAACTTTTCTTCCAAATCAGCCATATCGTTATTTTGATAACGATAACGAACAGCCTTGCACAAACGAACACCATCAATGATAGATGCATGATTGAGAGAGTCTGATATGATGGCATCCTCTTTGGTAAATAAAGGCTCAAAAACACCTCCATTAGCATCAAATGCCGCTGCGTAGAGTATAGTATCTTCCATTCCTAAAAAATCAGATAATTTTTGTTCTAACTCTTTGTGAATATCTTGAGTACCACAAATGAAACGGACAGATGACATTCCAAAGCCGTGCGAATCGAGCGCTTGTTTTGAAGCACTAACTACTTCGGGGTGTGAAGAAAGCCCCAGGTAATTATTAGCACAAAAGTTCAAGACATCTTCTCCCGTACTCACACGGATATCAGCTGCCTGAGGATTGATGATGATTCGCTCTTTTTTGTACAAACCTGCGTCTTGGATGGATTGTAACTCTTCTTGAAGTTGTTTTTGAAACTTTCCGTACATATCGCTTATTTTTTGAAATGCAAATTTAAATAAATAAAAAGGGAGGTCACCCTCCCTTATGTAATCCTTACATCATGCTTTTACACGACACCTTGATCAAGCATAGCGTCAGCTATTTTCACGAATCCGGCAATGTTAGCTCCTTTCACATAATCGATGTGATCTTCTTCTTGACCATAAGCAACACAAGCTTCATGTATGTCCTTCATTATGGTTTTGAGCTTAGCATCAACCTCTTCTCTTGTCCAGCTAAGGCGCAAAGAGTTTTGCGACATTTCTAGACCTGATGTAGCTACACCGCCTGCATTGGAGGCCTTACCAGGAGCAAACATGATTTTTGCTTTATGAAATACTTCAATCGCTTTAGGTGTTGAGGGCATATTGGCTCCTTCTGAAATACAGAAACATCCATTAGAAATCAATGCTTTTGCTTCTGTTTCGTTTAGTTCGTTTTGGGTAGCGCAGGGCAAGGCAATGTCACACGTTACAGACCAAGGTCTTTGACCCTCTTTAAATTCGCAGCCATATTTGTCGGCATACTCTTTTATTCGACCGCGTTTCACGTTTTTTAAATCCATTACAAAGGCCAATTTATCGGCATCTATCCCAGAAGGGTCGTAAATGTAACCGGAGGAATCAGAAAGAGTAACCACCTTAGCGCCCAATTCCGTTGCTTTTTCGCAAGCATATTGTGCCACATTACCTGATCCAGATATGGATACTGTCTTGCCTTGGAAATCATCTCCTTTGGCAGCAAGCATGTTTTGAGCAAAATACACACAACCATATCCTGTTGCTTCTGGACGGATTAAGGACCCTCCCCAATTGATTCCCTTCCCCGTAAGGACTCCTGTGAACTCATTACGAATACGCTTATATTGACCAAACATATAGCCTATTTCACGACCTCCAACACCGATATCGCCTGCTGGAACGTCTGTATTGGGACCTATGTGTTTGCATAATTCTGTCATAAAAGATTGACAGAAACGCATCACTTCGTTATCCGACTTTCCCTTTGGATTAAAATCGGATCCTCCTTTTCCTCCACCCATTGGCAAAGTGGTCAAGGAGTTTTTAAAGACTTGTTCAAATCCTAAAAACTTCAGAATACCTAAGTTTACCGAAGGGTGAAAACGCAAACCACCTTTGTAAGGGCCTATGGCAGAGTTAAACTCTACACGAAAAGCTCTATTAACCTGCACCTTTCCATGATCGTCTACCCAAGGCACGCGAAACATGATGACACGTTCTGGCTCAACCATTCGTTCCAAAAGCTTAGAAGAATTATATTTGGGATTTTCATTCATAAAGGGAATAATGGCTTCCGCTACTTCTTGTACTGCCTGTATGAATTCAGGCTCATGTGCATCCTTTGACTTCACTTGAGTCATGAATGCCTCAATCTGATTTTGATACTTGTTAGACATCTTTGTTTAAATGAATATCGCAGCAAATGTATGTTTTTTTCAATTCTACAAACATGATTTTAAGCTTAATTTACTGAGAGCAAGCTTAGTGTTTTTTTGACACTTTCTTCTTTTTTAAGTTGTATTTAACTCAGCTTGTATCGTTTACCGGGCAAAGACTGTATGGCTCCTCGCATTTCTAAACTCAAAAGAATTTTTGAAACTTTGGAAGAGGAGAGAGTAGATTTCATAACTATTTTATCAATGTGTAAAAGCTCCGTTTTAGAAAGTAGGCTTACCAACTGCTCCTCTTGTGGGGTATAGGTAAATAGTATGGGATTATTTTTTGTTTTTTGATTCCAGGAAAGGAGGTATTCAATATCTGCCACACTAGTAAGCAAAGCCGCTTGATGTGTTTTAATCAAGTGATTACATCCTTCAGAAAGCTCAGAGTCTAAAGGGCCAGGAACGGCAAACACATCCCTGTTATAAGAATTGGAAAGCTGTGCGGTGATAAGTGCACCTCCTTTTTTTGCTGATTCTACTACAATTGTAGCATCGCTTAAAGCGGCAATTATTCGATTTCTTTTTACGAAGTTCTCCCTATCTGGGTTTGTTTCCGTTAAAAACTCTGTGATGAGCGCCCCTTTTTGGATCATGTTTTGGCTTAAATTTCTATTTGATGCAGGATAAATGCGATCCAAACCATGACCCAAAACACCAACTGTAGCAAGATCATTTGCTAAGGCAGCCTTATGTGCAAAGGTATCCACACCATAAGCCAGACCGCTGACAATAACGCACTGATGACTTCTCAACTGTTCAATAATAAGCTGAGTCCATTTTTTACCATAAGAAGTGGCTTTTCGACTTCCTACAACACTAATTATTTTAGGGCTGTTTAAGTTCGTATTTCCTTTCACATACAAAACGGTAGGAGCGTCTTCGCAATGCAACAACCGTTGAGGGTAAGCAGGGCATTTAAAGGTCAATACCCTTATCCCATTTTCCTTGCAGTAAGCGAGTTCTAAATCCGCTCTTTTTAATACATTTTGTGTGGAAATCTCTTTTGCTAAAACAGTTCCAATTTGTGGGATTTTCTGCAAAATACTGGCAGATACTTCAAAAACCCCTTTGGCACCACCACAATGAGCTATCAACTTTTTGGCTAACTTTGGCCCAATCCGTGGAATAAGGTTCAGACCAATCATATAAAGGATTTCGTTTTTCATGGGCAATCGATTTAAAATAATACGTTAAATATATGAGATATTTTTATTCTTTGCTTGTTTTCATCTTTCATTTTACATTTTCCGTTGCACAAACAATACAAGGTAAAGTAACCGATGCAAATACGGCAGAGCCTCTGATAGGAGTCAATATTATATTTGGAGATTTTACTGGTACATCAAGCGATATTAACGGGAACTATAAAATTCAAAAAAATCCGGGCACTTATACCCTGACCTTTAAATTTTTAGGATATGAAGAATTGAAACGCCAAGTAACTGTTCAACAAGGAGAAAATGTAGCACTTAATATAGCATTAGAAAATGCTGCATTAAAGATCGAGACAGTAGTGGTGTCGGCAGGTAAATTCGAGCAAAAAATTGAGGAAACAACTGTTTCTGTAGAAGTTATTAAGCCAAGCTTAATTGAAAGCAAAAACACAACAAATATACAAACTGCTATAGAGCAAGTTCCGGGAGTAACCGTCACTGACGGACAAGCAAACATAAGAGGTGGTAGTGGCTGGAGTTACGGTGCGGGTACAAGGGTACAAGTTTTAGTGGACGACATGCCCCTTATCTCTGGCGATGCTGGACAAGCACAATGGGGTTTAATTGCTACCGAAAACATCCATCAAGTTGAAGTAATCAAAGGAGCATCTTCTTCTCTTTATGGTTCTTCTGCCTTAAATGGTGTAATAAACATTAGAACCGCATATCCTGGCAACGAGCCCGAAACGAAAGTAAATTTTCATCATGGTTTTTATGACGATGCTAAAAAGGAAAGTTTGAACTGGTGGGGAAAAAGAAACCAGCGCATTTATGGCGTTGATTTTTTACACAAAAGAAAAATCAAAAATTTAGACCTAGTTGTTGGTGGGTTTGCGCTTGAAGATGAAGGCTACCGTTATGATGAAATAATTGATCGAAAAAGAGTTAATTTCAATACTCGCTATAAAGACCAAAAAATAGAAGGGCTTTCTTATGGAATAAATGGAAACTTTTTATTCAATACTGTAGGCTCAGCGCTAATCTGGGAGAGTTACGACCAAGGCTATATCCCTTTGGATAGCAGTGCAACCCTTACAGCAGGAAATGTTTTTCATATTGACCCCTTTATCACTTATGTAAACGGTCGAAACGATAAGCACTATCTCAGAACAAGATACATGAAGGTTATCAACGACAATAGCACCAATGATGAAGATTCTGGACAAGACAATCAATCTCAGACCTATTACACAGAATACCAGTACCAAAAAACCTTAGAGAAGTTTGGCTTAAATTGGACCAATGGTGTAATGAATGAATTAGTGCAAGCTAAATCTGATCTCTTTAATGGAAAAAACAATAAGTTAAACACAGCTGTTTTCTCTCAAATGGATAAGAAATTTTTTGGGGATCGTCTCAATCTGTCTGTTGGTGCCAGATACGAAATATTTCAACTCGAATCGGACATGAATCTTGTTATTGAAAACGACACACTCAATAAAATAAGTGTTAGCAAGCCTGTCTTTCGACTGGGGGCTAACTATCGAATTGGTAAGGCAACCTTCCTAAGAAGCTCATGGGGGCAAGGGTATCGTTTTCCAAGTATTGCCGAATTATTTATTTCCACTAACATAGGTGATGTTTATGTTTTTCCTAACCCTAGTCTTGTCCCTGAATACGGCTGGAGTTCAGAAGTTGCTATTCGGCAAGGTTTTCAGCTAAATACGTTTAAAGGTTTTATTGATGTAGCAGCATTTAAGATGATGTATCACGATATGATGGAATTTAGCTTTGGACCTTGGGGAGATTCAGGAACGGGGTTTTTGGGCACAGGCCTAGGCTTTAAGTCGGTTAATATCGGAACAACTGAAGTGAAAGGTATTGAGTTAAGCATTACTGCTCAAGGAAAAATAAACTCGAACGCAACATTAAATCTCTTGGCAGGCTATTTATACAATCAGCCTATCGTTATAAATCCTTTCGATGAATATGCCAAAGCTCCTTATGAAAATTACTACAACAGCAGCTCTAACAATTACGATATGACCGTTGGCCTAGAGGGCGCTATTGACTCAAGCGGAATTCAAAATCCAGCAGAACATATACAACTGCTAAAATACAGACACCAGCATCAAGTTAAACTGGATGCGGAGCTCATTACTTCTAAATTCACATCAGGTGTATCGGTTCGTTACAACAGTTTTATGGAAAATATTGACGCTATTTTTGCGACGCCATTTTTTGAGTTACAGGCACCCGGAATTAACGAATCCAGAGAAGATTTGAGTTCAGGAGATTTGGTTATCGACTATCGATTAAGCAAACAACTGAATAAAGAAACCAGGGTTTCACTGATCATCAACAACTTATTGAATACAGAGTATCAATCTAGACCGGCAAACCTGATGCCTCCAAGAATGGTATCTATTCAATGGAGTATAAAAGTATAATGAAAGTTATTGGTATCATACCTGCGCGCTACGGGTCAAGTCGATTTCCTGGAAAGCCTTTAATCCAATTAGGCTCTAAAACAATGATACAGCGTGTTTATGAGCAAGCCCAAAAGGCTCCCTTAAACGAGCTAGTTGTTGCCACTGATGATAAACGCATTTACGATACGGTTATCAGTTTTGGCGGAAAAGCTACCATGACCTCCAGCCAACACCCTTCAGGGACAGATCGATGTTGGGAAGCTGTTCAACAGCAAAAAGAACAGTTTGATGCGGTCATCAACATTCAAGGAGATGAGCCTTTTGTACACCCCCAACAGATACAAAAACTTGTGCATTGCCTAGAGGATGAAGAGGTGCAAATTGCTACGCTGGCAAAAAAGATTGAAAAAGCGGAAACCATTGCAGACATCAATACACCCAAGGTGTTTTTTGATCAGCAAATGAATGCAAGTACTTTTGAACGCGATGTTAGCTATAAAACAGATACGTGTTTTTACAAACACATAGGACTTTACGGATACAAAACCGCTATACTAAAGCAGATTACAGCCCTTGCTCCTACACACAACGAACAGATAAAACGCTTGGAACAAATGCGTTGGCTCGATTATGATTACAACATACGAGTGGCTATTACCGAAAAAGAAAGCATTTCAATAGACACCCATCAAGACATCAAAAAAATTAGCCACTTACTTTAGTTCTCATTTCAATTTTTGATACTTTAGCCAAATCAATGACCAAGCACATCGATTCACATATCAGCTATTTGTTGCACCTAAATGACT
>CBFIDX010000006.1:0-72040 GCA_965661505.1 Flavobacteriales bacterium | reverse complement strand
TAGCCTCTTTTCAAAAAAGACCAAAGAAGTTGGCATAGCCCACAGGCCACACCCCTGATTCAGCTCGGCTAAACCAAAGCGATTTTCGACCGATACACCAGCGGATGCGGTCTGTAAAAAAGCCAATCCTGCTGGGTTGTGTTGAAGTGCCCATAGTCCCTGAGCAGCAACTGCAGCATCGGAAAGGGCAGAAAAACGCGCTCCCATCGAAAGCTGTTGGGAAAACACCGCGAAGGATGCTAAGAAGAAATAAGTCAAAAAAAAGGGTTTCATAGCCAAGCTTTGAAACCCTAAGATAGAAATTTTAATAGATTATTGCACGCGAAACTGGAAGGATTCACTAGCCAAATCGTTATTGGCTTTTACAATTTTCTCTTTCATATTGGATTTAAACTCCACCATTTTGGCATGCAAGGCTTCATCGCCAGTAGCCAACATTTGAGCCGCTAAGATCCCTGCATTGTGTGCAGCATCTAATCCTACGGTAGCAACCGGAATGCCAGGAGGCATCTGAAGAATAGAAAGAATAGAATCCCAACCATCAATGGAAATGGACGAACGGCAAGGCACGCCAATAACAGGAAGGGTAGTAAAAGCGGCTACCACACCTGGTAAATGCGCAGCTCCTCCTGCCCCAGCAATAATTACACGGATGCCATTGGCATGCGCATTGCTGGCGAATTTCTCTACCAACTGAGGGGTTCTGTGTGCTGATAATGCATTGATTTCGAAAGGAATTTCCATCTTATCCAGAAATTCTGCTGCTTTGCGCATAACGGGCATATCGGATGTGCTGCCCATGATAATACTTACTATTGGTTTCATCGGTAAAATAATTATTGTTTACTCAAAAGAAAACGATTTAAAACCAAAGCTCCTTCAGTTTTTTAGCTACCGCCTTCTGTTGATTATTGTTTTAATGGCCACAAAAATAGTATTTAAGTCGTATTTTTGGCTAACAACTGCATGCATTTTTGACTTTCATGTGGACTGCCATTGGGTCCTTCTCGGTGCATTCCAAAAAACAGCCCCCATTAAATCAAAAAAAAAGAATAAAGAAAAAATGATTCAACTACACGATCACCATTTTGAGCCTTACTTATCGGCCCATGAAATAAAAGACATTGTAGCAGAGATGGCCCAACAGATGGAAAGTCTTAAATCAGAAAATCCTCATTTTTTGGTGGTGCTAAAAGGGTCTTTTTTATTTGCAGCTGAGCTACTGCAACAACTGAGCTACGATGCAGAGGTTAGCTTTATACAACTTCAATCCTATCAAGGAACGGAATCCAGTGGTGTGGTAAACCAAATAGTAGGCTTGCAGGCCGATATCCAAAACAAAACAGTAGTAGTATTAGAAGACATTGTAGATACAGGCACTACCCTCAAAAAAATTTACAGCCTTTTAGAAAAAGAAAATCCAGCCAAGATATACATTGCTAGCTTGCTTTTTAAACCCAGCGTTTATCAACAAAAATTACCCCTTCATTACGTAGGTAAAGAGATCCCTAATAAATTTGTTGTGGGTTATGGTTTGGATTATAAAGAATTAGGGCGAACTTTGTCGGGTATTTATCAATTGAAAAACAACAACCCATGTTGAATTTAGTATTGTTTGGCCCTCCAGGGGCAGGAAAAGGAACGCAATCAGAACTTTTAATCGAAAAGTACCGCTTGGTACACCTTTCTACTGGAGATATTTTAAGAGGAGAAATTGCTGCTGGAACTGCTTTGGGGATGGAAGCCAAAAAGTTGATGGACAATGGCGATTTAGTTCCAGATGCCGTTGTGATAGGAATGATTAAATCCAAGTTAGAAAAGAATGCGGATGCCCAAGGATTTATCTTCGATGGATTTCCTAGAACAAGCGCCCAAGCAGAAGCCCTTGACGGCTTACTTAAAGAGCTAGGCACTGCTATTTCAGGAATGATAGCCTTGCAGGTAGATGATGAAGAGCTTACCCACCGATTGTTGATGAGGGGAAAAAATAGTGGACGTGCTGACGATCAAAATGAAGGCATTATTCGCAACCGCATCCAAGAGTACAACAACAAAACCCTTCCGCTAAAAGAATTTTACGGTGCGCAGGGCAAGCTACAAGAAATTGAAGGCATTGGATCGATTGAATCGATCAACCAAAAATTATGCGCTGCTATTGACTCCCTATAAATGAAGGTTAAAAACTCCAACTTTGTTGATTACGTCAAGATCTTTTGTCGCTCGGGAAAAGGAGGGGCTGGCTCGGTACATCTATTAAGAGATCGGACAACCGCTAAGGGAGGGCCCGATGGTGGAGACGGAGGTCGTGGCGGACACATTATCGTGAAGGGCAACGAGCAGATGTGGACATTGCTTCACCTCAAATATCAAAAACACATTTTTGCGGAACACGGCGGCGGTGGTAGTGGCAATAACCGCATAGGAAAAGATGGCGAAAGCCGAATTATTGAGGTGCCATTAGGGACAGTAGCAAAAGACGCTGAAACAGGCCAAGTCCTATTTGAGATAACCGACCACAATCAAGAAGAAATCATGTTGGAGGGCGGTAAAGGAGGCAGAGGAAATGTGCATTTCAAATCGCCTACCCGACAGACGCCACGCTATGCCCAGCCCGGGATTCCTAGCAAAGAGGGCTGGTTCATCTTAGAACTAAAAGTATTGGCCGATGTGGGCTTAGTGGGTTTTCCTAATGCCGGAAAATCTACTTTACTATCGGTTGTTTCTGCAGCCAAACCCGAAATTGCCAATTATCCCTTCACTACGCTTGTTCCTAACCTAGGTATTGTGGCTTATCGAGATCATAAATCCTTTATCATGGCCGATATTCCTGGAATCATCGAAGGGGCTGCTGAAGGCAAAGGATTGGGACTGCGCTTTTTACGTCACATTGAACGAAATTCTACTCTCCTATTTATGGTGCCAGCCGATAGCGATAATGTGCAAGAGGAATATAAAATTTTGCTTGGTGAGTTAAAAAAGTATAATCCTGAATTACTTGACAAAGACCGTATGCTGGCCATTAGTAAATCGGATATGCTTGATGAGGAGCTGAAAGAAGAACTGAAGTCGGAGTTGCCAAAAGACATTCAATGTTTGTTTATCTCCTCAGTAGCACAACAAGGCATCACTGAGCTAAAAGATGCTCTTTGGAAAAACATGAACAAATGATCGAAACGCTACTCGCATTAGATGAAAAATATTTTCTGCAGCTCAATCATGCAGGCATTGCGTTTTTTGATCCCATCATGCTTTTTATAACTCATAAGTTTTCTTGGATTCCTTTTTATGCCTTTTTAGTTTACCTAATTTTTAAACAAAAAGGGAAAGAGGGTTTTTGGATACTTTTAAGCATCATCGCACTCATTACCTTGGCTGATCAAGGCAGTGTACAGTTATTTAAAAATGTTTTTGAACGCTTGCGCCCCTGCCACGCCTTAGATACGGTACGATTGGTAGGCGATCGCTGTGGAGGACAGTTTGGGTTTATCTCTTCTCATGCCTCTAACACCTTTGCTTTGGCCGTCTTTTTAGGAAATATTTTGCAGAAAAAAACCTTGTTTTTTGGACTGTTTATTTGGGCTGCACTGGTTGCTTATAGTCGCATTTATGTAGGCGTTCATTATCCTTTGGATATCCTTGGAGGAATGCTTTGGGGTACTTTTGTAGCCTTGGTTGTATTCAATATATATCGCTTAATTCGTGAAAAAGTTATTCGATAAAAGCTGGGTTATTTGGCTACTTTTGGTAGTAGCGTGGAACTATGGTTGGCCCAATGTTCCTCCATTAGCCGACGTAGTGGTAGCCGTTCTTTTGTCAATCGCTTTAACTCTTTTTAAAAATAGAAAATGAAAAAAATAATTATTGTCCTTTCGCTTATGCTTTGCGGCTACTTTGTTCAGTCGCAAGAGCGCCCTAAATTAGTTGTAGGCATTGTGGTAGATCAAATGCGTTACGATTACATCTATCGTTTTTGGAATTCTTTTGGAGAAAATGGCTTTAAAGAATTGGTGAATGAAGGTGCCTTTTACCGAAATACCCATTTTGGCTATATGCCTACCTATACAGGCCCGGGCCATGCCAGCATTTTTTCTGGCACCACCCCAGCAGTACATGGCATTATTGGAAACAACTGGTACGATAAAGAAAGTCAAAAATCAGTCTATTGTGCAGGTGATGGAGAGATGCACACCGTTTGTAATTGTGAAAACCATACCACGGATGTCATTACCAACGACGGGCAAATGTCGCCACACCGCATGCTAACAACAACGATTGGCGATGAGCTACAACTCTTTAATGACAAGGCCAAAGTGATTGGCATTTCCTTAAAAGACCGAGGGGCTATCTTACCGGCAGGCCACATGGGAGATGCTGCTTATTGGATGGATAGCAATGGGGATTGGATAACGAGCAGCTATTACATGGAAAGCCTACCCCAATGGATGATTGATTATCAGTCAGAAAATAGCGTTAGCGATTACCTAGAGGGCAAATGGGAAGGCAACAATTTTAGCTACAACTTAGATACATTAGTGGCAAAAAATGGAACAAAAATCATCAAGTCCACTCCTTTCGGAAATACTATTTTAAAAGACCTGGCCAAAGAAATTATCAAAGAAGAGAAGTTAGGAAAAGGTGAAAACACTGACTTTTTGAGTATCAGCTTTTCCTCTACGGATTATGTAGGGCATCAATACGGCCCCCATGCCGAAGAATTAGTGGATACCTACCTTCGCCTAGATCAAGACATGGCGGATTTATTGAAAACACTAAAGCAAAGCCTGGGCAAAGAAAATGTATTGATTTTCTTGACCGCAGATCATGGAGTGGTGAGTGTTCCTAACACGCTTATCGAAAAGAGAATCCCTGCCGGCTATTTTGTAGTACATAAGATACAGGAAAGCCTAGAAGCCCACCTTACAAGCCGATATGGCACAGGTGAATGGATTAAACGATACAGCAATCAGCAGTTCTTTTTAAACCAAGAGCTAATACTAGAAAAACAAATACACAAAGCCGATATAGAAAAAGTATGTGCTGATTTTTTAATTTCTAAACGAGGAATAAAAAACACTTTTACGGCCACCCAACTTCATCAACAAGAATACAACAACGGCATTCATGCCTTGGTACAAAGAGGGTTTAATCAAAAACGCTCTGGCGATGTCATTATCAACCTAGAAAGTGGATGGATTGAATGGAGAAGCCCTACTGGAACAACCCACGGATCTTGTTACAGCTATGATACCCATGTGCCCCTACTTTTTTGGGGGAAAAACATCCGCCCTAAGGTGTCCGATGAAGCTGTTTTTATACAAGACATAGCCCCCACAGTAAGTACTTTATTGGGTATTTCTTTTCCAAACGGTTGCACCGGAAAACCCATCAGAAGCATAACCGAATGAAAGCAATAGAAAGACTTGATTATGGTGTTTTTATAGGCTCTAAATCTTTGCAAGAGTTCGACTATAGTAGCTACAGTCAGCTTGCTATCTTAGTGGATGAAAACACCAAAAAACACTGCTTAGCCTACTTTTTGGAGACAACAAAAGTAGAAGCTGTTATCATTGAAGTGAAATCAGGAGAAAGGAATAAAAACTTAGCCAGTTGTCAACATATTTGGGCGTCTTTGAGCCAACATCACTTTGACAGAAAGGCACTACTCATCAATCTAGGTGGCGGAGTTATCGGAGACATGGGGGGGTTTGCTGCAAGTACTTTTAAAAGAGGGATTGACTTTCTTCAAATTCCTACCACCCTTTTGGCCATGGTAGATGCCTCTATAGGGGGTAAATTAGGCATTGATTTTGCCTATTCTAAAAACCAAATTGGACTTTTCAAAAACCCCAAAAGCGTACTTATTGATCCTATATTTTTAAACACTTTGGCACCCAAGCAAGTACGCTCGGGTTTTGCGGAAGTAGTAAAGCATGCCTTAATCGCAGATAAAGAATATTGGCAGCAGATTAAAAACACTCCATTTTCAGAGCTGGACTGGGAAAGCGTTATTTCTCAATCAGTAAAAATCAAAAGCGCCTTGGTTTGCGCAGACCCAAACGAAAAAGGACAACGAAAAAAATTAAACTTCGGACATACTGTTGGGCACGCAATTGAAAGTCATTATTTAGCTATAGGAGAGCCCATACTTCATGGTGAAGCCATTGCCTTAGGAATGATTGAAGAGTGTAAGTTATCGCCATTATCAGCAGCAGAAAAGAAAGAGATAAACTCCTTTCTATCCACCACTTTTCCGTCCTTAAAAGTTCCTAGTAGGGAACTCCTTTTAAAGTGGCTAAAACAGGACAAAAAAAACAGCAACGGTCAGATCAATTTTACATTGCTTACCAGCATTGGTAGCTGCCTGATTGATAATCAATTTGAAGTGGATGAATTACTCGCTTAAACATGCTGATAAAGTCATCAAAGGAACCGTCCAACTTCCTGCATCAAAAAGCTTGAGTAATAGAGCGCTTATGATTCAGGCCCTCTGTCAAGACGCTTTCACCATTTACAATATATCCAAAGCAAAAGACACCCAAATTCTGCAAGAGAGTTTAAATAGCTGTTCATCAGAAATAAACGTGAATGACGCTGGAACATGCATGCGTTTTTTAACAGCATTTCTTGCGCTTAAAAATGAAGCAGTTGTTTTAAAAGGAAGCAAGCGCATGCACCAGCGACCCATTGCCCCCTTGGTGAAAGCACTTAATGAACTGGGTGCGAACATAAGCTACTTGGAAAAAGAGGGCTATCCTCCAATAAAGATTGAAGCAGGCAATTTAGCTGGTGGAAAAATTTCGGTTGAAGGAAGCATCAGTAGTCAATTTATATCCGCTCTTTTGCTCATTGCTCCTCTTCTAAAAGGAGGGTTAAGCATAGAGATTTGTGGCCTATTGGTTTCTAAATCTTATCTAGAAATGACCTTAAACATAATGTCCTTTTTTGGCATAGAGTATAGCTGGGAAAAACAATGGATTCATATTAGAGAGCAAGCCTACCAAGCAAAAGACATCAGTATAGAAAACGATTGGAGCTCGGCAGCCTTTTGGTTCGAAATTGCGGCATTAGCACAAGAAGCACACATCGTTCTTGAAGGAATGACCCAAACATCTTGGCAAGGCGATGCCTCTTTACTAAAGATTTTTTCAACACTGGGAGTAACATATAACTTTCAAAACGACCAACTACATATTTCCAAAACAGGCTTTGAAAAAAAGCCCCACTATTGCTATGATTTAATTTCTACTCCTGACCTAGCACAGCCGCTATGCTGTACACTAGCAGGTCTTGAAACAAGCTTTGTCTTAAAAGGGTTATCTACCTTAAATATTAAGGAAAGTCAACGAATCAAGGCATTAAAAAATGAATTGCTTAAACTGGGTTTTGAAACAACTATTTCAGAAGATTCTATTGAGAGTTCAAGTCAAGCAAAAATCACTTCTTCTGATATAGTACATATCAAGACTTATCAAGATCATCGCATGGCCATGAGTTTTGCACCGCTTAGCCTTGTATGTGATGAAATTAGTATTTCTGACATACAGCATGTTGAAAAATCTTACCCACACTTTTGGGAGGACTTGAAAAAAGTAGGCTTTACAATAGAGTCATTAGCTCACTCAAACAAGTAATTTCATGCGTTAGCTCTTCCTGATGTGCTTCTTGATGAGGATTGAAATAAACCTGCTTCATTCCTATGGCTTTAGCACCCAAAATATCAACGGGCAAATCATCACCAATCATAATGCTTTGGTTTGCATTGGAAGAAGCTTTTTGTAATGCATATTGAAAAATAGCAGGATCTGGTTTTTTTACTCCTACTTGTTCGGAAGTAATAATTTGTTCAAAATAGTGGCTTAGTTTGGATTGCTCGAGCTTTACATGTTGTACTTCTTCAAATCCATTGGTAATGATGTGTAAATGGTATTTTTCTTGTAGATAGCTCAACACCTCATGTGTAAAAGGAAACATATTTGTTTTTAGTGGACATTGTTGAATGTACTGATCACCTAGCTTTTTGGCTAAATAATCATCTTGAATACCAAACTCACCTAATGCCAAGCGAAAGCGCTTCGAACGAAGAATTTCCTTTGTTACTTTTCCTTCTCGATAAAGTGCCCACAAGGATTCATTGTGCTTTTTATAGCAGTTTATAAAATCCTCTAAACTAGAAACCCCCCTCGATTGCAGAGCATGTAATTGAAACAATTCAGCTAAGGTTTCGAAGGCGTTTTTTTCAAAATCCCAAAGCGTTCTGTCTAAATCGAAAAAAATATGTTTGACTAAATGCATTTACAGAATGGTTAAGGCAAATGATAATACAAAGGACCAGCCAAAAACTGCTGCCGCTAAAACCGGAAGCGTCTTCTTTTTGTTGGGAAAAAAACGGAGGGCAATAAAGGTGCCCAATGGAATGGAAAAGAAAATAGGCGTTAAAAAAGCAATGCCAAAAAGTCCGTATTTTTTTACTGTTTTAACGGCAACCACTTTTTTTATGCTGTCTTTTGAGTTTTCTTGCTGTCTGTTAGACATCCAGGAAGAATATTTATCAATGATAAAATGACTTAAATAAGCAAAGACAAAGATTCCTAGTAATCCCCCTATGGACGACAAAAGAAAAGTTTGCCAAAAAGAAAATTCATACTGGAAAGCAGCTAACGGTAATGCCAATAGAAACTTGACACTGCTCATCAATAATATCATCGTTATTTGGTAAAAACTCATTGAAATAATTTGGGGTACAAAAATCGGGATTTTGTTACATACTAAAACCAAAAAACTAAAAAAATATTACCTGTTCAAATTTTTAATAGAAAACAAAAATCAGTCTGGCATAGAAAAATAAACATCTCATGATTTTAACCATCGCAGGTAAAAGGGTAAGCGATTTATTTTGACTGTGGAGTAGAAAGTTTGATGCGCTCCAAAACCCTTATAGAACCTCGCTACCCCTTCAATATTTGAGCCTTCAAAATCAACTATTTTTCCGGGATGAAGTTGCATCAACTTATGGATCAAACAATGTGCTGCAGCTGTTTTTTTCCCTCTTAAGGTGTTTGCTGCATGCAAATAATAGATTCGCTGTCCATCAACCGCTACTAAGGCCGTTGCAAGCAATGCATTGCTTGCATCCACTATGCCGTAAATAGTTCCTTTTCCAGAGTTGACTAGTGTAGTACAAAGGTTTTTATAGAATAGTAGGTCCTGTTTTTTAAGCCCCATTTTTTTTAGGTCTTTTTTAAACATCCTATAATGCTCATTGTAAGAAACATCAGAAACTAATGTAAGCATGGACTTTTCTGCCTTTTTTAGGTTTCGCTTTGTATTTTTAGAGAAAAGCGTAGGGTTTTTTTGGGATAACAATAACTCATAATTAACGTTTTTTTGAGAGGTAAAAACCGAATCATTTTGACAAACATTCATCTCTACGTATTGAAAATGAGAAGGAATGGCATTGATAAAATCATCAATTTTAATGTTTTTATTAGCTGCGAAAAGCCCCAATTTTTGACAAAAAAAAGGTTGATATATATAAGGTACGCCCCCTTTTTTCCGTTTGGGCAAAGGAAAAACCGCCTCGTAATTGTTCAATACTAGGGCATCCCAATTGTTACAGACAGCATTTAAATACCACGAAAAACCGTAAATCAATGAATGCTCAGCTTGAGCTATGCATGCATCCCATTTATCAAAATCTAACTCTCGATGTGTTAGGTAACGAATCATGATTTTGCTAGTTTTACTATTTGCTCGTACAACTGACTCCATCCCTTCCAAGCTCCTAAATCACTAAACGTCTCGTTATGCCATAACAAGGTGAAAGTACCGTTTACCTTTTTTACTTCTTCCAGTAGTTCTTGAGTTAAAGACAGGGCTTGTTGTGGACTAAATTCTAAATAGTATTTAAAGGTAGCATCCATTACCACAAAAGGATGAATCTTAAGTGATGTTTTTAACTCCAATTCTAAATCGTAAAAGTAAAACGGATGACAAATACTGGCTCTAAAACCAGGGTAGGAAGCATATCCCATGGTGTAATCGTTCTGAACACCTAAGTCAATCAGGCCTCTGTAAGTATTGGGAAATGCGAGTTTTAAAAAGTGTTGACGACTATCAACGACAGCTCTTTTTATGATGTTTTCTAAGCGTTGCAACTCTTCTTTTAATTTCCCCTCTTGGTAATTAGCACCAAAGGAAGGATGTATTCCTACCTGAGCATGATCAGAAAGGTGCTTGATCAATAGCTGAAATGCCCTACTATGATGAGAAATATTTTTGTCATTTAATCCGTAGTCGGCGAGTAGGATGAAATACGTTACCTCCAGATCATACTTTTTTTGGAGTGCTAACTGTAGTTCAAAAGTATCGTAGGGATCTTTTTGTTTTTTTCGTAGTACCTGCCAACGCTCTTTCATTGCCTCACGATCTCCGTTTATAAAAGAGCGCATAAACCCACCCAATGAACGAGCCAGTCCTTTTTCTAAATAACAATAGGCATTGTCAACATCAATGGTTGACACGAACTTAAATGGGGTTTGATTGGTTATAAAATTTGGATATTTCTTTTGAAAAACCTTCACTATTTTTTTCATCCAAAGGTTTATCAATGGCTTTTGTAAAAATCCGTGCTGAAAAGCAAGGCTTTCCTTGGCCATAAAACGTTCGTAATGATCTCGAATATGGGGTAAGTATTCTTCATACCTAGATAATAGATAGAAGCTTGCTGCGAAGAAATCAAACGGAATGTCTGAGTAAGAACTGGTTTGAAAAAATACCGGAAGGCCTTCCCATTCGGTCATCTGAATTTCTTGATCTGAAATGCCTTTCTGAATCAGTAAATCGTGGCGTTCGATAAATAATTCATCCTCTATCTTTCTTAGAGAATAATTAATTTTTGGCCCTTGATGTTGTTTGAAAACTTCTAGGTCTTCAGTCAGCTCAACATTGGCAAGCCAAACATCTTCAAAGATTGTTTGAAAAATGTAACGGATCCGTGGAGTTATTTTTGGAGTATATACAAGCATTTAAAGCCATCCCATATCTGCAAAGCTAAAATAATTGTTTTCGCCAGTTATGAGGTGATCTAAAACAGGAATTTCTAACAACTTTCCTGCATGATGCAATTGTTCGGTTAGCTTTTTATCGGCATTACTAGGTTGCAAGTTATTGGATGGGTGATTGTGAAAAAGAATCATACCACATGCATTGTGTTGTAAAGCAATTTTAAAAATGATTTTAGGATCAGCTACTGTTCCTGAGAAACCTCCTTTACTAATACAGTGCCTACTTATGACTTTGTTTGCTCTGTTTAAAAGCAATATCCAAAACTCTTCGTGTGTTAGATCAGCAAAAACATCTTCTAAAAGGGTATAAGCATCTGCACTAGACTTAATTTGAGGTTTATCTACAAGTGTTGTTGCTTTTCTTCTTCTTCCTAATTCTAGCGCTGCAATAATACTGATGGCTTTTGCTTCTCCTATCCCTTTGAGTTGCCTTAAATCAGTGATGGTTTTTTTGGCAAGTGTCTGTAAGTTATTTTGTGATTGATGCAGAAGCTGTTGTGCTACTGTTACCGCCGAATCATCTTTGTTACCTGATCCTATTAAAATTGCTATTAGTTCGGCATCACTTAAGGCAGATTTACCTTTTTCCAGCAATTTTTCTCTGGGTCGATCATCTTTGGCCCATGCTTTTATAGGAAGTTTTTTTTCATCTCTCATGCTTTAAATATAAAAAAAAAGAGCTTCCATTAAGGAAGCTCTTTGGTGTATTTTTTACCTAAAGCCTACTATAAGTTATTAACGTGCTTGGCTAATTTCGATTTAAGGTTGGCAGCCTTGTTGTTGTGAATAATGTTACGCTTAGTTAACTTATCCAACATAGATTCTACAGAAGGAAGGTAAGCTACTGCTTCTTTTTTATCTGTCATCGCACGCAGTTTTCTTACCGCATTACGAGTTGTTTTATGGTAGTAGCTGTTGGCAGCATTACGCTTTGCCGTTTGACGAATTCTTTTCTTTGCTGACTTGTGATTAGCCATATTTTCTAATTATTTCTGTTCAAAATTGGAGCGCAAATGTATAAATTTTTATCGAAATACTACAGAATTCTCTCATAGGATTTTTTTGGCCCTTGTCATTTCTCGTTTACCAGGGGGGCCTTCAAGGGATTCTACTTCAAAACCAACGGCTTTTAAAGCACGCTTTACAGTACCCTTGGCGCAATAAGTAACCAGCACTCCCCCCTTATTCATTGAGGCATAAAGTTTAGAAAAGATTATTTCTGTCCATAACTCAGGCTGAACACGGGGCCCAAAAGCATCGTAATAAATCAAATCAAAACACTTATTGAAGGATACATCTTCAATGCGTTGCGCTATTTTGGTTAAAGAAAAATGAGCTGCAATCAGTTGCTTCGACTCCCATTGACAATTGTGTATTTTTTGGAAAAAAGAGGCCTCTTTTTGAGCATTCAAAAGTGCTACATACCCCATGGCATCCACAAGCTCTGCAGATAAAGGATGTGCTTCTAAGGCAGTATAGTCAATTTTTTTTTCATCAGAAGCAGCTAACAAAAAGCTTAAAAAAGCATTCAGTCCGGTACCAAACCCCATTTCTAAAATGGCTATTTGTTCTTTAGAAACGGATTGCAATCCGTTTTTAAGAAACACATGCTTCGCTTCAGCCAGAGCACCATGAATCGAGTGATAATACTCTTTTAACTCTGGAACAAACAATGTTTTACTACCATCTGCAGTGAAAATGAGTTCTTTCTTCATTAAGTAAAATTAATTATTCGAAACACAGTATAAATGTATGCTTTCTACTCTTTCATCAAATTGTTTTTATATTTTTACCCAAACCAATAATGCTCTAGTTATGAAAAAAACTCTATTATTAATCCTCTGTTTGTTTATCCTTTTTCCATTTAACAGTAAGGCATCTCATTTGATGGGAGGAGAAATTACGGTCCAACACATTTCTGGCAACGATTATGCCATTGTAGCAACGGCCTATCGAGACACCATGGGCATTGCCATGGCAAATAATATGTCCATTAGTATTACAAATCAAACTACGATGTGGGACACCGTTTTACAAATTTCTTATGATACAGTTATTTCAGGAAATTTAGTTCCATTGATCCCCTACGGAACCGAAATCTATATTTATGCCGACACCTTCTCCTTTCCTACCTATGGGCAATACATAGTTAATTGGGAGAACTGCTGCCGAAATAACGCCATTGTAAATTTAACTAGCCCAGGAAGTGAGAGCATGTTTTTACATGCCGAAGTAATGATTGACTCAAGCAATAATTCTAGTCCTTATTTTCTAGCACCTCCCATCAGCTACTTACCGGTCAATACACCTTGGGTGTACAATCCCTTACCCTTTGATTCTGATGGAGACTCTTTAGTTTGGAGCCTCGATACACCAAATACGGCTTACGGTATTCAGTGCGCTGGATACATATTGCCTCAAGACACCAGCGGGCTAGGAACCTTCAGCATCGATGCGGTTACCGGAGACATCAGCTGGACAGCCAGTTTTATAGGCAACTATGTAACTACAGTTTTGGTAGAAGAATATAGAAATGGAGTTAAAATAGGCGAAATTAGGCGTGACATGCAATTAATTGTGCTCCCTGCTTGGAATGCATTATCCATGTTTACCAATATAGCCAATATCCCTACCAATGCAGCCGGCTATCCTTATGTGTCAATCAGTCCTAACCAAAACTACCAATTAAGCCTGTTGGCTAGTGATCCGGATATTAACGACCTTATTGTTATGGAAGCTTTTGGTGAGCCTACCTTATTTTGTGGTGCAACGTTTAGCTTTTCATCTACTGGAAATGGAAATGAGGTAGAAGGAATTTTTGAATGGACGCCAGATGCAAGTATGCTAAGAACTCAACCCTATATTATGTCTTTTAGGGTATCTGATCAGCTTTTTGCCTATGATCAATCCATTTTATTTGAGGTTTCTACCAACACATCTACTAGCATTTTCGAACATCCCAACAATGCGGTTGGTGAAATTTATCCCAACCCTGTTAAGGGTGGATTCATGATCCCCCTAAAGCTAGTTCATCAGCAAAAAATTAGTGTTGAAATCTACAATCTGATGGGTCAAAAAATACACCAATTCAGCCCTCAGTTTTTACCCTCTGGGAACCACCTACTTTTTTATCAGCTTGAGCTGAGTAAAGGGCAGTATTTTGTAACGGTAAAAGCAGATCAAAAAATGATTAGCTCTCAAAAAATCGTTTACGTGCAATAGTAGCTTCCTATAAGTTGAAAAAGGGGTTCAATTATTGTTCCCCTTTTTTTATGTAAATTTGCAAGCCCAAAAATTAACATCATGGCGAAGAGCATACTCACTAAAAAGTCACTCAATTTTTTAGAAAAATACATCAACAACCCCTCTCCAACAGGTTTTGAAAGCCAAGGACAAAAAATGTGGCTAGACTACATTAAACCATACATTGATGAGAGTTTTGTGGATACCTACGGCACGGTTGTAGGCGTAATTAATCCAGAAGCAAAATACAAAGTAGTAATTGAAGCACATGCCGATGAGATATCCTGGTTCGTTCATTACATCACGAAGGATGGCTTTATTTATTTGAGAAGAAACGGTGGAAGTGACCATCAAATTGCACCATCCAAACGCGTTAATATACATACCAAAAACGGCATTGTTAAAGCTATTTTTGGATGGCCAGCCATACACACTCGTCATGGAGGGGAAGAAAAGGCACCTAAATTAGATAATATCTTTTTAGATTGTGGCTGTACCACCAAAGAGGAAGTAGAGAAATTAGGAGTTCATGTTGGCTGTGTGGTCACTTACGAGGATGAGTTCATGGTACTCAACAAGAATTATTACGTAGGTCGTGCCTTAGACAACAGAATTGGCGGTTTTATGATTGCAGAGGTTGCGCGCCTGTTAAAAGAAAATAATAAGAAGTTGCCTTTTGGGCTATATATCACAAACTCTGTACAAGAGGAAGTGGGTTTACGAGGAGCACAAATGATCACCGAATCCATCAAACCAAATGTAGCCATTGTGACGGATGTTTGTCACGATACACAAACTCCAATGATCAACAAAATCAAGCAAGGTGATTTGTTTGCAGGCAAAGGCCCAGTCTTAACTTACGGACCAGCTGTACAAAACAACTTACTCCATCTTCTTATTGATACTGCTGAAGAGAAGAGGATTCCTTTCCAGCGTGCAGCAGCTAGTAGAGCAACAGGAACAGATACCGACGCCTTTGCTTACTCTACAGGGGGAGTTGCTTCGGCACTTATCTCTTTGCCCTTACGCTACATGCATACCACTGTAGAAAGCGTACATAAAGACGATGTAGAGAATGTAATTAAGCTGATTTACGAAGCTTTGCAAAAGATTGAAGACGGTCACGATTTCCGATACATTAAATAACAGTGCCAATGAAAATCACATTAACAAAACAATCACGCAGAAACGAAGTAGACTTTAACAATCTAGCGTTTGGCAAAGTCTTCAGTGATCACATGTTCATGTGTAAATTTAAGGGGGGTCAATGGCAAGAGGCTGAAATTCTTCCTTACCAGCCTATTTCTATGGCTCCAGGCACCCATGTTTTTCATTATGGTCAAGCTGTTTTTGAAGGGATGAAAGCGTTTAAATCGGATGAGGGTAAAACGATCTTGTTTCGACCAGAAGAAAATATTGATCGACTCAATCAGTCCGCTAAAAGATTATGCATGCCCTCCTTTCCTAAAGAAGAATTTTTTTCAGGCTTAAGGGAGCTATTAAAACTTGATCAAAACTGGATTCCTGAAGGAAAAGGAAGATCACTTTACATCCGTCCCTTCATGATTTCTACTAGCGAATTTATCAGAGCAACACCTGCTGATGAGTTTACCTTTTTTATCATTACCTCTCCGAGCTCGTCTTATTACTCTGGAGAAGTTCATTTAAAAATAGAAGAGCGCTACGCTCGGTCTGTGAAAGGAGGTATTGGCTTCACCAAAGCGGCAGGAAATTATGCAGCAGCATTCGCCCCTACTAAAGAAGCCCAAAATCAAGGCTTTACTCAGGTAATCTGGACCGACGCAAAAGAGCATAAGTACATTGAGGAATCGGGAACCATGAATATTATGTTTCGCATTAAGGATGCATTGGTTACTCCTATGCTAGGAGATAGTATTTTAGCAGGCATCACTCGAAAAAGTATTTTGAGCTTAGCCAAAGAAAATAACATTGAAGTTGAAGAGCGTAGAGTATCGGTAGAAGAAATTTTAGAAGCACAGCAAAATGGATCCTTAAAAGAAGCCTTTGGCGTGGGTACTGCGGTCACCATCAATTCAATTAACTCCATTACCTTCCGAGATAAAAAATTTACCATTGCACCTCTTTCAAACAGCTACGCTCAGCTATTAAAAGAAAACCTTCAGGGAATTCAATATGGAAAATTGAAGGATGAGCATCAGTGGCTCATGCATCTTTAAGAACCATCTTGTAATGCTGAATGCCTGCCTCTTCAAAAAGAGGGCCCACCCTTTCAAAATGTAACTGCTCATAAAAAGATACTACCTGTATCTGAGCATTTAGGTAAATACAGTCACTTAGCGAATTAACTTCTTGTATCATTTGTTGAACAAGAAATTTACCAATCCCTTTCCCTCTGTAGTGAGGCAAAACAGCAAAGCGCTCAAGCTTAATCCCATCTATTGTTTGACGCCACCTGGCCGTTGCCACTGCTTTTTCCTGATCAAAAACCAAAAAATGGGTAGAAAGAGCCTCATACTCATCGTACTCTAGGAGTTCAGGAACTCCTTGCTCCTCAACAAACACTTGCGTTCTTATGCCTTTTGCCTGTTTAAAAATGGCATCCGAGGCTTTTACCTTACGTAAGCTCCACATGTTTTTTAAGAATGGCTTTAATATTTGGCTTAAAATAAAGGTCGCTTTTCATCACTTTGCCATCTTCTCGAAAAATGGGTTTTCCATGGGCGTCTAATTTTGACATATTAGAACGCTGTATCTCCTCAAAAATCTCAGAAATTGCATCTTGCATTCCATGCTTTAGAACCGTTCCACACCATATATACAAAAGATCGCCTAAGGCATCTGCTATCTCTACTAAATCTCCTTCTTTGCACGCTTGAAGGTACTCCTCATTTTCTTCATGCATCAAGCGATGTCTCAATAAATAGGTGTCTTCTCCTACCTCAGCAATGGGTTTCTCCTCGTTGCCTATTAAAAAAACATCGTGAAACTTCCTTACTTTATCAATTTTATCTTGCATTATTTTAGCTTTTATTTTGCAGTAAATATAGCCGAGTTTTTGCTTAAATTTACCGCTATTAATAAAAATGAAAAAAAATGAAAAAATTAGTATTACTCTTAACCATTACCATTGGTTTATTCTCTTTTAACAATGCCCATACCGATCATTTCAAGATCGACACAAAAAAAAGCAATGTTAAATGGGTTGGCAGCAAAATCACAGGCAGTAGCCATGAAGGAAATATTTCCATTTCTGAAGGCAACATCAGTGTGAATCATGGCAACATGGTAAAAGCTGAATTTGTAGTGGACATGAGCACCATTAGCTGTACAGATTTAGAAGGTAAAAAAGCTCAGTACCTTGTTGATCACCTAAAGAATGAAGACTTTTTTGATGTGCCTAATCATCCGTTGGCTTACCTTAAACTGGTAAAAGCAACCCAAAATGAGAAAGGATACAACATCATTGCTACATTAACAATTAAGGAACAAACACATCCTGTGGTTTTTGATATCGAATGGACCCAAAGAGGCACTACCGCCCTTGCTAGTGGTAGCTTAACTTTTGATCGTTCTAAATACGATGTTCGTTATGGATCCGATAGTTTCTTTGACGACCTAGGTGACAAAGCCATTAATGATGAGGTAACACTCGAGTTCAGCATTGTAGCTAACACAGACGGTAGTGGAGAACATCACTAAAGGACATTGGATCTTCGCAGCATTATTTGCTGTTTCTTTCGTGGGCTACCTAATATGGTCTTATCGAAAAGATTTAAAGCTTCATAAAATACATTATAAAGGGAGTAGTTTATTTTTATTGGTGTTGCTACTTATCTTATTTTTACTCTATGTCTTTAGGGGATTCATGAACTAAATTCAAAAAGCCACTTTTTAGTGGCTTTTCTTTTTTCAAAATAAATTTGTACCTTCAACCTTAACCAAATTATTTAAATCATGAAAGTCTTAAAAATTTTCCTCTATGCCATTTTAGGCATCCTAGCATTGTATCTTTTAGCCTGTTTCGTATTACCGGACCGTTTTGAGGTCAGTAGAAATATTGAAATTGATGCAGACCCAACCATTGTTTTTAACCAAGTCAATAATTTCACTAATTGGGACAATTGGGAAGTATGGTCAGAGATGGATAGCACTATGAGCTATAGTTTTGGTGATCGCACTTATGGAGTAGGAGCCAGCAGAAGCTGGACCAGCGAAAAAGTAGGTAACGGAACGATGCGCATTACCAATAGTGAATTACTCAAACAAATCGATTTTGACATCAGCATTGACGACTGGAACACTTTTGAAGGTCACTTCATTTTTGAACCTACCGAAATGGGAGTTAAAGTGACATGGACAGATGAAGGCGATTTAGACTTTTTAATGCGAGGGATGGGGCCTATTTTTGATGTGATGATGGGCAAAGATTTTGAAAAAGGACTTAGTAATTTAAAAGCTCATTGCGAAGGGCTTCCTGCAAGAACAGGGACTGTTGAATTGATCAGTTGGCCCGCACAAACCTATGTGTACATTCTTGATAGCTGTTCTGTTAACGACATCGGTACCAAGTTAGGTGAGTTATATGGAGAGGTCTATCAGACCATTGCCATGCAAGGAGTCATGCCTACCAGTCAACCTTTTGCTAGGTACGAGCGTTTTCCTTTGCAAGCTGGTGACAAAGACATCGTTGTGCTCAAAGCAGGTACGTTTGTAGAAGCAGTAATAGAAACAGAGGGAAGGGTGCAACTAGGTACAAGCCAAGAAGGAAACACCCTGCAAGCCAGTCATTTTGGAGCTTATGAAACGGTGGGGAAAACGCACGGTGCATTGCATGAGTACGCTGCTGAGAAAGGGTATGTCATTCAAGGAAGCGCTTATGAGATGTACCTTACTGACCCTGCTATGGAAAGCAATCCTGCCAATTGGGAAACCAACGTTATTTACGAAATCACGAATAAGTAACAAAGAGCAACAAACTACATATTCCTTCTATACTGCCCTCCTACTTCAAACAAGGCGAAGGTAATTTGTCCTAAGCTACAATGCTTGGTAGCTTCCATCAATACTTCAAAGATGTTTTGATTTTGTATGGCCGCTTGTTGCAGTTTGCTTAAGCTTTGTTTGGACGCTGCTGATTTCTGAGCATGAAGGTTTTTTAACATGCTAATTTGATACTCTTTTTCTTCAGTGGTAGCCCGTATGACCTCGGTAGGAACCACCGTAGGGGAACCCTTAGAATTCAAGAATGTATTCACTCCAATAATGGGGTATTCTCCAGTATGCTTCAAGGTTTCATAATACAAAGATTCCTCCTGTATTTTAGAACGTTGATACATGGTTTCCATGGCGCCAAGCACTCCCCCCCTTTCAGTAATTCGATCAAACTCAGTTAACACAGCTTCTTCTACCAAATCAGTTAATTCCTCAATGATAAAGGCACCCTGGATGGGGTTCTCATTCTTCGTTAAACCCAGTTCCTTATTGATGATAAGCTGAATAGCCATGGCCCTACGCACCGAATCTTCCGTTGGGGTCGTAATGGCCTCATCGTAGGCGTTGGTATGTAAAGAATTACAGTTGTCATAAATGGCATACAAAGCTTGTAGCGTTGTACGGATATCGTTAAAATCTATCTCTTGAGCATGCAAGGAACGGCCAGATGTTTGGATGTGGTACTTTAACATCTGTGCTCGCTCGTTGGCGCCGTACTTATGCTTCATTGCTTTTGCCCATATTCTTCTAGCTACACGACCAATAACAGCATATTCCGGATCTACACCGTTAGAGAAAAAGAAGGATAGGTTAGGACCAAACTTATTGATGTCCATCCCCCTACTAAGGTAGTATTCTACATAAGTAAAACCATTGGCTAAAGTAAATGCCAACTGTGAGATAGGGTTGGCTCCTGCCTCTGCAATGTGATAGCCAGAAATAGATACCGAATAGAAGTTACGCACCCCATTATCAATGAAATAAGACTGCACATCACCCATCATTCTCAATGCAAATTCAGTAGAGAAAATACACGTGTTTTGTGCCTGATCTTCTTTTAAGATGTCGGCTTGTACCGTTCCTCTTACTTTGGTTAAGGTCTGGGCTTTAATTTTTTCATAAACGGCTTGCGGCAACACCTGATCGCCCGTCACACCCAAAAGCATCAAGCCCAAGCCGTCGTTCCCTTCGGGCAAATCGCCTTGGTATTGGGGGCGTTTCTTCCCTTTGTATAGTTTTTCGATTTTTTTCTCTACCTCTTTCTGCAAATCGTTCTCTTGGATATACTTTTCGCAGTTCTGATCAATGGCTGCATTCATGAAGTAAGCTAAAAGCATGGGTGCAGGCCCATTAATGGTCATGGATACCGATGTGGTGGGGTTGCTTAAATCGAAACCAGAATACAATTTTTTGGCATCATCTAAACAGCAGATAGACACTCCAGAGTTACCTATTTTTCCGTAAATATCTGGTCGGTAATCCGGATCATTTCCATATAAGGTTACTGAATCAAAAGCGGTAGATAAACGCTTAGCAGGCATGCCTAAACTTACATAATGAAAACGCTTATTCGTTCTTTCTGGACCTCCTTCACCGGCAAACATACGGGTAGGATCTTCGCCCTCTCTTTTGAAAGGAAACAAACCTGCTGTATAAGGAAATTTTCCAGGTACATTTTCTTGCAATTGCCACTGCAACACATCTCCCCAAGCTTCGTATTTAGGCAGGCAAACTTTGGGTATATCTGAGTGAGACAATGACTTTGTATGCGTTTTAATCACCAATTCTTTATCACGAACCTTAAAAGTATATTCAGGGGCTTTGTAGGCTTCTCTTAGTCCGTCCCAACCCTCAATCAACTGCTTATTTTTTGGATCTAAATCCATCAGTCGTTGAGCATAAGCTTCTTGCAATCCTTTCAGCAAACGATCTTTATCTGAAAGGCTTGAGCGATTGATGGTCAGCATGGATTTATGAATGGCGTACAACTCTTGAGCTACATTTTTTTGTGCTTCAGACCACTTATCATAAGCACGGTTATTGTCCGAAATTTCTGACAAATAACGAATCCTTTTGGGTGGAATGACAAAGATTTTTTCAGACATCTCTTTGGTAATCTCAAAAGTAGACTTAAGATTAGCTCCTGTTTTCTCTACTACTTTATCCATCAAGGCTTTGTACAAAGAATTTGCTCCTGGATCATTAAATTGAGAGGCAATCGTACCAAAAACAGGCATCTCATCCACGTCTTGAGTAAATAGCTGATGATTGCGTTGGTATTGTTTCTTTACATCTCGTAAAGCATCTAAAGAGCCTCGTTTATCAAATTTATTGATGGCAATGAGGTCCGCAAAATCCAGCATATCAATCTTTTCCAGCTGTGTTGCAGCTCCATATTCTGGAGTCATTACATAAAGCGAAGCATCCGAATGCTCCAAAATCTCTGTATCTGACTGACCAATACCTGAAGTTTCTAAAATTACCAAATCGTACTGGGCGGCCCTCAAAATATCGAGGGCATCGTTTACATGCGCCGAAAGTGCTAGGTTGGCTTGACGCGTTGCCAAAGAGCGCATATACACTCTGTTGCTCTTAATAGCATTCATGCGAATTCTATCGCCCAACAAGGCCCCGCCTGTTTTTCGCTTAGAAGGGTCAACCGATACAATGGCAATGCGCTTATCGCTAAAATCAATCAAAAAGCGACGCACCAACTCATCTACAAGAGAGGACTTACCCGCTCCCCCCGTTCCAGTAATTCCGAGGACAGGCGTTTTTGATTTGGCAGATAAAGCTTTTACTTGCGCTAGTATTTTTTTGGATGCTTCTGGATAATTTTCTGCTGCCGAAATCAGTTTGGCAATGTTTTGCACATTGCTTAAATCATCCAAACAACCATCGGTATCCATTCCTGTAGGATAGTCGGCTTGTTTCACTAAATCGTTGATCATTCCTTGTAAGCCCATGGCTCTGCCATCGTCCGGGTGGTAGATGCGCGTAATGCCGTAGGCATGAAGTTCTTTAATTTCTTCCGGCAGGATGGTCCCACCTCCGCCGGCAAAAATTTGAATATGAGAAGCTCCTTTTTCTTGCAACAAATCGTACATGTATTTTAAATACTCGCTGTGCCCCCCCTGGTATGAGGTCATGGCAATGGCATTGGCATCTTCCTCTATGGCGCAGTTTACCACCTCCTCTACCGATCGGTCGTGTCCTAGATGGATTACTTCACAGCCAGTAGCCTGTATGATTCTGCGCATGATGTTTATGGCTGCATCGTGGCCATCAAAAAGAGAAGCAGCGGTAACAATGCGCACTTTGTTTTTGGGTTTGTACGGAGGTATCTGTTCCATAAAAAAGGAAATATTTTAGCACAAATATAAGAGAATATGGTTATTGTATTTTAGGTAGATTTGTAAAAGCAATAATGAAGCATAAAACAATCATAATTGGCGCAGGAATCAGCGGCCTTAGTGCAGCCCATTTTTTACAGCAAAAAAAAGAAGATTTTTTAGTGTTAGAAACGGCTCCTACTGTGGGCGGAAACATCTGCTCGCAATTAGTAGCGGGTTTTGTTTGCGAAAACGGACCCAATACGGTCTTGATGAATAACCCTGCCATAGAAGAGCTGATTGCCGAATTGGGCTTATCCCAGGAGGTTTGTAGGCCCGCCCAAAGTGCAGCTCAAAGCCGCTTTGTATTGTACCAAGATAAGCTTCAACAAATCCCTACCAGCCCTTGGTCTTTTGTGCGCTCTCCCCTACTTAACTGGAAAGAAAAATTGGCCGTGCTGCAGGATTTTTATGCTGCTAAGCACACCGCTGATAGCAGTGTTGCTGCCTTTTGTAAAAAACGTTTTGGGAATGCTTTTTACCAACAGTTCATTGTTCCCTTTGTAACTGGCATCTATGCAGGAAACCCAGAAAAAATGAGTGTGAAATTTGCCCTTAAATCTTTGTGGGGATTGGAACAAGAGTATGGTAGTGTTATAAAAGGACTGATTCAGAAACAAAAAGAAAGGAAGGGACTCCCTGCCCAAACAATTTTTAGTTTCCCGAAGGGCTTGGGCCAACTGTGCGATGCCATAGGACAAGGCTTAGGCACAAGGCTGCACACCCACACGGAAGTGCAAAAAATTGAGAACATAGACCAGGGCTATAAACTACATACCTCCAAAGGGGTTTTTGAATGCAAACAGCTGATATGTACCCTAGCAGCACCTCAACTAGCAGCCTTGATCGAAGCGGATGAATTGAGCACAAAACTGAAAAGCATTGAATACGTGCCAGTGGATGTGTATCATTTTGGCTTTGACAAAAAACAGGTAAAAAACCAAATTCCTGGCTTCGGAATACTTACCAAAGCAACAGACAATAAACATTTTTTAGGAGCCTTGTTTAATAGTCGTTTTTTTGCCCATACTGCTCCGCAGGGCAAAGAGCTTTTTACCCTAATTGTTGGTGGCAGCAGGCAAGCTCAGCTTTGTGAGGAAGATCCAAAAAAGGTGGCTCCTATTCTTTTAGGTGAACTAAAAGAACTCCTTTCCATAGAAGGTGAGCCATGTATGGAAAAACACTTGCGTTGGGGAAAAGCCATTCCCCAATACGACCTTCAGCACCAACAACTGCTAGATGCTTTGCAACAGCATGCTTCCTTGCACCCAGCGTTTTATATTTTAGGAAACTATGCCCATGGCATTTCGGTTAGCGATCGTGTTTTAAGGGCTCAAGAACTCATTAATAATTTATAATTTAGTACCTCCATATAAATCATTTTTATGAAAAAGTTTTACCTCATAGCATTGGCCTTTATTGGAGCCCTTGGCTTCCTCTTCGTATCCACTCCTAAGCCCATCAACTTTAACGATGGATTTAGAAAACCCGGTGAGGCACCTATTGGCCGAAAAGCATGGGATGCCAAACGCTTGGCAGACCCTAACTCCCTAGCCCTACCTAAAAACATTCGAAGTAGGGAAATGCGCTTTGCCCAAACGCTGCCTAACGACCTTGGGAATAGCGGACTTAACTGGACTGCCGAAGGGCCCTACAATGTAGGAGGAAGAACCAGGGCTTTGGCAATCGATTGCACAGACGAAAATATTTTAATTGCTGGTGGGGCATCTGGAGGTGTTTGGCGCTCTACCGATCAGGGACAAAGCTGGAGTAAAATGACACGTCATTTTCAACTACACAATGTTACCTGTATCGACCAAGACACGCGTCCTGGAAAAGAACACATTTGGTACCATGGCTCTGGTGAGCTTTCGGGCTCATCGGCAGGTGGTGGCGATGCCTATTTTGATGGAAATGGAATCTATAAGTCGATAGATGGTGGGATGAGCTGGGACTCCATTCCTATCACAGCAGACAACGTTGCTGCAGGGGCTTTTAATCCTTGGGATTTTATTTGGAACATCGCTCTTGACCCCTCCAACCTTAATGAAGATGAATTGTATTGTGCCACCTACGGATCCATCCATCGGTCGGTTGATGGAGGACAAAGCTGGAATCAGGTTTTAGGGGGTGGTAACGCTTATTACAACAATTTGGAAGTGACAAGCAACGGAGTAGTGTATGCTACCCTTAGCTCAGACGGTACTGATAAAGGGATTTGGCGTTCGGCAGACGGGATAAGCTGGAATCGCATACAACCCTCTTCCTTCCCACAGATTTACGGGCGAGCTGCTATTGGCATCAACCCATCCGACGAGAACGAAATTTATTTCCTAATTGCTGAAACAGACGGCGCAGGTCAGTTTACCAATACCTTTTTTAATGGACAAACATGGACTTCTTTGTATAAATACACCTACTTATGTGGTGATGGCAGCGATACTTGTGGTGTTTGGGAAGATTTATCGGCTAGCATTCCTGCCAACAGACCCACTACTTTTGATAACTTCAATGCCCAAGGTGGGTATGACTTATTGGTGAAGGTTAAACCAGACAACCCAGATATTGTCTTTATTGGTGGAACCAACCTATGGCGATCAACAGACGGCTTCCAATCAGATAGCAACACCACCCAGATTGGGGGGTATTACGAAGGCTCCTATCACGGACAAGGAAACTGGGATATTTACGACACCCACCACCCCGATCAACACGACTTGCTATTTTTGCCTTCAGACCCAAATGTTGTCATTAGTGCTACGGACGGAGGAATTTATAAATCAAACAACTGTTTGGCTACGCCACATAGCTGGGAACGCTTAAACAACGGCTATCAGACTACCCAACTGTATTCGGTATCGATTAGCAAAGATGTTAGCAATCCGCTTATATTGGGTGGTTTTCAAGACAACGGTAATTTCATCAATTTTTCGGGCGATCCTATGCAAGAATGGACCATGCCTTTTAATGGGGATGGCACCTACTCCGAAATTGCCGATAATAATGAGGATTTTTACATACAGATCCAGCGAGGAGTACTGTACAAGATGCAGCTCGATAACAATGGAACGATACAGGCATTTAATCGAATGGATCCTGCCGATGCCGATACATCCGATTTTCAATTCATTAATCAACTATGCATGGTACCTGACAATGATGAAATACTCTACTTTCCAGAAGGTAATACCATTTGGAGACAGGAAGCCGCCAACAGCTTTCCGTACAATAACGATCACAACAGAATTATGGATGGCTGGACCGAGCTAAATCCCAATTTTGTAGGAACTGATAGTTTACAAAATATAACCGCCATTGCCGCTACACCATCGGCACAAAACAAAGTGTACTATGGAACGGATCAAGGAAAATTATATCGCATCAATAATGCTACTTTCATCAACCCCCCTCATCAGGAGCTAACAGATAATTTGTTTCCAAATAGTGGGTTCATCACCCATATCTGCATCGACCCCATTGATGCCAATAATATTATTGTCACTTTCTCTAACTACAACACCAATTCTATTTTTTATTCTGATGATGCTGGAAGCACTTGGGGCAATATCTCTGGAAACTTAGAAGAACCCAATGGATCCGGTTTTTATACTGGAGCGGGTGATGGACCCTCTTGTCGTTCGGCACAAATTTTATACCTCAACGGACAAGCGGTTTATTTAATGGCTACTAGTACAGGTTTATATGCTACTGACAGCCTACAGCCCTACTACACAGGCTTTACACCCGATGTTACTACGGAATGGACGCAAATTGGTACCGAGACCATTGGTAATGTGGTAGTAGAAAATATTAAAGTGAGGCAAGCAGATGGCTGGCTGGTAGTAGGTACACACGGAACAGGTGTTTACAGTACCCATATTACCGACATCAATCAACTTTTCCCAACCTCCGCAGTCGCTTCAATTAACAAAGGTTCTTTTGAAATATACCCCAACCCTGCTAGCAAGGCATTTAACATCAACTGTACAGACTTTAACATTCAGAAGGTTACGGCACATGATGCCCTTGGCAAACTGATACTGCAGCAAACATTCGCTGAACCAATCGCTCAACAAAAGATCAACACCTCTAATTGGCCCAGTGGTTTATATTACATTACCATAGAAAGTAATTCCGAAAAACGCATAGAAAAACTAATTGTTCAGTAATTAAAAAAGCCACGAATGATCGTGGCTTTTTCTTTACGTAATGGCACTCTTATCCCAATGCTTTTATTTGCTCTTTTAAAACAGCAATTTTAGATAGTGCATCAGCTTGTTTTTTACGTTCAACAGCCACGACCTGCTCGGGTGCATTATTGATAAATCTTTGGTTTTTAAGCTTTCCTTCAACCGATCTCAAAAACCCTTGGGTATAGGCTATTTCTTTTTGTAATTTTTCAACCTCAGCCTCTACGTCTATATGATGACCTAACGGCACAAAATACTCATTCGACTGAACTAGAAAAGAAAAGGCTCCTTCCACTTTTTCGGTCACATATTGGATAGGGCTTAAGTTTCCTAACTTCACTATTACCGCATCAAATTCTTTATTGATAGAAGCATTGGCCTTTATAGAGAGGTCTATGGTTTCTTTATTTGGAATGCTTTTTTGTTTACGGATGTTTCGAATACCAGAAATCACCTCAGCAGCTACCTCAAAATCGTTCAACAATGAATGATTAACTTCTTTTGCTTTTGGCCATTCTGTTACAATAAGATCGTGCGCTCTTTGTTTAAGCTCGTGCCAAAGCTCTTCACTTAAAAAAGGCATAAAGGGATGAAGTAATTTGAGTAAATCATCGAGGAAATTAACCGTTGCCTCAAACGTTTTTGCATCCATTGGTTGCTGGTAAGCAGGCTTCACCATTTCTAAATACCACGAGCAGAAATCGTCCCAAACCAACTTATAGGTAAGCATTAAGGCCTCAGAAATACGGTATTTAGCATAGGAGGCATCAATCTCTGCTATGGCCTTATTCAGTTTTTGTTGGAACCAAGAAATGGCAACTTGTGCTGATTTAGCTTGTGGTATATCTTCTACCTCCCAACCTTTAATAAGTCGGGAAGCGTTCCATATTTTGTTCGAAAAATTTCTCCCTTGCTCACACAATCCTTCATCAAAGGGTAAATCGTTTCCAGCTGGCGAACACAACAACATGCCCACACGAACACCATCGGCACCGTATTTTTCCATTAACTTTATGGGGTCTGGAGAATTACCGAGTGACTTTGACATTTTACGCCCTTGCTTGTCACGAACAATCCCTGTTAGGTATACATTCTTAAAAGGAAGTGTTCCTTGGTATTCGTAACCAGCCATGATCATTCTAGCAACCCAAAAAAATAAAATTTCTGGCGCAGTTACTAGATCGTTGGTTGGATAATAATACGTTATCTCAGGATTATCAGGGTTTTTTATCCCATCAAAAACAGACATGGGCCATAGCCAGGAAGAAAACCAAGTATCTAAAACGTCTTCATCCTGACGTAAATCGTCCATGCGCGTATCGGGTTTTTGAGCCTGAGCTAACTTTAAGGCCTCTTCTGCATTTTCGGCAACAACATACTGATTACCATCATAATAATAGGCTGGTATGCGCTGGCCCCACCACAACTGACGAGATACACACCAATCTTTGATATTTTCCATCCAATGACGATACGTATTCTTAAACTTTGCTGGATGAAACTGGACAGTATCATTCATTACATTTTCTAAAGCAGGTTTGGAAAAATCGCTCATTTTGAAAAACCACTGCATGGATAATTTAGGTTCAATCACGGCGTCTGTCCTTTCTGAAAAACCTACCTTATTTTGATAATCTTCTATTTTAACTAAAGAGCCATGCTTGTCTAAGTCTTTTGCAATCTCTTTCCTTACCTCAAATCTATCTTTTCCTATGTAGAGCTGTGCAGCCTCACTTAAGGTGCCATCATCGTTTAATATATCTATGCTTGGTAGTCCGTGTTTATCTCCAATCTGATAGTCGTTGATATCGTGAGCAGGCGTTATTTTTAACGCTCCTGTTCCGAATTCCATGTCTACATACTCATCAAAGATAATAGGGATTTTTCTGTTTATTAGGGGAACTATTGCTTGGGCACCTTTTAAATGCTGATAACGTTTGTCGTTTGGATTGACACATATGGCAGCATCTCCTAAAATGGTTTCAGGGCGTGTCGTTGCTACGGTTAATTTTTCGTCTGTGCCTTCTATTTCATAAGCTATGTGATACAATTTAGAATTCACTTCTTTGTGTATAACCTCTTCGTCGGAAAGAGCGGTTTGTGCCGCTGGGTCCCAGTTAACCATGCGAACACCTCTGTAAACGAGTCCCTTTTGATGCAGATCAACAAAAACCTTAATTACTGCCGCACTCATGTCCTCATCCATCGTAAACTTTGTACGTTCCCAATCGCAAGAAGCACCTAATTTTTTAAGCTGCTCTAAAATGATTCCTCCATGCTTTTCTTTCCACTCCCAAGCATGCTTCATGAACTCCTCTCTAGATAATGATGATTTATCAATTCCATCATTAGCCAGTTTTTGTACTACTTTGGCTTCGGTAGCAATAGAGGCATGGTCGGTACCAGGTACCCAACAGGCATTGTAGCCTTGCATACGAGCTCTTCGAATCAACACATCTTGAAGGGTATTGTTTAGCATATGACCCATGTGTAGAACACCCGTAACATTGGGAGGTGGTATCACAATAGTGTAGGGTTCTCTTTCATCGGGGGTAGAATTGAAATATCCCTTTTCCATCCAATGGGAATACCACTTATCTTCAATATTTTTAGGCTGATATGTTTTAACAACACTCATTGCGATAGTTTGATTGATCAGTTAAGCCAGCAAATTTAGCAAATTGCCCCTAACATTCCTTAAATCATTAATTGAATACAAACAATAAATTATTATTTTTGGAGTTCTTAATTTTAGATTTTAATCTTAGAAATACAAAAAGATGAAAAAGGCATTTTTTACATTTAGTTTAGTTGTTTCGTGTTTTGGACTGTTTGCACAAGATGGTGGCGCTCAAATGAAATTTGAAACCCCAGTTATTGATTACGGTACCATTGAGCACAAAGCCGATGGCCAAAGAGAGTTTGTTTTTACCAATACTGGAGATGCTCCACTTATTATCTCAAATGCCAGAGGTTCTTGTGGCTGCACTGTCCCTACCTGGCCTAAAGAGCCCATAGCGCCTGGTGCAAGTGGTAAAATTGGCGTTAAATATGATACCAAACGTATTGGTAAGTTCACTAAAACAATTACCCTCACAACAAATACTACTGAAAAAAATAAAATTTTAACTATCAAAGGAGAAGTACAAAAGCCTGCCGAGGCACCTCTTGCTCCCAGCAAGCCACAAAAATCTCCTTTAGAAGTCAACTAATATTCAAGGTTTTTACGAAATTTACACCCCCGTTTATGGGGGTGTTTTTTTATCTAATCTATCATCATGCCAAATATATCTCAGAAAGGAGTGTACATGCCCGAGTCGCCAATTCGTAAGTTGGTTCCCTATGCAGAAGCAGCCAAAAAAGCAGGTAAAAACGTTTTTCACTTAAACATTGGCCAGCCCGATATACAGACTCCTAATGTAGCGCTTGAAGCTATTCGAAATTTTAAAGAAAAGGTGGTGGCATACAGCCACTCTGCTGGACTAGAAAGTTATCGAAAAGGCTTAGTCAGTTATTATAAAAAACAAGGGATTGAAGTAACACACGAGGATATAATGGTTACAACAGGAGGTTCGGAAGCCCTACTGTTTGGTTTAAATAGTTGCTTGGATTCCGGTGATGAAATCATCATCCCAGAACCTTTCTATGCTAATTATAACGGTTTTTCTATTTCCGCTGGTGTCTCGGTCAAACCGATCGCCACCAACATCAATAATGGTTTTGCTTTACCGGCTATTGAAGAATTTGAAAAGCTCATTACACCAAAAACAAAAGCCATACTTATCTGCAATCCAGGCAATCCAACCGGCTACCTATATTCTAAAGAAGAATTAGAAACTTTAAGAAATATCGTTATCAAACACGATCTTTTTCTTTTTGCTGATGAAGTATATAGAGAATTCTGCTACGATGGTCATCAACACCATTCGGTGTTAAACATGGAAGGCTTAGAACAGCATGCGGTTGTGATAGACTCAACCTCTAAACGATACTCCATGTGTGGTATTCGGATAGGTTGTATCGTTTCTAAAAATAAAAATGTGATGAGTGCTGCGCTCAAGTTTGCACAAGCACGATTATCACCTCCAACTTTTGGTCAGGTAGCAGCTGAGGCTGCATTGAATACCCCTGCCTCCTATTTTGATGATGTGAGTACTGAATACATCGCTCGCAGAGACTTATTGATAGAAGGGTTAAATAAAATTAAAGGAGTTGTTTGTCCAAAACCAAAAGGCGCTTTTTATTGCATTGCAGAACTTCCTGTTGATGATGCAGACACCTTTGCGCAATGGTTGTTAGAAGAATTTTCTTATGAGGGTGCAACGGTTATGGTAGCTCCTGCTGCTGGTTTTTACGCTACTCCAAATACCGGCACTAAACAAGTACGTATTGCCTATGTACTCAACCAAGAATCCTTACAAAAAGCAGTGAGGTGTTTAGCGGAAGCGTTAAAAGTTTATCCTGGAAGAACATACTAAATTGGACCTAAAAAAGCACCGAGAAAAAAGCCGAGTTCTACAAAAAGAGAATAAAAAGTTTTTTAGAAAACTGAAGAATGTGAAGCCCAAAGTATTGGATAAACACATTCATGCTTTACATCAAGAAACATTTGCGTGTATTGATTGCCTTGAATGTGCCAATTGTTGCACCACAACAGGACCTCTCTTTACTGATAAAGACATAGCAAGAATAGCCAAGCATCTTGGCATGAAACCCTCTGTTTTTACCCAAAAATATTTGCGAATTGATGAAGATAAGGATTACGTTTTACAATCCGTACCCTGTGCTTTTTTAAATGATGATAATCGATGTGGCATTTATGAGGTTAGACCAAAAGCCTGTAGAGAATACCCACATACAGACAGAATTAAACAACATCAACTTCTTAGTTTAACTGAAAAAAATGTTTCAGTTTGCCCAGCCGTTTTTCAAATTATTGAACAATTAAAAAAACAATTGAAATAGATTGATATCTTTGATAGCATGCAATACATCGCATTGCTTAGAGGCATCAATATCAGTGGCCATAGAATTATTAAAATGGCTGATCTAAGATCTATTCTTAATAAATTTGGCCTGAAAGGTGTACGAACATATATTCAGAGCGGAAATATTCTTTTTGAAAGTGAAGAAAAAAAATCAACCCTTTCCGCTATGATATCTAAAAGTATAATGGAAAATTTCGGCTATGAGGTGCCTGTTTTTATATTAAGCCCTGCTACGCTTTTAAAGGCTGTTGCCCAAAACCCCTTCCCTGAAGCTCAACCAAACAGGCTCTACCTCACTTTTTTTTCTTCTTCGGTAAAGCCAATAGGGTTTGGTGAAATTGAAAAATTAAAAAAAGACAATGAGCATTTAATGCTCAAAGCGAATATCCTTTATTTTCATTGTCCTGATGTAGCGGCTAGAAGTAAAATAAACAACAATTTGATGGAGAAAAAATTTGAATGTAGTGCCACTACCCGCAACTGGCGAACGACTACAAAATTGGTTCAAATGTTAAATCAGTAAATGAGGTAATCACGCCTCATCTCAGCAAAACGTATTAAATCATCCTGCCAAGCACTTCTGATTTCTTGAGCTGTTTTACCATTTGTTATGTGGATTCTTAACTGATCTGTTCCCGCTAGTTTGTCAAAAAAGTTATTAAAGAATTTTTCTTTACTTGGGCATTCACGATATGCCTGTATCAACCAATCTAAGTTTAACTCAGAGAGTGGTGACTGTTGTCTTAAGTCAACTCCAAAACAACTGTCATTTTCGTGTTTTGGGTCTTTACTTCCAGGTCCGCTTTGAGGCACAAATACATAATCGCTTTCTAAATAAGGAGCACCATAATGCTGAAAAGGAATATCTGTACCTCTACCCACACTTACATTTGTTCCTTCAAAAAAACAGAGTGAGGGATATAAGTTAACCGATACCTCGTTTGGCAAATTGGGCGAGGGCTTAACGGGTAAAGAATAAGGCATTGTCCGCTTGTAGTAAAGCATTGGGATAACCGCTAAGTCGCATTTTGAGTTAGTCCACTCCTGCCCATTAATCATTAAAGCGTATTCCGCCATTGTCATACCATGGACAACTGGAATAGGATGCATTCCTACAAAAGATTGGTACGCAGTATCTAAAATTGGGCCATCTACATAGTGTCCATTGGGGTTGGGTCTATCCAAAACAATAAGGGGAGTGTTGTGTTCTGCAGCAGCCTCCATCACATAATGCAAGCTTGATATATAAGTGTAAAAACGTGCTCCTACATCTTGTATATCAAACAGTATAACATCAACATCTTGCAACTGTTCTTTTGATGGTTTTTTATTTTTTCCATATAAAGAAACAATAGGCAATCCTGTGGCCTTATCTATACCATCTTCTACTAAAGCGCCAGCATCAGCCGTTCCTCTAAACCCATGTTCTGGTGCAAATACTTTAACAACCTCAACCTTAAGTGCAAGCAGAGTATCCACTAAATGAGATTGGCCAATTGTGGAGGTTTGGTTTCCTACAACCGCTACTTTTTTTCCCTCAAGCAAATGAAGGTATTGACCCATGCGTTCTGATCCTAATTGAAAACTTGCTTCTTTACAAGCAAAATGAAAGCAACAAAAGAGTAAAGCGAATATTTGCGTAATTTTAGCCATTATTTCTATGAATTTAGAACTCTATTTAGCGCAGCGACTGCAAAAAAAAACGACTAGTCGTTTTTCAAGACCCATCATCCGGATTGCCACTTTAGCAATATCGCTTAGTGTAACTGTAATGATTTTAGCTACGGCCATAGTAACGGGTTTTCAAAATGAAATTCGGGATAAAGTTATTGGTTTCGGCTCGCATATTCAAATTACGCACTTTTCTGATGGAAATTCATATGAATCGAAAAAAGTTTCAAAGATCGATTCTATTAAACAAAGCTTGGCACCCATAGCCGAAATAACCCATATTCAGAAATTTGCTACAAAAGCAGGCATTATAAAAACCAGCCAAGAAATTAAAGGCGTTGTACTAAAAGGGGTCGGTAGTGATTTTAATGCTACTTTTTTTAAGAATAATCTTCAATCAGGAGCAATACAAAGCTACAACGACACAGCCACATCAAATAAAGTACTTATCTCTAGCAAGATAGCCAAAGATCTACAGTTAGAAGTAGGAGACAAAATGAGCATGTATTTTATCCAACAACCACCCAGAGCAAGAACATTCATTATCGCTGGTATTTATGAAACTGGACTTGCCGAACTTGATGAGTTAATGGTCATTGGTGACATTCGACACATTCAAAAATTAAATGACTGGACAGTAAACGAAAGTGGCGGCTTAGAACTCAGCATAGAAAATTTTGAGAAATTGGAGTATGTTACGGAAAGGGTGTACCAGCAATTGGGGTTTGATTTAAACGCACAGAGCATTAGAGAGTTACACCCTCAAATTTTTGATTGGCTTAACTTGCAAGACTTAAATGTACAGGTCATACTTATTCTGATGGTTATTGTGGCTGCTATAAATATGATAACCGCCCTCTTGGTTTTAATTCTTGAAAGAACGCAACTTATTGGCACACTTAAAGCATTGGGATCAACTAATTGGAGTATTCGAAAAATCTTTTTATTTCAATCTTTTTACCTCATAAGTAGAGGTTTGCTTTGGGGAAATTTTATAGGTATTGGATTGGCTTTGATTCAATTTTATTTAGCGCCAATACAGTTAGATCCGGCAACCTATTACATGTCGGTTGTTCCTGTTCATCTGAAGATAGGCCATCTTGTTTTACTTAATATTGGAGCATTTTTTGTTTGTTGGACAGCACTTATTTTACCTTCATATCTGGTCAGTAAAATCACCCCTATTAAAGCCATTCGATTCGAATAACAGACCGTTGACTTTTCGTAAATTTGTCCTATGAAATATTACAACCACATTGTAGAGACCATTGGAAACACTCCCATGGTTAAACTACACCATGTATTAGATACAGAAGCAACTATATTGGCTAAAGTCGAAAGCTTTAATCCAGGACATTCTACTAAAGATCGGATGGCACTAAAAATGATTGAAGACGCAGAAAAAAATGGCTTACTCAAAGAAGGAGGAACAGTTATTGAAGGAACTTCAGGAAACACAGGTATGGGACTGGCCTTGGCATGCATACAGAAAGGTTACAAGTTAATTTGCACAATCTCTGATAAACAATCAAAAGAAAAAATGGATATCCTAAAAGCCATGGGAGCAGAAATACATGTTTGCCCTACCAACGTAGCTCCTGATCATCCAGAATCGTATTATTCGGTAGCAAAAAGATTAAATGCAGAAATACCTAATTCTTTTTATCCCAATCAATACGACAACCTATCAAATAGACAAGCCCATTACGAAAGTACTGGTCCAGAGATATGGGAACAAACAGCTGGTAAAATCACGCATTTTGTTGTAGGGGTAGGAACTGGAGGCACTATTTCAGGCATAGCAAAGTTTTTAAAAGAAAAAAAACCAGGAGTAAAAATCTGGGGAGTAGATAGCTATGGTTCCGTTTATAAGAAATACCATGAAACAGGGATCTTTGATGAAAAAGAGATTTACTCTTACATCACAGAAGGAATTGGAGAAGATATTATCGCTAAAAATGTAGATTTCGATTTAATTGACTACTTTGAAAAAGTGACTGATAAAGACGGCGCTATCTTTGCACGAAGATTGGCAAAAGAAGAAGGTATTTTTGCTGGCTACTCCTGTGGTAGTGCCATCGCAGCCATTAACCAGTTAAAACACAAACTGAGTAAGGACGATGTGGTGGTGGTTCTTCTACACGATCATGGTAGTAGGTACGTTGGTAAAATTTTTAATGATGATTGGATGCGTCAACAAGGATTTCTTGATTAACTGTCTGTTGGCTTATTGCAGTTTGTATGACAGTGAAAAGGAATAATGGTTCTTTTCTGTGCTAACTCACTGTAGATTAAATCTCCCAATCCACTTATCTTAAAAAGCCAAAATGTTGGAACAAATACCCACAGTAAAGGAAGGCGTTTGCTAATTTGAAAAATTGAATGAAAACCATAAACGGTACGTTTTCCGTTGGTACATGCTAATTCATTTAATCCACGCGCTATATCGACCTTTTGATCTAAACAGTTTCGGATATCTTCTTGTTGAATTTTATTAAATACATCTAACCGCTCAAGATATTTAGCAAAACGCAAACAGAGTGGGCACCAATAATCGACATATATAACAAGGGGTTTCATCAAAAAATATTTATTGTAAAATTAAGTTATTTCCTTTATTTGCAAGATGAATATCAAAGACCAATTACATAGAAAGCTTTTATTTGATAGACCTCCCAAAAGAATTATTTCTTTGGTGCCTTCACAAACAGAACTATTGTTTGATTTAGGATTAGAGAAGGAAGTAGTAGGCATCACAAAATTCTGTGTTCATCCAAAGAAATGGCATGCCAGTAAGGTTAGAATTGGTGGAACTAAAAATGTAAATATTAAAGAAATTAAACGCCTAAAACCTGACCTCATTATTGCTAATAAGGAAGAGAATACAGAATCCGAAATTAAAGCGCTAATGAAAGATTATCCAGTTTGGGTAAGTGATATTCAAAATTTAGAAGATGCTTTGAAAATGATTCAGCTAATTGGAGAAATAACGGATAAAAGCAGCGAATCAAAAAAAATTATTTCTACTATCGAAAAGAACTTTAAACAGTTAAAAAAGAAAACATCAAAACGAGTAGCCTACTTTATTTGGCAAAAACCCATGATGAGTATTAACAAAACAAGGTTTATACACGATATTATATCTAGATGTGGATTTATAAATGTGTTTGCCGATAATGTTGAGGCGTATCCTGAGATAAACAGCAAAGAGTTAGCACTATCCGATCCGGAGTTAATATTCCTTTCTTCCGAACCTTTTCCCTTTAATGAAAAACACAAGAAATCGTTTCAAGAAATCTGTCCGGATGCTAAAATTTTTTTGGTTGATGGGGAAATGTTTTCTTGGTACGGAAGTAGATTAACTAATATTCCTTTTTACCTTCAAAAGCTACTCCAATCTATCTCATAAATCACTATCTTTAGTGCATTCAATTTAAAAACATGCGAGCAGTAAAATTTGATAAGAATCACTCCAAAGATTTTGTTACAGATTTAAGAAAAGAAGTGGATGATTATTTTAGAAACAATAAAATTTCTAGATATGGTAATTTAAATATGATTTTAAAATCCTTTGTTATGATTGGATTATTTTATGGATCATATGCGCTAATGATTAGCGGATTACTGGGAACAACTTGGCTTTTTTGGGGCTTATGGTTGTTAATGGGTGTTGGTTTAGCAGGCATAGGTATGTCTGTAATGCACGATGGAAATCACGGCGCCTACTCAAAAAACAAATTCGTTAATAAGTTAATGGGCCTTACCTTAAACTTAGTGGGTGGAAGTGCAAAAAACTGGAAAATCCAACACAACCGCATGCATCATACCTTTACCAACGTTCATGAAATGGACCCTGACATAAGCCCTCTCCCTATGTTAAGGTTCTCTCCGAATGCAAAATATTTTAGTTTTCATAAATATCAGCATATATATGCATGGTTTTTTTATGGCTTATTGTCTTTTTCTTGGGCTACTATAAAAGAGTTTATTCAGCTAGGGAAATTCAAGAAGGACGGGCTAATTAAAAAAGAGGAATACGGATGGCTGATGGCTGAAATGGTTTTTTGGAAAGTATTTTACTATGCTTACTTACTATTAGTGCCGATGCTTTTTTTAGAAATATCTTTTGGCTTTTGGTTTCTTTGTTTCTTTAGCATGCATTTTGTGGCAGGCCTTATACTATCAACTATTTTCCAAACAGCACATGTAATGCCAGATTGTGAGTATCCTGAACCAAATGAGGATGGAACCATCGAAAATAATTGGGCCATACATCAATTACAAACTACTACCAATTACAAATCAAATAAACTTCTTTCATGGTACATAGGCGGCTTAAATTATCAAGTGGAACACCATTTATTTCCAACGATTTGTCATGTACACTATTCGGCATTATCAAAAATTGTTCAGCGCAAAGCCAAAGAATATGACCTCCCCTATTTCTGCCAAAAAAATTATGCTTCGGCAGTATGGGAACATGGCAAAATGCTCTATAGACTTGGACAAACTGCATAATCATAAAAAAACCGCTTTTAAGCGGTTTTTTTATGATTATGCCTCAGCAGTAGGCCCTCCAAAAGAAAGAGGGATCACGTTCGGATCTACATCTTTTATATGACCATGCTGTGATTCATACTTGCTAACGTTATCAGCCAAAGCCTTCATCAATCGTTTAGCATGTTGGGGGGTTAAAACAATTCTGGATTTAACCTTTGCCTTTGGAACGCCTGGCATCACTTGTATAAAATCAACCACAAACTCAGATGGTGAATGGTTGATGATCGCTAAGTTACTATAGGTTCCTTCAGCAACATCTTCAGTTAGCTCAATGTTTAATCCTTGTTTTTTATCCTCTGCCATATTATTCAGTAACTACTTTTTCTTCTACAGTTGAAACCTCTTCGGCTTCCTTTGCTGCCATTAAAGCATCGTATTCTTCCTGAGATCCAACAACCATATCGTTAAATACGCGAAGTCCTGTTCCAGCTGGAATTTTATGACCAACAATTACGTTTTCTTTCAATCCATCCAGTGTATCACGTTTACCATTAATCGCTGCTGCGTTTAATACTTTAGTCGTCTCCTGGAATGAGGCTGCAGAAACCCAACTATTCGTTTGAAGAGAGGCTCTTGTGATTCCTTGTAGAATTTGATCCCCTGTCGAAGGAACAGCATCACGAGCCGTAGCAGGCTTCATGTCTTTACGTTTTAGCAACGAATTTTCTTCTAGAAGCTTACGTACAGAAACAATCTGACCTGGGCTTAAATGAGCAGAGTCTCCAGCTTCTTCAACCACTTTCATTCCATAAATTCTGTCATTTTCTGCCATGAACTCTTGCTTGGTAACAATTTGCTTTTCAAGAAAACGTGTATCTCCAGCATCTATGATTGTCATCTTGCGCATCATCTGACGAACAACTACTTCAAAATGCTTGTCATTAATTTTCATTCCTTGCAAGCGATATACTTCTTGAACTTCATTAACAATGTATTCTTGAACAGCTGTAGGACCTTTGATACGAAGAATATCTAAGGGGGTTATGGATCCATCACACAAAGCCATACCTGACTTTACAAAATCATTCTCTTGTACTAATATGTGCTTGGAAAGAGGAATTAGATACTTTTTGATCTCTCCTGTTTTGGAAGTAACAATCACTTCTTTATTACCACGTTTAATCTTTTTACCAAAAGAAATAATACCGTCAATTTCTGTGACCACAGCTGGGTTAGATGGATTACGCGCTTCAAACAACTCGGTAACTCGTGGCAAACCTCCTGTAATATCTCCAAGCGATGCTGCAATTCTTGGAATTTTTGCAACGACATCACCTGCCTTAATGGTATCATTTTCGTTCACACTTAAGTGAGCCTTGACGGGGATACTGTAACTACGCACTGCCTCTCCTTTTTTATTGATAATATTGATTGTTGGATTTAATGTTTTATCCTTACGCTCAATCATTACCTTCTCTTGGAAGCCTGTTTGCTCATCCGACTCTATGCGGTAAGTTATCCCTTCCGTAATGTCGTTATAGGCAATTTTACCATCAACTTCAGAAATGATAACTGCGTTATATGGATCCCAGTCACAAATCAAAGTATCTTTCTTTATCTTCTTACCATTTTCAACGTATAAGGTAGAACCATAAGGAATGGTATTTGTTGATAGAACAATACCTAACTTTTCATCAATAATTCGTGCTTCAGATGTTCTAGAAATTACCACATTGATGTCCTCTCCATTTTCATTTTTAGTTGAAATAATGCGTAAATCATCAATTTCTAACTTCCCATCAAACTTGGCAAGGTGGCTAGATTCTGACGCAATTTTTGATGCAGTACCTCCAAAGTGGAACGTTCTCAGTGTTAACTGTGTACCCGGTTCTCCAATAGACTGGGCGGCAACCACCCCAACAGCATCTCCAGAAACAGCCATGTTTCCAGTGGATAGATTTCTACCATAGCATTTGGCACAAACCCCTTTCTTAGCCTCACAAGTTAATGCAGAACGAATTTCAACTGACTCAATAGGAGCAGCATCAATTGCAGCAGCAATATCTTCAGAAATCATTTCTCCTGAAGCAACTAATAACTCATCTGTTCTTGGGTCGTAAACATCGTGTAATGACACTCTACCCACAATACGATCGGCCAAAGGTTCTACTACTTCGTCATTTTTCTTTAAAGCAGTTGTTTCTAATCCTCTTAAAGTACCACAATCTTCAATGGTTACCACCACATCTTGTGAAGCATCAACTAATCGTCTTGTCAAGTAACCCGCATCTGCTGTTTTTAGAGCGGTATCAGCAAGACCTTTTCGGGCTCCGTGAGTAGAAATAAAGTACTCAAGAATGGAAAGGCCTTCTTTAAAGTTGGCAATAATCGGATTTTCGATAATTGCAGCACCACTCTTATCACCTGACTTTTGTGGTTTTGCCATTAGTCCTCTCATTCCACCTAACTGCTTAATTTGTTCTTTGGAACCCCTTGCACCAGAGTCTAACATCATGTAAACAGAATTAAAGCCATCTCTATCAGAGCTTAACTGCGACATTACTCTTTCAGTTAAGTGAGCATTGGTATTAGACCAAATATCAATTACCTGATTGTAACGTTCGTTATTGGTAATAAAACCCATGTTATAATTAGCAGATACTTCATCTACTTGTTCATAGGCTTCATTGATCATCTTTTCTTTTTCTTCAGGGATAATAACATCTCCTAAATTAAAGGATAAACCACCTTTAAAAGCCATGTGGTATCCGATTCCTTTGATATCGTCAAGGAATTGCGATGTTTTAGCTACTCCAGAAAGTTTTAAAACATCACCAATCACATCTCTTAATGCTTTTTTGGTTAAGAGCATATCAATATAACCAACCTCTTCAGGAACAAATTCATTAAACAATATCCTTCCAACTGTAGTTTCGATAAGCTTATTTTTTAACTCCTCATCCTCAATAACAGTCGCTTTCACTTTTACAATTGCATGCAAGGCAACTAAGCCTTCATTGTAAGCTATTTTTGCTTCTTCCTGAGAATAAAATGCGAGCCCTTCTCCTTTAGCTCCTTTTAACGGTTTGGTCATGTAGTAAAGACCCAATACCATATCCTGAGAAGGAACGGTTACTGGAGCACCGTTGGCAGGATTCAAAATATTATGTGAAGCTAGCATCAATAGTTGAGCTTCTAAAATTGCTGCCTCTCCTAAGGGAAGGTGAACAGCCATTTGGTCACCATCAAAATCCGCATTAAATGCTGTACAAACTAATGGATGTAGGCGAATTGCTTTACCCTCAATCATTACAGGTTGAAATGCCTGAATTCCTAGACGGTGAAGTGTTGGGGCACGGTTCAATAAAACGGGGTGTCCTTTCATCACATTTTCTAAGATATCCCAAACAACAGGCTCTCTTTTGTCAATAATTTTCTTTGCAGACTTTACCGTTTTCACGATGCCACGCTCAATCATTTTACGGATTACAAATGGCTTAAATAGCTCTGCTGCCATGTCTTTTGGCAATCCACATTCGTGCAGTTTTAATTCAGGTCCTACAACAATAACAGAACGAGCAGAATAATCAACACGCTTACCTAATAGATTTTGACGAAAACGCCCTTGCTTTCCTTTTAAAGAATCAGAAAGAGACTTTAAAGCACGGTTTGATTCTGTTTTAACGGCGCTCGATTTACGAGAGTTGTCAAATAACGAATCAACGGATTCCTGAAGCATACGTTTTTCATTTCGTAAAATCACTTCAGGAGCCTTAATTTCGATTAAACGCTTCAAACGATTGTTACGGATAATTACCCTACGGTATAGATCATTTAAATCTGAAGTAGCAAAACGACCTCCATCAAGAGGAACAAGTGGTCTTAATTCTGGTGGAATTACCGGAATTACCTTAACAACCATCCACTCTGGCTTGTTTTCGATACGTGTATTTGCATCTCGGAAGGCTTCAATTACTTGAAGACGCTTCAGTGCTTCTGCCTTTCTTTGTTGTGAGGTTTCATTATTTGCTTTATGACGTAAATCGAAAGAAAGCTTATCAAGGTCTAAGCGTTTTAAAAGCTCAATTAAAGCTTCTGCACCCATTTTTGCAATAAACTTTTTGGGGTCCTCATCGTCTAAATAACGATTATCAGCAGGTATTCTTTCTAAAGCGTCAAGGTATTCTTCTTCGGTAAGAAAATCCATAAACTGTAGTGCCTCACCTTCATTATTTACCGCCGTACCTGCTTGTATCACTACGTATCGTTCGTAGTAGATAATCATATCTAGCTTTTTACTTGGCAATCCTAAAAGATAACCAATCTTATTTGGGTTGGATTTTGAATACCATATGTGTGCTACCGGAACCACCAATTGAATGTGTCCTGTACGCTCTCTACGCACTTTTTTCTCAGTAACTTCAACACCACATCGATCACAAACGATTCCTTTATAACGGATGCGTTTGTACTTACCACAGTGACATTCGTAGTCTTTCGTTGGACCAAAGATTCGCTCACAAAACAAACCATCACGTTCTGGCTTGTAAGTTCTGTAATTAATCGTTTCTGGTTTGGTTACCTCACCGCTTGATTTAGCTAAAACATCTTCTGGAGATGCTAAGCTGATAGTGATGTTTGAAAAACTTGTTCTTATTTCTTTTTTACCTCTTTTAATTGCCATAATACGTTGTGCTTATAAAGGGTTTTAAATTAGTCTAATGTTACTTTTAATCCTAAACCGCCTAATTCATGTAATAATACATTGAAAGACTCTGGTATACCTGGTGTTGGCATCGGATTTCCTTTTACGATGGATTCGTATGCCTTGGCTCTACCAATAACATCATCGGATTTAATTGTCAGCATTTCTTGTAGGATATTAGATGCGCCATAGCCCTCTAATGCCCAAACTTCCATTTCTCCCAAACGCTGGCCACCAAACTGTGCTTTACCACCTAATGGCTGTTGGGTAATTAAAGAGTAAGGACCAATAGATCGAGCGTGCATCTTATCATCAACCATGTGACCAAGTTTCAGCATGTAGATAATACCTACTGTTGCTGGCTGATCGAAACGCTCACCTGTACCTCCATCGTACAAATAGATTTGTCCAAATCGTGGTAAACCTGCTGCATCAGTTTCCTTATTAATATCATCTATAGATGCACCGTCAAAGACAGGGGTAAAGTACTTTTTGTCTAACTTCTGGCCAGCCCATCCTAAAACAGTTTCGTAAATCTGACCTAAGTTCATACGAGAAGGTACTCCTAGTGGATTTAAAACAATATCAACGGGAGTTCCGTCTTCTAAAAACGGCATATCTTCATCACGTACAATTTTGGCAACAATACCCTTGTTTCCGTGACGGCCTGCTAACTTATCTCCTACTTGAATTTTTCGCTTTTTAGCAACATAGACTTTAGCCAATTTTAGTACACCGGTAGGTAATTCGTCTCCTACGGATATGGCAAACTTCTTTCTCCTATGTTCGGCTAAGATTTCGCTATTTTTTAAAATGTAGTTATTTAATAACTCTTTGACATTTTCATTTAAGTCGAAATCAACAGACCATTTAGTTTTTATTAAGTCTAATGCTTCATAATCAACTTCTTGGAATGCTTTTAAAGTGTACTTAGTTCCTTTGGCAATCACACATTCTCCTAAACGAGTAAACATTCCTTGAGAAGTCTTCCCGCTTAACAAAGTGAAAAGTTTAGAAATAAGCATTGATTTTAATTCTACTTTTTCTTTCGCAAAAGCAGTTTCTAAAACCTCAAGCTCTTCTTTATCTTCTGATCTCTTACGCTTATCTTTAACTGATTTAGAAAATAACTTTTTGTCAATCACAACTCCTTTAAAAGAAGGTCTTGCTTTTAAGGAAGCGTCTTTAACATCTCCCGCTTTATCTCCAAATATTGCTTTCAGCAGTTTTTCTTCTGGTGTAGGGTCCGATTCACCTTTGGGGGTGATTTTTCCGATAATAATATCTCCAGCTTGGATATCAGCACCTACGCGAATCATTCCATTTTCATCAAGATCTTTGGTTGCTTCTTCACTAACATTTGGAATGTCTGCTGTTAACTCTTCGGCACCACGCTTGGTTTCACGAACATTAACGACCATTTCTTCAATGTGTACGGAAGTAAATAAATCTTCTCTAACAACACGCTCAGAAAGAACAATTGCATCTTCAAAGTTATACCCTTTCCAAGGCATAAAAGCAACCTTTAGGTTTTGACCAATGGCCAACTCACCATTTTGTGTTGCATATCCTTCACATAAAACCTGGCCTTCAACTACCTTGTCACCCTTATTTACAATGGGTTTAAGATTGATGCAGGTATTTTGGTTTGTTTTCTTAAACTTGGTTAATTGGTAAGTTTTTAACTCGTCTTCAAAGCTCAATAATTTGTCTTCGTCAGACATTTTATATTTAATACAAATTTCATTTGCGTCAACATATTCTACAACGCCATCTCCTTCAGCATTAATTAAAACTCTTGAATCTCGAGCTACCTGAGGCTCTAATCCTGTACCAACAATTGGCGCATCCGTTTTAACCAAAGGTACGGCTTGACGCATCATGTTTGAGCCCATCAATGCACGGTTTGCATCATCATGCTCTAAAAATGGTATTAAAGAGGCAGCGATAGATGCAATCTGGTTTGGTGCAACGTCCATTAAAGAAATGGCATCCGGCTCAGTTACTGGGAAGTCTCCTTCGTAACGAGCTTTAACACGATCGTTTTCAAATTTACCATCAGTTGAAATAGGTGCATTCGCCTGAGCAATGGTCATATTGTCCTCGCCTTCAGCTGTCAAATAAATTGGATCTTTCTTTAACTGAACAACACCTTGATCGACCTTGCGATAGGGAGTTTCGATAAAGCCTAAGTTATTCACTTTTGCATAGACACATAGTGAGGATATTAATCCGATATTTGGTCCTTCAGGTGTTTCAATAGGACACAAACGACCGTAATGTGTGTAGTGAACGTCACGCACCTCAAAACCAGCTCTTTCTCTAGAAAGCCCACCGGGTCCAAGTGCAGACAATCTACGTTTGTGTGTAACTTCAGCTAGTGGATTGGTTTGATCCATAAACTGAGATAACTGGTTCGTTCCAAAGAATGAGTTTATAACAGATGATAAAGTCTTGGCATTTATCAAATCTGTTGGTGTGAAAACTTCGTTATCTCGAACATTCATTCGTTCACGAATTGTTCTTGCCATTCTAGAAAGCCCTATACCAAACTGATTTGACAACTGCTCACCTACCGTTCTTACTCTACGGTTACTTAAGTGATCAATGTCATCAACATTGGTTTTAGAGTTTGCTAACTCAATCAGGTTTTTGATGATAGAGATGATATCCTGTTTTGTTAGAATTTGAATATCTGGATCTACATCAAGCTTTAGCTTTTTATTAATTCGAAATCGTCCAACCTCACCTAAGCTATATCTCTGCTCAGAGAAAAACAGTTTATCAATAATACCGCGAGCTGTTTCTTCATCTGGCGGCTCGGCGTTACGTAACTGACGGTAAATGTGGATTACAGCCTCTTTTTCTGAATTTGTTGGGTCCTTCTGTAATGTATTGTAAATAATGGCATAGTCAGAGGAACTAACGTCTTCTTTGTGGAGTAAGATTGTTTTTGTTCCAGAGGAAACTATGTCTTCAATGTGTTCGACATCGATAATCGTTTCACGATCTACTACTACTTCGTTACGTTCAATTGATACAACCTCTCCAGTATCTTCATCAACGAAGTCTTCGATCCAAGTTTTTAACACACGAGCAGCGAGCCTACGGCCAATAACACGTTTGAGTGCTGCTTTGCTTACTTTGATCTCATCTGCTAAATCAAAAATCTCTAAAATATCTTTGTCATTCTCAAAACCTATTGCACGTAGTAGAGTGGTAACAGGTAATTTTTTCTTTCGATCGATGTATGCATACATGACATTGTGAATGTCAGTAGCAAATTCAATCCATGATCCTTTGAATGGAATTACTCTAGCAGAGTACAACTTTGTCCCATTGGCATGAAAAGAATGACTAAAGAAAACACCTGGAGATCGATGTAATTGCGAAACGATAACTCGTTCAGCACCATTGATTACAAATGTTCCTTTTGGAGTCATGTAAGGTATAGATCCCAAGAACACTTCCTGTTCAATTGTTTCAAAATCTTCGTGATCAGGGTCAGTACAATAAAGCTTAAGTTTTGCTTTTAAAGGAACCTTGAATGTCAATCCTCTTTGAATACATTCTTCGATTGTGTACCTAGGAGGATCAATGGAATAATCTAAAAATTCAAGAACAAAATTATTTCTTGAATCAGTAATAGGGAAATGGTCATTGAAAACCGAATAAAGGCCTTCGTTAGTTCTTTTTTCTGCAGAGGATCCAATTTTCAAAAAATCGTTGAAAGATTTTAACTGGATATCCAAAAAATCAGGATAGGTTAACTGATTTTTTATTGATGCGAAATTGATTCTTTGAGAGGTTATGTTTTGAGCCAATTTACTGATGTATTAGTTAGTTAAAAATGAATCGTTTGTAACGAATAAAGGGTTTAAGCCCTAGATTAATCTAGGGCTTAAACCTTATTATGTTGGGCTAAGCGAACTTATTTAAGCTCTACTTCAGCACCAGCTCCTTCAAGCTGTGTCTTAATCGCTTCAGCTTCGTCTTTAGCGACACCTTCTTTGATTGCTTTAGGTGCACCGTCAACGATTTCTTTAGCTTCTTTAAGACCTAATCCTGTTAGTTCTTTAACAAGTTTCACAACCGCTAGTTTAGAACCACCAGCTGCTTTTAGGATTACATCAAATTCTGATTTCTCTTCAGCACCGCCATCGGAGCCACCAGCAGCAGGACCTGCAACAGCTACTGCAGCAGCAGCTGGCTCAATCCCATACTCGTCTTTTAAGATATCAGCTAATTCGTTTACTTCTTTTACAGTTAAGTTTACTAACTGTTCTGCGAAAGTTTTTAAATCTGCCATTTTAATTTGGTTTAAATATTCTTACTTTTTTTATTATTAATGTGGAAGCATTAAATAAAACAGTGGTGCGTATCACTGTAGGTTATAATTATTCTGATCTCTCAGCTAATGTTTTCAATATTCCGGAAAGCTTACTGCCACCTGACTGAAGCGAGGAAATAACATTTTTCGGAGGTGATTGTAAAAGCGAAATAATTTCTCCAATCAACTCGTCTTTCGACTTCAGTGAAGATAATACTTCTACTTGGTCATCACCAAAGTAGACACTTTCTTCAATGAATGCAGCCTTTAAAATGGGCATGTCTTGTTTTTTCCTAAACTCCTTAATCACTTTAGCGGGCGCATTTCCAGCTTCAGCAAACATAATGGCTGTATTTCCTTTTAGGGCTTGGTATAGCTCTGCAAAGTCAACATCATTTTTTTCCATTGCTTTTCTCAAAAGTGTGTTCTTGATTACTTGAATCTGAACATCTTTCTTAAAACAAAGGCGTCTAAGGTCGCTGTTACTTTCAGCGGTTAGTCCTGAAATATCGGTTAAATAAAAGTTTTTGTTTTCAGACAATTGTGTATTTAAACTGTCAATTGCTTTATTTTTTTCTTCTCTTGTCATGTCTTAATGATTTAGGAGATCGATTTTTCATCAATTCGTACACTAGGGCTCATGGTACTAGACATGGATACGCTTTGTACATAAGTTCCCTTTGCAGCTGTTGGTTTTAACTTTACAATGGTAGAAAGCAACTCGTTGGCATTTTCCTCTAACTTGTTGGCTTCAAAAGATGCTTTACCAATAGCAGCGTGGATAATTCCAAACTTATCAACCTTGAAGTCAATTTTTCCTTTCTTTACATCAGAAACAGCTTTCCCAACTTCCATTGTTACGGTACCTGTTTTAGGGTTTGGCATTAAACCTCTTGGTCCTAAAACACGTCCAAGTGCACCAATTTTACCCATCACTGCTGGCATTGTAATAATAACGTCAATATCAGTCCAGCCGTCTTTAATTTTTGCAATGTACTCATCTAGACCAACATGATCAGCACCTGCTTCTTTAGCTTCTGCTTCTTTGTCAGGAGTTACTAGAGCTAATACTTTAACGTCTTTTCCAGTACCGTGAGGCAATGTTACCACACCTCTTACCATTTGGTTGGCTTGTCGTGGATCAACACCTAATTTAACTGCAACATCTACTGAAGGATCGAACTTCGTTGATGAAAGTTCTTTCATTAATCCAGCTGCTTCAGCTACAGAATAGGCTTTGTTCTTGTCAATTTTAGCGATTGCTTCTTTTCTCTTTTTACTTAATCTTGCCATAGTTTTAGTTGTTTGTTGGTGCTGTTCCACCTTTTACTGTGATACCCATACTACGTGCTGTTCCGGCAATCATATTCATTGCGGAATCAACGGAGAATGCATTCAGGTCAGGCATTTTATCCTCAGCAATTGCTCTTACTTGATCCCAAGTAACAGAGGCAACTTTACTACGGTTTGGTTCTCCAGAACCTTTTTTCTTTTTTGCTGCTTCCAAAAGTTGAACTGCTGCAGGTGCTGTTTTGATAACAAACTCAAATGATTTGTCAACATAAACAGTAATTACAACAGGTAACACTTTTCCTTGTTTATCTTGTGTTCTAGCATTGAACTGCTTACAGAACTCCATGATATTAACTCCAGCGGCACCTAAAGCGGGTCCAACCGGTGGCGACGGATTCGCAGCACCTCCCCTAACCTGTAATTTAACGATTTTACTTACTTCTTTTGCCATTTTTAATTGATTATGAATCTTTGAAAATAATAAGAGTTGGAAGCTTACTCATCAAATTCTTGATTCGTCATTATAATAAAATTATTCTTTTTCAACTTGCATAAAGCTCAGTTCAACGGGTGTTTTTCTTCCGAAAATCTTGACCATTACTCTAAGCTTTTTCTTTTGTTCATCAATCTCTTCAATAATTCCACTAAATGTGTTGAAGGGTCCATCGACAACTTTTACCGATTCTCCAACAACAAAAGGAATCACCATTTCTTCGTCACTGAGTGCTAACTCATCAACTTTTCCTAAAATACGGTTCACTTCAGATTGCCTCATAGGAACGGGTTCCCCTCCTTTAGTAGCTCCTAAAAAACCGATTACTCCAGGGATTGCCTTAATAGTGTGTGGTATTTCTCCTATTAAATTGGCTTCTATCAAAATATATCCAGGGAAAAAATTACGCTCTTTGCTTACTTTTTTCCCATTTCTTATTTGAAAAACTCGTTCAGTAGGCACTAATACTTGAGCGATAAAATCTTCTAGTTTTAGTCTAGATATCTCATTCTCTATGTACGTACAAACCTTTTTCTCTTGTCCGCCTATAGCTCTAACTACGTACCACTTTTTTTCTACTGTTGCCATTGCTTTCTATTAAAACAAGCCGTAAAAAACTTCCATCACATTTCGGAAGCTTACATCCATTAAATATACTACCAGTGCAATAATTAAAGATGCCACTGCAACTACAACTGAACTGTTTTGCAACTCTTTCCAAGTAGGCCAGGATACTTTGTTTACAAGGTCGTCTGCCGACTCTTTTATGTATGTAACGAATTTTGCCATTTTTCTTTACTTAATGCACGGGTGGAGAGACTCGAACTCCCAGCCAATGGTTTTGGAGACCACTACTCTACCAATTGAGCTACACCCGTAAAAACAGCGATAGGAAAGGCCTAAATAGACCTTTCCTTTACGCCATTAGTTAAGACTGTATTACTCTACGATCTCCGTAATTTGACCAGCGCCAACTGTTCTACCACCTTCTCGGATAGCAAAACGTAAACCAACACTCATCGCAACTTTGTTGATCAACTCTACAGTAATTGTCAAGTTATCACCTGGCATTACCATTTCAGTTCCATCAGGAAGTTGAATTTCGCCAGTTACGTCTGTCGTTCTTAAATAGAACTGTGGACGGTATTTGTTATGGAATGGAGTATGACGTCCACCCTCTTCTTTTTTAAGGATATAAACCTCAGCTTTAAACTTAGTATGAGGGGTTACAGAACCTGGCTTACAGATAACCATTCCTCTTTTGATGTCTGATTTCTCAATACCACGAAGTAAAATACCAACGTTATCTCCCGCTTCACCTCTATCGAGTATCTTACGGAACATTTCAACACCAGTAACAGTAGAGGCAAGTTTCTCTGCACCCATACCAATGATATCAACAGTATCTCCAGTATTTGCAACACCTGTTTCGATACGGCCTGTAGCAACTGTACCACGTCCTGTAATTGTAAACACATCCTCGATAGGCATCAAGAAGTCTTTTTCATTATCACGAACAGGCTCTGGAATAAATTCGTCAACAGAATTCATTAGATTCATAACGGTGTCAACCCATTTAGCCTCACCGTTCAATGCACCTAGTGCAGAACCAGCTACTACTGGTGTGTTGTCTCCGTCATAATCGTAGAAAGAAAGCAATTCTCTCACTTCCATTTCAACTAATTCTAATAATTCCTCGTCGTCTACCATATCAACCTTGTTCATGAAAACAACGATTGCTGGTACACCTACCTGACGAGCAAGTAGAATGTGCTCACGTGTCTGAGGCATTGGGCCATCAGTTGCAGCACATACTAGGATAGCACCATCCATTTGAGCCGCACCAGTAACCATGTTCTTTACGTAATCGGCGTGACCTGGACAGTCTACGTGCGCGTAATGTCTGTTTGCTGTTTCGTACTCAACGTGAGCAGTGTTAATTGTAATACCTCTTTCTTTTTCCTCTGGAGCGTTGTCGATAGAGTCAAACGCTTGAGCTTGTGCTAATCCAGCGTCCGCCAAAACTTTAGTAATAGCGGCAGTCAAGGTAGTTTTTCCGTGGTCAACGTGACCGATCGTACCAATATTCAAGTGTGGTTTGGTTCGATTAAAATTCTCTTTTGCCATAGCTAGCTATTTTAGTTAAATAAATCCTTTTTTTTCCTTTTTGTTTGTTGCTGTTCTTCATTTAGAGCCAATGACGGGATTTGAACCCGTGACCTCTTCCTTACCAAGGAAACGCTCTACCCCTGAGCTACATCGGCTTGTTTATAGAGCGGGAGACGGGATTCGAACCCGCGACCCTCAGCTTGGAAGGCTGATGCTCTAGCCAACTGAGCTACTCCCGCTTATAAAGCTAAGTGGGGAGAGCAGGATTCGAACCTACGAAGGCGTAGCCAGCAGATTTACAGTCTGCCCTCGTTGACCGCTTGAGTATCTCCCCAACGTTTAATGTAGCTCTTTTAGTAAAGAACTGAGCCGCTAGAGGGACTCGAACCCACGACCTGCTGATTACAAATCAGCTGCTCTAGCCAACTGAGCTATAGCGGCAATTTCAATAAATAAAAAACAGCCCCTCCAAAAAGGGACTGCAAATGTATTAAAGTTTTCGTTTTAGACAAAAACTAAATAAGTATTTTTTAAAAATATGATTTACTAGATGAAAATAGGACTAAATTCCTCGTACTTTTTCTTTGTTCTTTTTAATTTGCTTACGTAGAGCATCAACTGCTAGGTCAGTAGCTTCTTCAAAAGAAGCGCATTGTTTCTTAGCAAATAGCTCTGAGCCTGGGGTTTTTATCTTGATTTCTGCTACCTTGTTGGAGTCATCATTTGCTTTCTCTACTCTAAGAAAAACTTCTCCACTCATCAGTTTATCATCAAAGACAGTTAACTTTTCAACTTTGCGATCTATAAATTCTAATAATTTTTTGTCTGCATCGAAATGAATTGAATGAACTCTAATTTCCATAATTTTAATCTTTTAAGCTCTGGGATGAGCTTGTTTATACACTTTTTTCAACTTGTCAATCGAATTGTGCGTATAGACCTGAGTAGCCGACAAACTTGCATGACCTAAAAGCTCTTTGATTGCATTGAGATCAGCGCCATTGTTCAACATATGCGTAGCAAAAGTATGTCGCAACACATGTGGGCTTTTTTTATCTAAACTTGTGACTTGCCCAAGATAGTGATTTACCATTCTATAGAGCAAAGAAGGGTATAACTTTTTTCCTTTAAGCGTTAGCAATAAAAACGGTGACTCACTATTGGGCAATTCGGTTCGTAGATTCATAAACGCATTTATCTTTTGACTTAACTCATTAGTTAACGGAATTAAGCGCTCTTTGTTTCGTTTACCTATAACTTTTATTAATCCACTAGAGAAGTCAATGTGGTTGATTTTAATATTGATCAATTCTGATTGCCGCATACCTGTCGAATAAAACAACTCCAAAATTAGCTTGTCACGGCTTCCTTCATATCCCTTTTCAAAAGGCAAGTCGTCCAACAACACATTCATTTGTTCTTGCTCCACAAAATGAGGTAATTTTTTAGTCATCTTGGGAAGAACAATTTTTAAGGTAGGGTCGATTTGTAGCTTTTCTTCTTTGAGTAAAAATTTATAAAATGTTTTTAGAGCTGTTATCTTACGGTGTACTGTTCTGGGTGATATTCCATACTCTAACATTTGAACTAACCAAGAGCGCGACATAGCGTGATCTGCTTTTATCAAAGTGCTATTGTAGGCCTCTTTCAAGAATTCTTGAAACTGTGATAAGTCGACTTGATATGCCCTGATCGTATGAGGAGAATAACGTTTCTCTAGTTGTAGGTATTTAAGAAATTCATCAAGAACCATATAAAATAAAAGAGACTTTGTAATTTAACGAATGTAACAATAAATTATTACAAGGTCAACAAAGTCTCTGAAGTGTGTCAAGAAGATATTTGGACTAATCTTCTTCTCTTCTTAATTGCTCTTTATAAGCAGCCTTTATACGCTGCGAACGAAGTTCTACTGATTTCTTAGTGTACTCTCTACGGTTTCTAAGTTCTTTCATCGTGCCTGTTTTCATGAATTTCTTCTTGAAACGTTTCAGCGCTCTGTCAATAGATTCTCCGTCTTTTACTGGAATAATTATCATTCTTGTTACTTAATTTGGGCTGCAAATATACAAATATCTACTACTCTAACAACCCTTACTTCAAAATTTGTTTTGCAATTACTATTTTTTGGATTTCAGAAGTTCCTTCACCTATTGTACATAGCTTAGCATCTCTGTAAAAACGCTCGACAGGAAAATCTTTTGTAAAACCATAACCACCATGTATTTGCACTGCGTCATTAGCAATTTTTACTGCAATTTCTGAAGAATAGTACTTTGCCATTGACCCTTCTAATGTTACGTTTTCTCCTTTTATTTTTTTAGAAACGGTTTGATAAGTTAATAATTCTGCCGCATCAATGGTGGTGGCCATATCGGCTAGTTTAAATGCAATGGCTTGGTGTTCCGCAATGGGTTTGCCAAATTGTATCCGTTCTTTTGCATATTTTAAGGAGGCTTCATATGCTCCTTTAGCGATTCCTAAAGAAAGGGCTGCTATAGAAATTCTACCCCCATCCAAAACTTTCATTGCCTGAATAAACCCTTCTCCTACCTTACCTAAAAGTTGGGCATCAGGAATTCGGCAATTATCAAAAACCAGTTCGGCGGTTTCGGAAGCTCGCATTCCTAATTTATCTTCTTTTTTACCTGAACTAAAACCGACTGTTCCTTTTTCTATAATAAAAGCAGACATTCCATGAGAATCGCCTTTTTCGCCAGTTCTGACAATGACTACAGCAACATCTCCGCTTATGGCGTGAGTGATGAAGTTTTTGGCTCCATTTAGCACCCATTCGTCTCCCTCTTTTACGGCCGTAGTATGCATACCTCCAGCGTCAGAACCTGTATTATGCTCTGTTAAACCCCAAGCTCCCACCCATTCGGCGGTAGCTAGTTTGGGTAAATACTTTTGCTTCTGCTCTTCGGAACCAAACTGCAAAATATGACCAGTGCATAATGAATTATGAGCTGCCATGGACAAACCAATTGAAGGATCTAGTTTTGTCAACTCCTCAATAGCTGTAACATATTCTTTGTAAGTAAAACCCGATCCTCCATATTCCTGGGGCACTAACACACCCATCAAACCCAACTCACCTAATTTCTTAAAAACATCCACAGGAAACGTTTGATGTTCATCCCACTCTTTGACAAAAGGGCTAATGTGCTGCTCTCCGAACGAACGAATCATGTCGGTAATCATTTTTTGATTTTCGTTGTAAGTGAAATCCATCTTATTTAATATTGAACTATGTTTATGACCTTATCTGTAAAGATATCTAATTTTTCTTTTCCATTTAAAAAAGACAACTCTATAATAAAAGCAAATGCACTCACATTTGCTCCAAGCTGATTGACTAATTGTGCTGTCGCAAAGGCAGTTCCTCCTGTTGCTAAAAGATCATCGTGCACCAAAACCTTCCAATCCTTTTTTAAGGCATCCAAATGAATTTCTAAAGTTGCAGAACCGTACTCTAATTGGTAGTTTTGATGAATCGTTTTAAATGGTAATTTTCCTTTTTTCCTGACAGGAACAAAAGGTACTCTCAATGCGCTGGCCAGCATCATTCCAAATAAAAAACCTCTACTTTCCACTCCAACTACAGCATCAATTTCAATGGTTTTTAAGCGATTTTTCATCTCTTCAATTATTTCTGAGCATAATATTGGATTAGCAAGTAATGGGGTTATGTCTTTAAAAGTAACTCCTTCTTTTGGGAAGTTTGGAACATCTCTAATTATGGACTGTATCTTTTGCTGTAGCATGTAGTTTTAAATAGGGTACAATTTTACGAAAATCGACTGGCTCTATCAACTCAATTTGAAGAAGGTCTTCCAACTGTTGATAAGGACCGTGTTGTTTTGCAAATTGCATGATTGCTTTGGCTTGATGGTAACTAAGGTAAGGATGGTTTTTTAACTCCTGAACAGTTGTATTGTTAAGAGTTATCTGACGTAGCAAATGTCGATCTAGACTCAAAAAAGGAAAAATCTCCTCATATCTTAACGAATCCATTCCATATACTTCTAAAAGTTGTTCTAGTTTATAAAAACCACCCAATATGTTTCGAAACTTACAAATTCGATTTGCAAAAACAGGACCTATCCCTTTTAACATTTTCCATTGGATAGTATCGGCAGAGTTAACTTCAATTTCAACAAACGGTTTAGGTGGTTTTACTGTTTTAGAATTGGTTTTTTTGCAGGAGCAACTTCTATCCCTGGCATTTCTTTCTTATGACTCAATTGCTCAAGTTCTTTTTGAAACTCTGAAAAATCATACACTGTTGTTTCCACAAAGTGATGCATATTTTCTCTTGCAACAAGTAAAAAAAGGAGCACAAACAAGAGTACGAATATCCCCATTCGCTGTCGTTTGTTGTAAGAAAAGAAGTTTTTTATTTCACGCTTTACCCCATGGCCTTATTTGTATTTTTTTATAACTCCTGTTTTGATTTTTGAAAAATATTCTTTCATATCTATTTTCACTTCTTTAGAAAGAATTAACAATCCTAGGATGTTTGGAAAAGCCATGGCTAAGATCATCATATCTGAAAAGTCGATTACTGCACCTAAACTTACTGAAGAACCAATAATAATGAAAATTAAAAAGATCAATTTATAAGTTATCTCAGATTTTTTGGAACTTCCAAAAAGAAACGTCCAAGACTTTAAGCCATAGTAAGACCATGAGATCATTGTTGAGAAAGCAAAAAGGAAAATGGCAATAACCAATACATAAGGAAACCAAGAAATTACACTTCCAAATGCCTGTGAAGTAAGTTGTGCACCCTCAATACCCTGAACGCCAGAAAAACCAGTTATAATAATCACTAAAGCTGTCATGGTACAAATGACAACGGTATCGATGAGTGGTTCTAATAAAGAAACTATCCCCTCACTAACGGGCTGATTGGTTTTAGCTGCAGAGTGAGCAATAGAGGCGGAACCTACTCCTGCCTCATTAGAAAATGCTGCTCTTCTGAATCCTTGAATTAAAACGCCAATAAAACCACCAAAAGCAGCTGATGGTGCAAAAGCTCCTTCGATAATCATGGCAAATGCCGCACCTATTTGACCAAAATTAACAGCGATAATGATGGATGCTGCAAGGACATAAAGACCTGCCATAAAAGGCACTATTTTTTCTGTCACTTTAGCGATTGATTTTATACCACCTATGATTACCGTACCTACTAAAATAGCTAATAAAAATCCAAACATTGGACCATTGCCCTGCAACATAGGAAACTGACCAGAAAGCTGAGCATAAGCTTGGTTTGCTTGGAACATGTTTCCACCGCCAAAAGAGCCTCCTATACAGAGGATAGCAAAAATAACAGCCAATACTTTACCTAGATTGCCCAGCCCATATTTTGCTAGTCCATTTTTTAAGTAGTACATAGGCCCCCCGGATACTTCACCGTTTTCATTTACTACCCTATATTTTACCCCCAAAGTACATTCTACAAATTTTGAGGACATGCCCAGCAGCCCAGCTACAATCATCCAAAAAGTAGCACCAGGGCCGCCAAGGGTAATAGCTACCGCAACACCAGCAATGTTACCCAACCCTACTGTTGCGGAAAGAGCGGTTGCCAGTGCTTGAAAATGAGATACCTCTCCTTGATCTTTGGGGTCATCAAATTTCCCTCTTACCAATTCGATAGCGTGTTTAAAACCACGAATATTGATAAAATTCATCTTTAGTGTAAAAAAAAGGGCCCCAAAAACTAACCAAACTACTACGATAGGGATGCTGGACTCAAGCTCAAAGCCTAATGCAGCAATTGGATCCCAAAAAATCACTTTGGCCATAATGGCTACAATGGGTTCAAAAAAACCATTAATCTGATCGCTTAATGTTTGTGCTAAAAGATGTTTTGATGTTAGCATTAATAACAAAAGTGTAGCTTTTTGTTTCATTTTAGTTGGATTGATTTTCTTGTTTTAAAATTTGTTGTTCTATAATGGCTAAACCCTCTTCGAAGGAATGGGGCTTATAGCCTAATTGAGTAATCGCTTTATCTAGAATAAAACCTGTTTTAGGAGGCCTTTTTGCTCTTTGATTTAATGTGGCTGTAGAAATACGGTTGATAATGGATTTATCACATTTATAAAAATCAGCCATTCGTTGTATCATTTCAAAGATACTCATAATGTCTTTTCCGGACGCATTGTAAACGCCCAAAGCCTTTTTCTCTATTACTAAAAGGCACGCCTGAGCCAAATCTTCAGCTAAAGTAGGTGATCGATATTGATCGTCAATAATATTAAGAGGCTCCTGTTTTTTGAGTGCTCCTCTTCCCCACAACACAATGTTGCCTCTACTTAAATCATCAGCTGTACCATAAACAATGATGGTTCTAAGTACGGTCCAATCACAATCATGGTTTTGCAAGATTTGTTCCGATCTCCATTTTGACAGACCGTAGTAGCTTATCGGATTAGCTTGATCTTCCTCTTAGTAAGGACCGTCTTCTCCATCAAAAATAAAGTCTGTAGAAAGGTGTAGTAAATGTGCTTTGACTGACAAACATGCATCGGCTAAATACTGAACAGCCAATACGTTTAACTGGTCACATGCGTCTGTTTGCTCTTCACAGGCATCTACATTTGTCATGGCAGCAGTATTAATGACAGCGTCAGGCCTAAAATCAGCAATGAGCTGTTTTACTGCAATTTTATCGGTTACATCGAGCTCTTTGTATTCAAACCCTTTTTTATGAAGAATGCGACATGGGCCTTTTGAGGTAGCTAACACTATATGTTTAGGAGCTAGTGCTTTGATCAATTTTTGACCCAGCAACCCATTACTACCAGTTATCAATATTCGTTTACGCATTAATATCCCTTGGGTTTTAAAAGATAAAGAATAAGGTACAGAATGATCGGTGAGCCAAAGCCAAGTATGGCAGCAGCTACAAAAAGAAGTCTGAGTCCGGTTACATCCAATTCAAACTTATCTGATAGCCAAGCACAAACACCTAATAGCTTTCCTTCTGTCATTTTTTCTTTTTTACTATTTCTTTTAACTCTTTTATTTCAGAAATAATATTTTTTTCTTGATCAATAATGGATTCTTCAAGTAGTAGAATCTGGTGCTCAAGTTCAATGATTTTATTTTGCTTTTGTTTAGACTTACGCATATCAATTATTAACCAAGCAAATGCAACTATCTCAATAAATAATAAAACAATGGTAAGTGTAATTTGAATATCAAACATCTACTAAAAACTATAAATCAAAAACACTGGGCCGCTTACGGTATTTAAAGTGGTTTCTGATTCTTAAAAGAAAAACCATCATTAAATAAACCAGCGGGGTTCCAAAACTAACAAATGAGAAATAAATAAAGAATAAACGAACGTAAGAAGGCTTGATTCCTAGTACGCTACCCCACCAAGCACTTACTCCAAAAAATTGTTTTTGAAAAAAATGAAAGATAGAACTCAGCATTTATTTATCCAATGATTACCAATGCTGCAATTTAAACATTTTTTAATATCGCAATACTTTTCTTTTAACTGTAAGAGTGCTTGGCTTTGTGCCGAACTTGTAACAGTGACACCACGTTCTTCAAACCTTCTAACAATGGTGTTGTTCTCTGCCTCTAAATCGGCTAGAACAGCGAGTGATTTATATTGAAATCGAGGCAATTGTTTGTTTTTTGAATACAGCACATAAAAAGGTGCTAACGTATTGATAATTATACTTTTGATTCGTTGATTTCCAATTGTTTTTAAACGGCTCTTACTTTCTATCCCAAAACGATAATGTGTTTTCCAATAGTCGGAGGTATGTACGCTAAACAAGGTCTCTATTTCTTTTATAGAAGTGGCGTGTAGTAATTTAGAAAATAATCGATTGTGCTGATGTAGTAAAGCGGCTAATTGTGCCAAACGGAGGGTTGGGAAAGAGGCCGGCCTTAATCGCAAAAATTTCCACTCCACTACATTCATTTCTTGTAGCCTGTATTTATGTTTCAAAAAAAGGTATTCTTTCATTAACATACGACTGTAATCGTCCTGAGGTTTTGTTAAAAACCCAGCGACACCAAACAATAAAGCTTCTAACTGAATGAAATTGTTACTGTGCTTTGCAAGTACCTTTTGTGGCAAAAGCTGAGCTAAACGAAACATAGCCTCAGCATTAATTTTAAGTCCTAAACTTCTACATAAAAACTGATAAAAAGCTTCTTCCCAATCATTCTTTTTTTGATCTAGCACCTTTTCTATTTTATGTGTTTTCTGTTGTAAGCGTTCAATAAGCAGGCGTTCTAAAAAATGATTGAGGTAGATTACAGGCACTTTTCCAATACTTTTTTCACAAGGGATCCACGCTTTATTTTTCATCAAAAAATGGTATCGGCCTAATAGTTCTTCTTCAACAATGTTCTTTAAAACCAATGTTGGCACCAGCTCTCCTGAGTTAGTACGTATTTTCATATCGTCGTGCCATACTACATGAAGGATAACGTTATTGTATGCTGGATTTTTTTGATGCTGATGTTGATGCCAATCAGATGATTTTTGATGGATTTCTACATGGCCTACCCATTCGATAGCGTTTAGTTTGATGTGCGCATTTTCGAAATCTGGACCAGCATTTCGGTTAAGCTGTCCTGTTTTTAAAACTTGAAGTTTTTGTCCGCATTGGGTTTGTAAATGCAAGGGAGCATAGCGTCGATGTTGCCAAATATAATGAAGAAGAGCCTCGTTCATGACCCCTCTAAAATATAAAAACTATTCGGTTTCTACGCTAAACTCATCTTTACTTTTGCTAGCAAAAATGCCAAAACCGTTTTGAATATTGTTATAAACCACCACGGGCTCAGCTCCTAAAATTGCTGATCCATCACTTTGATTCTGCAATCTTCTGCTTTGATGGTAATTGTAATACGCTTCAGAAACAGAATATAAAACAACTTTTATTGAATCTATTTCTTCATATTCCACATAAAAAATTTCTTCCTCAAATTCAAAATCATTGAAAAAATCATATACTATATTTAGTGAGAAGGTTTTATTGGTGCCATCAAAAAGCTGGTCGTTAAACAATACTTTTCTTCCTTGAGTTTCTTCATCAAAAGGATTATTTCCCTCAAAAGAGGGCTCGTTGCTTTCATAGTTCAACCCATACCACTTGGCAGGATCTTCTCCCCAAATCATTTCTTTCTCTTTAAATTTTAGCCTAAGCAAGTAATAATTATCGATTCCGGCGGGGTCGTTAATCGTAAAATTACAAGCTTGCTGATAAGAAGATAATGCTCCTAATTCTACAGACTGAATATTAACTGGAGTAGGGATTTTTTCTTGAGCTGTAGCTGTTGGATAGCTAGCATGGCTAACTTCTATTTGGTAGCTTTTGTTTTCTTCTAGCAACACCTCCGTCACATAGCAAAAAGTATTCTCTGCGCCTGAACTAGGATCTTGCTGATATGTTAGATCATCTATGATGGTATTGTTTTCTTTTAAAACAACCGATGCATCATCAATTTGGGTATATTGATTTAATGAAACAGGGTCTAAGGAATGGCTGACATATACTTTGGACAGATCATCACCGGCTTGTAAAACAGCATTAACAACTAATTGAGAATCGTGGGGAGGTAAATCCAAATCGACAGTTAACGACATGTTGTCACAACTATTTAAAATAAACGCTAAAACAATAATATAATGTGTTTTTTTCATGATTACTTAGAATTTAAAATGATAGGATATCGATGGGATAACAGGAAATAAGCTAACCTGTTTAGCCACGCTTTCGGAAGTATAGGTTCCATCGCTATTGTAGGTATTTTGATCTTCGAAATAGATGTAGTAAGGGTTTTTTCTATTATATGCATTGTAAGCACCAATGCTCCAAGTACGCTCTCCCCATCTTTTCTTTTTATGAAAATTAGCTCCAATATCTAAGCGATGATAGGATGCCATGCGATAATTATTTCGATTGCTGTAATATTGTATTTCATTAAATTTATCAGCTGAAACACCTATGTTACCGTTAAAATCAATTTCCGGATAGCGGGCATCCATCATGGTTATGTTAGATCCTGTGCCGTAAACCCACGTTAAACCGATATCCACTTTTTCATTGAACTTATGTGATAAAACCAACGAAAAATCATGTCTTCTATCGTATTTATAAGGGTACCACTCTCCTAAATTAACATTTTGAAATTTACGCCAACTCCACGACCAAGTGTATCCAATCCACCCAGTTGTTTTACCTCTTTTCTTTTGCAAAAACAACTCCACCCCATATGACTTCCCCTCTCCTTCCGTTTCCACCTTAGTTTGCCAATCTTCAAAACCAATAATTTGAGATCCTTCCTTGAGGGTAATTAGCTTATCCATGGTTTTGTAATAGCCTTCTAAACTAATTTCGTAGGCACCCTTTTTAAAATTATGATTTAGGGTAGCTGCAATTTGACGAGAATGTTGTGAAGGAACGGAATCGGTGCTAGGAACCCAAATATCGGTAGGCATACCTGCGCTGGTATTACTTAACAAATGTATGTTTTGCTTCATATCGGCATAAGATACTTTTAAAGACCAGTCTTTATTAATGAGGTAACGCGAAGAAAAACGGGGTTGCAAAGATTGATAAAACTTTTCTTTCACGTAAAACCCACCTGCGTGTAAGCCTAGGTTTATCTTTAAGCGATCATTCACTTTTATTTCATCTTCTATGTATAAAAAAGATTCATGGGCATATAGCTTTTCTGAAAAGTTGAATGATGAATCGGTTAATACAGAATCTATTTCGTAAATGTAAATATCCATACTGCCAGGCGAAAAAGTATGATAGGTGTGGTTCAGACCAAACCGAACATAATGATTTGGATTGGGTAGGTAGTCAAAATCTATTTTAGCACCATAATCTTCTATTCCTGAAAAATACCGAAAACGTATCTCATCTTTTCCATCGGGAAGCTCATCTTTAAACTCAAAAGCAGTATCAAAAAGGTAACGGCTATAAGTTAGGGTAGTATTGCTAAATAATTTATTGCTAAAAAGATGGTTCCATCGCAATGCAGAAGTAATATTTCCCCAATTTAAGCCCATATCCGATTCGCTAGTATAGCCCTCATTTGTTTCCTTATCTCTAACGTAAAAACGATCTATTCCACTATAGGCACTGAGGTATAATCGATCCTTTTCTGAAAACTTGTGGTTGAGCTTAGCATTTAAATCATAAAAGAAATAGCCTCCGGTTGAGTTTCCGTCGGTTGCACTTTTTATAAAGGGCTGTGCCAAAAGGTCAATATAGGTGCGCCTTCCTGAAATAATAAAAGCAGTCTTATCTTTTATGATAGGGCCTTGTAAAGTCAGCTTAGAGGCCACGATTCCTACACTACCCTCTCCTTCTATTTTTTTCATGTTTCCTTCCTTCATATCAATTTCTAAAACTGAAGAAAGACGACCTCCATAGCGGGCTGGAAAACCTCCTTTTGTTAATCGAACATTTTTGATAGCATCGGCATTAAAAACCGAGAAAAAACCAAATAAATGCGAAGCGTTATAAACAGGTACGCCGTCTAGTAAAATAAGGTTTTGATCGGGTCCTCCGCCACGCACATAAAAACCACTACTACCCTCTCCTCCCGACTGAACGCCCGGTAACAACTGGATGGCCTTTAACACATCTACTTCTCCTAAAAGTGCCGGAATATTTTTAATTTGTTGTACAGGCACTTCCACCACCGATGTTTGAGTACGGTCAACGACGGTTTCCTCACCAACGACGGTTACTTCGGCAATTTCTGCCGAGCTCATGGAAAGTTCAATGTCTATTTGCACATCTTCTTGCAAGTTGATTTTTTTAACCACCTTATCAAAACCAATGTATGAAAAAACGATTTCGGCCTCACCTTCAGGTAGTGTCATACTATAAAATCCGTAGGTATTAGTAGTAGTGCCTTGCATCTTATCTTTCCATATCACATTAACACCCAAAAGCTGCTCTCCGCTGGCTGCATCTTGTACAAAACCACTAATGGTGTGTTTTTGGCTTTGTGCTTGTAAACTAAGCACAACGAAGGCTAAGGATAAAAGAAAATATTTTTTCATTGTTGGAGGATTACATGAGTCCTTTAAACGAAAAGATTTCATGATTTGTTGCTAAAAATAACATTTTTTTTAGCTTAATTATAGACGGGCTCTCAGTATAAAAATTTAGAGCCCTTTTTTAATCAATTGTTGTTCCATTTGCTGTTGAAGCTCAAGGGCCTTTTTTCTAGCTGCTTGTGCAAAGTTTTCATCCTTGCTGGCATAAATGATTCCTCTGGATGAATTAACTAACAAACCGCATTGTTGGTTTAAACCATTTTGGGCTACTTCGGCTAAGCTACCGCCTTGCGCTCCAACCCCTGGCACCAACAAGAAATTATTCGGCACTATAGAACGGATTTCCTGTAGCATTTCGGCTCGGGTAGCACCGACTACAAACATGATGTTTTCTCCCCATTGTTGAGCAGTTCTTAAAACTTTCTGATAGAGTTTTTCCTCTTGTTTGTCTTGAGTGAGCTGAAAATCGAGCCCGCCAGCATTAGAGGTTAAAGCCAAAACAATGGCCCATTTGCCTTTAAACTCTAAAAAAGGTTGTACCGAATCAGCACCCATATAAGGGGCTACCGTTACCGAATCAAAATTCATGCTTTCGAAAAAAGCCTTGGCATACATACTAGAGGTATTGCCTATATCGCCCCTTTTAGCATCGGCAATGGTAAAGATCTCTTGTGGGATATAATCGAGTGTTTTGTGTAGGCTCTCCCATCCCTTTACCCCCATGCTTTCGTAAAAAGCAATGTTGGGCTTGTAAGCCACGCATAAATCCTTTGTTGCATCAATGATCTGTTTGTTAAACTCAAAAATAGGGTCCTCGGCAGTTAAAAGGTGTGGCGGTATTTTATTAATATCGGAATCCAATCCTACACATAAAAAGGAACGCTTCTGTTGTATTTGCTGAAAAAGTTCTTGGGCTGTCATCTTAACTTTCGCTAGTTGTTCCTTCTTTTAGTTTTTCGGCATTTTCGGCTAGCTGCAATTCTTCAATAAATTTTTCAATATCGCCATTAATCACATTTTGAAGGTTGTATTCGGTTAATCCAATACGGTGATCGGTTACTCTACCTTGGGGGTAATTGTAGGTTCTAATTTTTGCCGAACGGTCTCCTGTAGCCACCATGGTTTTTCGTTTACCGGCCAATTCTTCCAAACGCTTTTGCAACTCTACTTCATAAATTCGAGATCGCAATACTTTGAGCGCTTTGTCGTAATTTTTGTGCTGCGACTTTTGATCTTGACATTGCGCTACAATTCCCGTTGGGATGTGCGTTAAACGAACAGCAGAATAGGTCGTATTTACTGATTGTCCTCCAGGACCAGAAGAGCAATAAGTGTCTTTTCTAATATCAGCGTCTTTAATCTCTACATCAAACTCTTCAGCCTCAGGCATGACTACAACAGAAGCAGCTGAGGTATGCACCCTTCCTTGAGTTTCCGTTTGAGGCACCCTCTGTACGCGATGTACACCCGATTCAAATTTGAGCATACCATAGACATCTTCTCCTTTTACATTGAAGATAATTTCTTTGTAACCGCCTGAAGTACCTTCGGCAGTGTCAACTAACTCTGTCTTCCAGCCTTTACTGCTTGCGTAATTAAGGTACATACGATACAAATCTCCAGCAAAAATACTGGCTTCATCACCGCCGGCTCCTGCACGAATTTCTACCACTGCGTTTTTAGCATCTGCAGGATCTTTAGGAATCAACAACACCTTGATGTCTTCTTCCATTACCTCTTGCAGAGGCACCAATTCATCAAGCTCCAACTTAGCCATCTCTTTCATCTCTTCATCCTTCAACATCTCCTTAGCATTTTCTATGTTGGAAAGAAGGTTTTTATACGCTTTATGTGCTGCAATAATCGGTTCTAAATCTTTGTACTCTTTGTTGAGCTGAATGTACTGCTTCATGTCCGAGATAATATTCGGATCTACTATAAGTTTTGCAACCTCATCAAATCGTTCTTTTATTGCATCTAGTTTATCAAGCATATTAGTAGGTAAAAGTTCCGTTTTCGGACTTAATAGTTAATTTTTTTCCATTATGCGCCTCGACCCTTCCAACAATGCGGGCAGCTACACCCATACTTTCTGAAATGGTAATGATATCATTAGCATATGCTTGTGGTAGGTAAATTTCCATACGGTGCCCCATATTAAATACTTTATACATTTCCTTCCAATCGGTTTGAGATTGCTTCTGAATCAATTGAAAAAGCGGAGGTACAGGAAAAAGATTATCTTTTATTACATGTACATCTTCTACAAAATGTAGCACTTTGGTTTGGGCTCCTCCTGAACAGTGTACCATTCCGTGTATATGGGATCTATGGTGCGCTAAAATCTTTTTGATTATGGGTGCGTAAGTTCTAGTAGGTGATAAAACCAATTTACCTGCATCTATTGGAACGCCATCTACAGCATCCGTAAGGCTTTTCGTTCCAGCATACACTAAGTCTGAAGGAACAGAGGGGTCAAAACTCTCAGTGTATTTTTGAGCTAATGTTTTATGAAAGACATCGTGACGAGCAGAGGTAAGACCATTGCTACCCATACCACCATTGTAGGTTTCTTCATAAGTAGATTGCCCGAAAGATGCTAATCCTACAATTACATCTCCCCCTTGAATATGGGCATTGGTAATCACTTCTCTACGCTTCATGCGCGCTACTACTGTAGAGTCAACAATTATGGTACGTACCAGGTCTCCCACATCGGCGGTTTCTCCACCTGTAGATCGAATGTCAATTCCATGACTTCGAAGGTCTTCTAATAATTCTTCTGTACCGTTAATAATCGTTGAAATAACCGCTCCTGGAATAAGGTTTTTATTACGACCGATTGTAGAAGATAATAAAATATTATCCGTAGCCCCTACGCATAATAAATCGTCAATATTCATAACCAATGCGTCTTGGGCTATTCCTTTCCAAACAGATAAATCGCCTGTTTCCTTCCAGTACATATAAGCTAAAGATGATTTTGTGCCGGCACCATCCGCATGCATCACGATGCAGTAGTCATCATCGCCGGTCAGATAATCAGGAACGATTTTACAAAATGCTTTTGGAAATAGTCCTTTATCTACATTTTTAATCGCTGCATGCACATCTTCCTTATCAGCCGAGACGCCTCTTTGGTTGTATCTATTTCCGCTCATCTACTTATTAGTTGTTATCAAATAAAAAAGCATCCCGTTAAGATTCGGGACGCTTTTATGTTATCACCTTGTATGCTAATTATCTATTTCTAAAATCTCACCTGTGTCAGGATTATAGAATTTATCAAGCACCTTAAAGTCTGTTCTTCTATTGTATTGATGTGCTTTTTCTTGATCTTTCTCTCTCTTAAGATTGGATATATATGCTTCGTCTAGCAGCGCTGCCATTTTCAGTCTCCCATCTTTTATATCCATGATATAAGGTTCTTTTTCACCCATTCCAATTGGAATGATCCGTACGGGCTCTATTCCCTTAGACAACATATAATCTACACATATCTGAGCTCTTCTTTGAGAAAGCTCAAGGTTAAATTCAGGTCCTGCTCTAAAATCCGTATGCGATCTTAACTCTATAATAACCGTTGGGTTATCTATCAAAACAGTAATCAATGCATCAAGAGCAATTTTAGATTCTTGGCGAAGTTGAGCACTATTAAAATCATACTCTATTCTTGGTAAAATAATTTCTTTACGAACCGGATCTAGAGATATATCAAGTGTGAAGTCTTTTGACTCTCGTACTCCAAATGTGGTTTCGTTTGCCGTAGCACTTAGGTATCCTTCTTTAGAAATCGTTAACTCGTAAGATACCCCCTCGGCGACAACCTCTTTTCCAAACTCATACCTTCCGCTGTTATCGGTTAAAACAGTAGCTGTTGTCCCATCAGTACCTAATAACGCAACCTCTGCACCGCTAATAATGGAGTTGGTATTAGCATCTGTTGCTACACCAGAAATAGTAAGTATTAGTGAGGGTAAGTTAAATTGATAAATATCATCTCCACCCTTTCCATCAGAACGGTTGGATGCAAAGTATCCTCTTTCGTCTTTTTCTTCGAATATAATACCAAAATCATCTTGTGGAGAATTGATAGGACTCTTCATATTGGTAATTGAAAAAAGAGTTCCTTCAATATCAAATTCAGCTTTAAAAATATCCATCCCACCCATACCAACGTGGCCAGTAGATGCAAAATACAAAGCTCCATCTGAATGGATAAAAGGAAACAACTCATCACCACTGGTGTTAATTTGATTTCCTAAGTTGATGGGTTCACTCCACTCATCGCGTTTAACCTTTTTTATCATCCAGATGTCTTTTCCTCCTTGACCTCCCTTCATGTTAGAGGCAAAGTATAGGAATTTGCCGTCTTGACTTATACTGGGGTGACCAAAGGTGGTAACGCTATCGTAAGGAAGTGGAAGCAATACTGGAGCAATCCAGCCCTTGCCTTTTTTCTTACTAAAGTATATTTCACAAGTAGGTATGGGCTTTTCCTTCGAACTTTCCTCACAACGAGTAAAATACATTTCATTACCTCTTTTATTAAGAGAGGTTGCTGCTTCGTGTGCGGGAGTATTCATTGGCTCAGGAAAAATCACTGGCTTACTCCAGTTTCCTTTTCTATCACGCTTAACGCTCCAAAGGTCGGTATAAGATTGACCCGTGGCTCCATCAGCACCTTTGCCCACTCCTCCATCACGAGCGGAGGTAAAAAACAACACATCGTAATCGCTACTACCAAAAGAGGGAGCAAAATCGTTTGCCCTGGAGTTAGCAATATTGAGGGGCTCTACAATGTATCTACTTGGGTTATCCAAGGCTTCACGAGCGAAATCACACGATTCTATGCCTCTTTCAGACCGATCATCTTCTGGTTTTAGTTGTTGGTATTTTTGATACTGCTCTTTGGCTTCCTCAAATTTTTGTTGCAAGTGCAATACTTGAGCATAGCGCAAATACACTTCGGCATGGGGGTACTTAGCTTTGATTGATCGCTTGTACATGCTTTCAGCCTTCTTCAAAGATTGTGGTGTAGCTACCATTCGCCAACATTCAGCCTGAAGAAAAGTAAGCTCCGATTTTTTAGCTCTATTCTTTTCTTTCAAATAAGCTTCCTTGTAAAGGGCAGCAGCATCGTAGTAGTTTTGTACTAGAAAAGCTTGGTCTGCTTTTGATTTTTTAGTCTTCTTTTGATATCCCTCTTGTGCAATGGAGATATTAAAAACAAAAAGTATGGATAAAACGGTTAACACGTTTTTCATGTCGAAATATAATTTTGGCTAAAATAAGGAAATTATCCATTTTAAAACAGCTTGTGCCGCTATTGATAATTTGTTGAAAAAATTTAATACAAAATTCGCATATCTAACACAAACTAAATACTTTTGTATTTGTTATTAATTATCCACCTTTTGAAACAATAAAAATCACAATGAAATCTAAACTTGAGTACATTTGGTTAGATGGTTATAAGCCCACGCAAAATATGCGTAGCAAAACCAAAATTATAGAAGACTTTAGCGGAAATCTTGAAGACTGTCCTATTTGGTCGTTTGATGGAAGCTCTACTAAACAAGCCGAAGGAAATTCTTCTGATTGTTTGTTAAAGCCAGTGGCTATCTTTCCTGATCCTGAGAGAGTAAATGGTTATTTAGTAATGACCGAAGTGTTGAACGCAGACAGTACTCCTCATTTATCCAATGCACGTGCTAAAATTGACGATGACGACAATGATTTCTGGTTTGGTTTTGAACAAGAATACTTCATCATGGATACAGACACTCAACTTCCATTAGGTTTCCCAATGGGTGGGTACCCAGGGCCTCAAGGAATGTACTATTGTTCTGTAGGTGGCAGAAATACCCATGGAAGACACATTGTTGATGAACATGCAGACCTTTGTATAGAAGCAGGAATCAATTTTGAGGGCATCAACCAAGAGGTTGCTTGTGGACAATGGGAATTCCAACTGTTTGCCAAAGGAGCTAAAAGAGCAGGAGACGAACTTTGGATAGCCCGTTATCTTTTAGATAGATTAACTGAAAAATACGGATATTACATTGAATACCATCCCAAACCCATCAAGGGAGATTGGAATGGTTCCGGTATGCACGCAAACTTCTCCAACACACTGCTACGTGAATGTGGTTCGCAAGAGGTATATGAAAAAGTATGTGAAGCTTTTCGACCTGTTACTAAAGAACACATTGAAGTGTATGGCGAGTTTAACGACCAGCGTTTAACAGGCTTACATGAAACGGCTTCTATTAACGACTTTAGTTATGGCATTTCTGATAGGGGTGCATCCATACGCATCCCAATCATTACCGTAGAAAAAGGATGGAAAGGATGGCTAGAAGACAGAAGACCTGCTTCTAATGGAGATCCGTACAAGATTGCCGGGAGAATCGTAACGACTGTTAAATCAGCAATAGTATAAACACTTACTTGGGGTCTGTAAAATCGTAAAGAAAATTTCTGTTGTGTAATTCTTTACTGGAATAGTAACAGATACACCCTCTAGGCTTAACTGAATAGGGATGTTGCTGATCCTGCCACACCCTTTGGCAAGCACTGAAGGGAACGATTGGATTTCTTGGAACCGATATAGGCTGTTACGCCGGAAAACTCGCTATTTCCATGACCGTTTAATCGTATGCAAAGCCCGTAACTCTTGGTGCCATTCTAGTTCATTACTGTGTACCGAAAGGGTCCATTGCTGGTGCGTTTTATAATGAGAAGTAGCTGGCATCAACTTTACAGAAGCTGATAAAATATCTGCTCTTGTCTCATAAAATGTAGCATAATTTGAAGCTGCTTCGTTAACAGCGAGTAAGAAATATTGTGTCCGTAGTTGACGCCGTCTCCTGTGTATGCACTACCAATTGCAGTCAATATATTTTGAGGCGCAGTAGATAAAGTTAAAGCCGATGAAGGAGCACCCATGCTAGCATCTCCATTGCCAGCATCTGCTGCAGCTTCTACTTCAATAAATGTTCCAAGAGGTACAGAACCTGAGGAAATTTGTACTGTCACATTTCTTGAAGGCTCAGTTGTACTTCTAACTATAGAGGAATAGTTCAACCAAATACTGTTGTCTTGCGATGGGAAAGAATTCATTTCTCCAGCTTCTAGCGGAGCATCTGGCCCTAACTCAATCGAGGTTCCTGCAGAGGCTTCTAAGTCCAAAAGTGCTACTTCAAGAATGCTCACAACTATGTTGTGGGCGTTTGTGTTATCATCTTGTGCATTCGCAGATACACTTACTACAACTATAAGAGTGCAGCTACTAAAATTTTCTTGTAAGTTTTCATAATATAAAATTTTTAATTGTTAATAATGATGCAAATATGCAGCGAGATCATAAGCCATTATTATATTTTCGATGTAGGAAAAAAAAGCTGTCGATGAACTACATTTTGTAAAAGATAAAAAGGAAAAAGAGCTTTTATCTTAAAAAAATAAAAAGAGGGTTTACAGGAAGTATATGTACAATGTATAGGCTAAAAATAATAACACACCCTCTACCCGATTGATTTTGTTTTTATCCAAAAACCGCATGATAGGAAATAAAAGAAGTGCGAAAGCCAACATGATCCATATATCTTTAGAAAGGATTTTTAAATCTATTACAGGAATATCAACAACCAAAGAAGTAATACCTAAGACAGCTAATACATTAAATATATTTGACCCTATCAAGTTCCCTATAGCAAGTGTTTCCTCCTTTCGGATAGCGGCAATGATTGAAGCAGCCAATTCAGGAATGCTAGTGCCGATAGCCACTAGGCTAAGCGATATTACTCTTTCAGTAACTCCCCATTCTCTTGCTATACTTACTGAACTTTCTACTAACAAATCAGCACCAAAGTACAGAGCAATAGCACCTGCTAGCAAAAGCGAAAGAGACTTCCATAAAGGAAATGAGACAACCTCTTGTAATAAGGGATCATCTTGTGGAGTCTGTGGATTATTTTTTCTGGATTTTTGGATAATTAAAAAACCAAAAACAAATAAAGAGATGACAAATAAAATCCCCATCCAAAAAGTAATGGCTTTGAAGAAGTAAAGCAATGCCATAAACAATACAGAGACTATTAATAACATAGGGTAATTAGTACGATATATTTCTTTGGGTACGGCCAATGGACTAATAATAGCCGTTAGACCTAAGACCAAACCGATATTGGCAATATTGGAACCAATCACATTACCCAGGGATATATCTGGATGATCACTCAAAGCCGCTTCAAGACTGACCAAAAGTTCTGGAGCCGATGTAGCAAAAGAAACCACTGTCATCCCCACAACCAAAGTAGATATATGAAGTCGAAGTGCTAGTGATACTGAACCCTTCACCAAAAGCTCTCCACCATAGGCCAATAAGGCAATTCCAATAAATAGTAAAAGATAATCCATTATTTATCCAGATCCCTCCGAATATCGTCCGCTTCTTTTTTGATCTCTGATGCACTGCTTTGGATTTCTTGTCTTATCTCGTTAGATGCATCTTTTAACTCTCGGATCCCTTTGCCTAAACCTCTTGCCAGTTCGGGTATTTTTTTTGAGCCAAATAGCATCACCACGATAATAAGAATAACAAAAATTTCTTGGGTGCTAATAAAAAGTAGTGTGTGAATCATTACTAGTCTTTATGATAGGTAAAATTATAAAAAACAATAAGGCTTTGCAGAAAAATTAAAGCAAATTTAATCTTCTAATTAACTCCATTTATTTGTTCTACTAATTGGAATCACTTTTTTATCGATTAAAACACTGTTGTGTTCGATATCGATAATCTTTTGAAGGTTTATGATATACGATCGGTGTATCTTTAAAAAAAGTTCTTTTGGCAGTTTTTCTTCTATCGTTTTTAGCATAGAATGTACCAAAAGAGGCTTATCATTTTCTACTTGAATTTGGATATAATCTCCTTTTGCTTCGATTAATAAAACAGAAGAAAAAACAATTTCATCAGATAAAATTTTCGTTGAAATACACCTAAGTA
>CBFIDX010000005.1:61446-72536 GCA_965661505.1 Flavobacteriales bacterium | reverse complement strand
CCCGGTATCTTCCAATTGGCAATGTCTCCGTTTTGAGCTACTTCCATAGCACCTAAAACAGTCAGTTGTACATGCTGTCCTCTAATCATTCCAAAGCTCGTAGCAGAATCAAAAAAGACCGCCCCTGGAAGGGTAGTAATGGTCTGCTTTCCTGCATTAATGAGATCTGCATCCTCTTCTCCTTGAAATGGAAAAGGGCCCATCCCTAAAACACCATTTTCAGATTGAAACTCTACGTCTATTCCTTGCGGAATATAATTAGCTACTAAGGTTGGTATCCCAATTCCTAAGTTCACATAATAGCCGTCTTGCAGTTCTTGTGCAATTCGTTGTGCGATTCCGTTTTTATCTAAAGCCATTATTCTCTTATTCTTAGGGTTCGTTGTTCGATTCTTTTCTCATAATCCTTCCCTTGAAAAATGCGTTGTACAAAAATTCCTGGTGTGTGAATTTGTGCTGGATCAAGCTCTCCTGCTGGTACTAACTCTTCTACCTCTGCAACCGTGATTTTGCCAGCCATGGCCATCATTGGGTTAAAATTGCGTGCAGTTCCTTTATAAATTAAATTTCCAGCAGTATCGCCTTTCCAGGCTTTTACAAAAGCAAAGTCTGCCGTTAAGGCTGACTCTAAGATGTGTGGTTTTCCATTAAACTCTCGCACCTCTTTTCCTTGGGCTACTTCCGTTCCATAGCCAGCAGGAGTAAAAAAGGCCGGTATGCCTGCTCCTCCCGCTCTACAGCGTTCTGCTAAGCTGCCCTGAGGGATGAGATCTACCTCTAATTCACCGCTCAACATCTGCCTTTCAAACTCAGCATTTTCTCCTACATAAGAAGAAATCATCTTTTTTATCTGATGTTTCTGCAATAAAAGACCAAGGCCAAAATCGTCAACTCCTGCATTATTAGAGATGCAAGTCAATCCTTTGATACCTGATTTCGCTAATGCTGAAATGCTGTTTTCTGGTATGCCGCACAAACCAAAACCACCCAGCATGAATGTCATATTGTCCGCAACGCCCTTTAGGGCCTGGTCAACGTTTTTTACTACTTTGTTTATCATTGCTTAAAATTCTTCTTCAAAATTAAGATTATCTTCAAACTCTTGGAAACGTTCGCCACAATCCAAAAGAACGTCAACAGACTTAGAGATATCAAACTTTTCTGGGTAAATACCTAGGGCTAATGAATCGGCATAAACCCGCTGCATATACTCCGCCCATATTGGCAATGCCATGTTGGCTCCTTGACCGTAATAGGTGTCTCTAAAGTGCACTGACCTGTCTTCATTACCCGACCAAACTCCTGTTACTAAGTTAGGAGTGATGCCCATAAACCATCCGTCAGAATTGTTTTGTGTTGTTCCTGTCTTTCCACCAATCTCATTTTGAAATTGATACCTAAAACGCAAGCGAACACCTGTTCCTTTTTTAGTTCCGTCTTCTGGGTTTTCAACACCATCTACCACTCCTTGTAACATTCTGACCATTAAATCGGCAGTTTGGGCGCTCATTGCTTCTGTGGTTTTTGGGCTAAAATCTTCCATAACAACTCCGTTTTTATCTTCAATTCGAGTAACAATTATGGGTTCTGTCCAAATTCCTTTATTGGCAAAGGTTGCATATGCACCAACCATTTCATAAACAGAAAGATCGAAAGTACCTAAACAAACAGAAGGAACAGGTGACAGCTTTGATTTAACTCCCATCTTTCGCGCTAAATCAACAACAACGTGTGGGCCAAATTGTTTCATGATGTATGCCGTAACGGTATTTATAGAATTTGCAAGGCCAAACTTCATGCTCATCATCATTCCGTCGTATTTTTCATCCGAGTTTTTAGGAATCCAATCTTTTTCTAGTCCCCATTGCTCTTTTTCGAAAACAACAGGCACATTGGGTATTTGGTAGCAAGGAGAATAACCTTCCTGCATAGCAATTGAATACAAGAATGGTTTAAATGTAGAGCCTACTTGTCGTTTTCCTACAGAAACATGGTCGTACTTAAAATGTTTGTAGTTTATCCCTCCAACATAGGCTTTTACATGTCCATTTTTTGGATCCATGCTCATCATTCCTGAGTGTATAAAGTATTTATAATACTTTATTGAATCTATTGGAGACATCAAAGTGTCTCTTTCTCCTTTCCATGAGAAAATAGTCATTGGAACCTTTTTACGGAAAATGGTATTGATTTCATTTTTTGATTTTCCCGCTTTTTTCAATTTTCGATACCGTTCTGAACGCCTCATGGCTTGCTTCAAAATCTGTTCGATTTGTTCTTGATCAAAATCTTTTGGAAACGGTGCGTTTGTGTAGCCCTTCCAATGTTTGTTAAAATCTTTTTGTAAGGAGGATAAATGAACACGCATGGCTTGTTCTGCATAGCCTTGCATTGTTGAGTTGATACTAGTGTATATTTTCAAGCCATCAGTGTAAAGATTAAACGGTGTGCCATCAGGCTTGCTATTTTTAGCGCACCATTCCTTTAAAAATCCAACTCTCAAGTATTCTCTTAAATAAGGTGATAACCCTTCGTTATGACTGGCTTTTTTAAAATCTAAAACAATGGGCAAAGACTGAAGTGAGTCTAGGTTTTCATTAATTTCAAGTAAATTGTACTTATCCATTTGACCTAGCACAATGTTTCTTCTTGCTCTGGTGAGCGAGTCGCGTCTATTAGGGTTGTACAAAGCTGCATTTTTCAGCATGCCAACCAGCATAGCAGATTCAACGGTGGATAAGTCGGCTGGGCTTGAGTTGAAATATACTTGTGCTGCAGATTTAATCCCGACAGCATTATTCACAAAATCGTATTTGTTAAAATACATGGCTATGATTTCGTCTTTGGTGTACTGTTTTTCAAGTCGAACCGCAATAATCCACTCTTTTAATTTTTGCATAACTCGGTCTATCCCAGAGCTTGGTTTTTCTGTGAATAACATTTTGGCTAGCTGCTGTGTGATGGTGCTGGCTCCTCCTGCATCTTGTCCAAGTAGTTGGCCTCTTACAGCTCTTAACAAAGCGCGGATGTCTATTCCTGAATGGTCTCTGAAACGAACATCTTCAGTTGATAGTAAAGCGTTAACTAAGTTTTGTGGTAGCTCCTCGTACTTTACGTTGGTACGGTTTTCGTAAAAATACTTGCCCAACAGTTTTCCGTCTTCAGAAATGATTTCAGTAGCTAAGCTGTTTTTAGGGTTTTCTAATTGCTCGAAGGTAGGCAGGGTGCCAAAGCTACCGATAGAAGTCAAGTAAAGCACAAGCGACAACAACATAAATGGGCTCAAAAGCACCAACCATAAAAAAGTAATTTTAGCGCTTAATGATTTCACCATTTATTCATTTTTTTCAATTCGAAGACCTACGCTCATAATGTCTGGCAGTTCTTCAATTCGTGCTTTAGCTCCATAACGCATGGCTTGCTCTAACTGAAACTCATACACTCCAGATCGTTTAAACACTGCTTTTTTCAAAGGTATTTGAATGTCCCAAATGTTTCCCAGTCCACTTCCCAACCACTTACCGTCTTTAGCTGCAAGCACGCATTCTATAGTGTCTAATTGAAGGGAGCCTTCTGGATCAATTGTTTTAACAAAAAGCCAAAGGTTAGAAAAAGGATAATGAGCGCTATGTCGGATATTGATATAAACATTCATGACCGTGCTTGTATCTATAATTTCTACTTGAAAGTTGGGCAGGTATTCGCTACTCCACAGCTTGTTTTCAATGGTTTTATTTTCCTCAAAAATTCTCGTAGAATCACAAGAATAACAGCAAATAGCAAGGGTTAGTATCAAGAAATAATTTCTCACGCTTTTTGTTGTTGCTTGTTATTTTTAGGCCTAAAGCCGCGGCTTTTTCTTTTGTTTCTTCTTTTGTATCCTTTTTTCTTTTTATCAAAGCGATCAATGCGATCTTGGCCAACAACATTTTCGTAATCTACTTCTATTTTGCTATTTGAGTTTTCATAAAACTGCTCTAGCTTCTCAGGTTTTTCTCCCGATTTGTTGGCTTTAATAATCTCAAGAACACGATCAAGTGAAAGCTCTACAATACCTCCCGCTGTTTTGTCTTGATAAGCATACCACATTTTTCGTTGAAAGATATCCATCTTTACAAAATGTGCTCTTCCTTTCTTAGTCGTAAGCTTAATGGCTGTATCTGGAAATTCTTGAAGCCCTTCCATGTAGCCATCCAATTCATAATTTAAGCAGCATTTTAATTTTCCACACTGACCAGCAAGTTTTTGTGGGTTAATTGAGAGTTGTTGATAGCGAGCCGCCGAAGTACTAACAGGCCTAAAGTCTGTTAGCCAAGAGGAACAGCATAGCTCTCTTCCGCATGCGCCTATTCCGCCCAGTCGTGAAGCTTCCTGACGCGCACCTATTTGGCGCATTTCAACTCGTACCTTAAACTCACTCGAAAGTTTTTTGATCAACTCACGAAAATCTACCCTTCCGTTAGCGGTGTAAAAAAATGTTGCCTTAGATTTATCGCCTTGGTATTCGACGTCAGATATTTTCATTTCCAAACCAAAATATTCGGCTGCTTTTCTAGCGCCATACATGGTTTTGTTCTCTAAGTCAACCGCTTCCTTCCATTTAGAAATGTCTGTTTCTTTGGCTTTTCTATATATCTTTTTTAACTCGGAAAGGTCTGTGTTTTTTTGTTTTCGCTGCATTTGTACTCGAACAAGTTCTCCGACTAGCGAAACAACCCCTACGTCGTGGCCAGGATTGCCTTCAACAGCCACCACATCGCCTACGGCCAATGATAAGTTATCTTGATTAAGAAAAAATTCTTTTCTACTTCCTTTAAAACGAACCTCCACACCATTAAAGGCCTCCTTCCCACTTGGAAGCTCAATATTGGAAAGCCAATCAAATACCGTTAATTTGTTACACCCTCCGCTACCACAGTTTCCATTATTTCTGCAGCCTCTAGGCAAACCACTAGAACATCCTCCTGATGAACAACCACCACAACCCATAGTTTTTTATTTCTGTTTATTGCAAATTTAAACTTTTAATGCGAAGCAAGAGAACAAGCTTTAAAGAGAGGTCATTAAATACTATTCGTGAATTTGCATTTCTCTCAATATCTCGAGATGCAGTTTCTAAATTTTCTATCAAATCCATTGCGTTGTTCTGATGAATAAAAGGAGCAAATTTTATACTAAATTCCTTTTCCTCTGTTTTTAAGCGTTGTAAATTATCAGAAGCGTAGTTGCGAATCAAACATTCGCGCACCATAAATAAAGCGTATTTTAGGAATGTCTTTTGTTGCTCTCTTCCTATTTTACTGATCGCTTCGGCCCAATCCGACAACTCTGCTATTTTAGCTTGATAGCACAACCTCATCCACTTTTGAAACCTACTTGTTTGCTGATCTACCGTCACTGTCTCTTGCAATAAGTTTAATGCTTCATTGATGTTTCCTTGTGCTAAGGAAGCCAGGCGGCTTCGATTTTCAGCGCTAAGATGCTTTGTTTCAAAAAAAGCGTCCATCTCTTCGTATCGTAATGGATGCACTTGTACTGTTTGAAATCGAGATATTATCGTCGGTAACAACTGCTCTTTTTGAGGTGTTATTAACAGAAAAATGGTTTTTTCAGGGGGCTCTTCAAACAACTTTAACAGCTTGTTAGAAGTAGAGGTATGCATCTTTTCTGCATGCCAAATTAGAATGACCTTAAAACTACCCTCATAAGCCTTTAAGACAATTTTTCTATTGAGCTCTTGAGCCTCTTTTACACTGATAGAGCCTTGTTTGTTATCTGCATTTATATGCTGGTACCACTGCTGCTCTGTACTATAGGGGTTAGCTGTCATTAAGGCTCTAAAATCCTCTAAATACATATCGCTTGTTGGCTGAGACTGCTTTCCTGAAGTGACAGGAAAGCTCCAATGAACATCGGGATGAGCCATTTTCTCAACTTTTAAACATGAGCTACATTCTCCACAAGAATCGTGCTCTGTGCGGTTTTGACAAAATAAAAGCTGAATGTAAGCCCACGCTAATGCAAAAGATGCTGACCCCTCATCACCTATAAACAACTGTGCGTGAGCAAGCCGCCCTGTTTCTACTGATTTGATAAGTTTTTGCTTGACGGAATGATTAGCAGGTATTTGGCTAAATCGCATATCTGATTTTGCTGTTTAGTCAAAGGTAAGGAATTAAATCTTTTTTCATTAGGTATAGAAACCCTACTTTTGCCAAAAATTCTGAGTAAATGAAAACAATTGATCAACACTCTTTTAAAGGAGAAAAAGCTCTTATTCGTGTAGATTTTAATGTGCCCATAAATTCTGAAATGCAAGTTACAGATGACACTCGTATGCGAGCGGCACTGCCGACCATAAATAAAGTTTTAAATGATGGTGGCTCTGTTATCTTAATGTCGCACAGAGGGCGTCCAAAAAACGGTCCAGAGGATCAACTTTCATTGAAATACCTTGTTGGTCACTTAGAAAAATTACTTGGAAAGCAGCTTCATTTTGTTGCTGATTGTGTGGGAAAAGACGTAAAGAAAAAAGCAAGCTCTTTAACCGAAGGTGAGGTGCTGCTGTTGGAAAACCTTCGCTTTTACAAAGAAGAAGAGGCGGGAGACCCTACTTTTGCCAAGCAATTGTCGGAACTGGCAGACGTATATATTAACGATGCTTTTGGGACTGCTCATAGAGCGCACGCATCCACCGCTGTAATTGCTCAGTTTTTTGTAGAAAAAAAGTTTTTTGGTCATATCATGACTAATGAAATTCAAAACATCGAAAAAGTATTAACCAATGCCCAAAGGCCTTTAACGGCAATTATAGGTGGGGCAAAAGTCTCGAGCAAAATCACGATTATTTCTGAGTTAATGAATAAGGTTGACCATTTGATTATTGGTGGTGGAATGGCTTATACTTTTGCTAAAGCAATGGGAGGAGAAGTTGGCAACTCTCTTGTTGAGGACGACAAGCTTAGCCTTGCGCTTGAAATTGTGAATTCTGCGAAGGAAAAGGGAGTCTCCTTGTGTTTGCCAACTGATTCGGTTAATGCAAATGCTTTTTCTAATAATGCTAAAATTGTTACTTCAAGTATAGATCATATCCAGGAAGGGTTCATGGGTTTAGACATTGGAAAAGAAGCCTCAGCTAATTTTAGTGAAGTCATTAAAAATTCAGCAACAATTTTATGGAACGGGCCTATGGGGGTTTTTGAAATGGATCATTTTTCAAATGGAACGAAAGCCATTGCTGATGCAATTGTAGAAGCAACTTCTAAGGGCGCTTTTTCACTTATTGGTGGTGGGGATTCTGTTGCTGCAATAAATAAATACAAACTGGCGGACAGGGTAAGCTATGTTTCTACAGGAGGTGGCGCAATGCTTGAATATTTGGAAGGAAAAACACTTCCTGGAATTGCCGCTATAATGGAATAGTTTCTTTGGATTCTTCCCAAACCTTTTCAGCTTCTTTCATCAAACTGTTTGCCTCTTCTTCGTTCAATAAAAATGGAACTATTTCTGATATTGGCTGATATAAAAGGGCCTTTTTCTTTTGCTCTTTTGGAATGATTTCGAGCTGCTGATCTATGCTGTTGACTATAAGTAACAAAGCGCTTGTTATGAGTGCCATTTTTAACACACCAAAGACTCCTCCCAACACCCGACTGATCAATCCCAAGGCAACCATTTTGATAATTTTATCAAGGATAAGCCCTACTACTCTTACCATTAAAATGATGATTAAAAAGGTAACAGCAAACGCAATAATGGGTATAAATGATTCGTCTATCGATGTGTTTTCCTGAATAAGAAGGTGAAATTGTTCTGAAAAACGAAGCGCGCCATAAATCCCTAGCGCCAACCCTAAAAGACTTGCGAGCTCTTTAATTATGCCTCTTGACAAGCCTTTATACAATCCCCAAATTAGTGGAATAGCTATGAAAACATCTAAGTAATTCATCCGCTTCAAAAGTACTATTTTTGAAGTATGAAAAAAACAATCACTGGTTCTTGGGATTCCGTAGTAAAAAAACTTGAAAATCGTTTTGGAGGAGGACTCGATTTGCAATCCATTTTATTTTTAATCGGTATTCAGGAATTGGGTAAGGGCTATCAAAAGCTTAAAAAAGATCAGAAAGTGGAGGTAATGCACATTGCTATTTGCGCTTTGTTAAGTCAATGGGGGTATTATGAATTTGTTGGGTATGATGAGGATGGGTGGCCACATTGGAAAGAAACCACAAAACTGCCCAGCTTAAAAGCAAAGCAACAAGATAAACTGATAAAAGAAGCAATTATAGAATATTTCTCTTAGTAAGGGAGGATCTCTATGTCTTTGTAAACTGTTTTACCTTGCGTAAGTCTAATGCGACTTGCCCCGTACAGTAAAGTGTCGTTGCCTTGTTTTTGGGTAGCATAAACATTCATTAAAGACTCCATGGGTACTATATGCTCTGTCTGTCCCTTATAGTCGCTAATTTGTCGGTCTTGTACATCGGTTTGGGTGATGCCTGGACCCATTTCTTTTTGCGTTAAAAGAACTTCAACTCCAGAAACTGGAGAGCCGTTGATGTCATAAACTGTAATTACACCTTTGGTAAGTGGCTCTTCTGAACAGGAACTAATTAAAAAGGAGATCAATAAGCAAACAGCCATGCTGCTTTTCTTTATTGCTAGATTATTTGTTACTTTGTTCATTGTATTTATTATCGCAATCAAATATAATAATTCTTATGAGATTCCTTTTCACCACACTATTCTGCTTGTGCTTAAGTACCTGCCTATTGGCGCAAGACAAGACGAAAGTAATGATTACCACCTCTTTTGGAGACATGCTTGTAGAGCTATACGATGAAACACCCTTGCATAGGGACAACTTTATAAAATTAGTAACGAATAATTTTTATGAAGGCACCCTGTTTCACAGGGTTATTCCTAATTTCATGATTCAAGGGGGTGATCCAGATTCAAAAGGAGCAAAGCCAGGCATACAGCTTGGTAATGGCGGCCCTGGCTATACTGTTCCTGCTGAGTTCGTTGACGAATTATTTCATAAAAAAGGCGTCTTAGCCGCTGCACGAATGGGGGATGCTGTTAACCCAAACAAGGAGTCGTCAGGCTCTCAGTTTTACATTGTTCAAGGGCAGGTGTATAGCGAAGAAAAGTTATGGTCTTTTGGTTTGCGATCGGGAAAAAAATATACCAAAGAGCAAATCAAATCCTATACTACCGTTGGTGGTACACCTCATTTGGATGGAGGGTATACTGTATTTGGAGAAGTGGTTAAAGGTCTTGAGGTAATTGAGGCAATTGCAAATGTGAAAAGAGATGAGAATAATCGCCCCTTAAAAGACCTAAAAATGTCAATAAAAATATACCAATAATGCTAGAAAAAGCACAGGAGTATCTTAAAGAAGTAGCTTCTTTTTCTCCGAAGGATGAAAAAGAGTTGGAGTCTTTCCGTATTCGTTTTTTGAGTAAAAAAGGAATAATGAACGATCTTTTTGCGTCCTTCAAAACGGTACCCAACGAACAGAAGAAAGCATTTGGTCAGGTATTAAATCAGTTAAAACAGGCCGCTCAAAGCAAATTAGAGGCTTTCAAAGATTCTTTTGATGATGCCAGCACTAATTCTGCAGAAGACTTGGATCTCAGTCGCCCTGTTACCTTAGATAACTTAGGCAGTAGACACCCTATTTCGTTAGTAAGAAACGAGATTGTAGAAATCTTTAAGCGCATTGGTTTTACGGTTTCGGAAGGGCCAGAAATGGAAGATGATTGGCATAATTTTAGCGCATTAAACCTTCCTGATGAGCATCCTGCGAGGGATATGCAAGACACTTTTTTTATTGAAAAAAATCCGGATATATTACTGCGTACACACACCTCATCGGTACAGGTTCGCTACATGGAAAATAACCAACCTCCAATCCGTACTGTATCTCCAGGGAGGGTGTATAGAAACGAGGCCATCTCTGCTCGAGCGCATTGTATTTTTCATCAGGTTGAGGGGTTATACATTGATAAAGAAGTTTCTTTTGCTGACCTGAAACAAGCGCTGCTTTATTTCGCAAAAGAAATGTTTGGTGAAGAAACGGAAATTCGCTTACGCCCCTCTTATTTCCCCTTTACTGAACCTAGCGCTGAGGTTGATGTGTCCTGTAACATTTGCGCTGGAAAAGGCTGTAATGTGTGTAAATACACGGGTTATCTAGAAATTTTAGGTTGTGGCATGGTGGACCCTCATGTTTTGAAAAACTGTGGCATAGACCCTGAAGTATATACAGGTTATGCCTTCGGGATGGGCATTGAGCGCATCGCCATGTTAAAATACCAAGTAACGGACTTGAGGCTTTTCTTCGAGAACGATGTCCGCTTTTTAAAACAGTTTCAATCAACACTTTAATAAAAAAGCCCTTTTTCGAGGGCTTTTCTGTTTATTTAAAACTCCAATCGTATTGATCTAGTTCTTGTACGCAGTGTCGCAAAAGGTCTATTGACTTTCGAATGTCATCTTTATCAGCCATTTCAATAACTTGATGGATATGGCGTGTTGGTATAGAAACCGCGCCTGCTATTGATCCTCCAGGCGTAAAGCGCTGGATTCCGGCAGTATCGGTTCCTCCACCTGTTAAGATCTCTAATTGATATTCTATCTTGTGCTTGTCTGCTGTTTTCTTCATGAAATCCACCATTCTATAATCGCAAATGGTTGAAGAATCCATCACTTTAATAGCGGTTCCCTTGCCTAGCTCTGTGATTTTCTCGTGACCAGCAGCACCAGGCACGTCAAACGCAATGGTTGTGTCCAGTCCAAAACCAAAGTCTGGTTGTACCTCTTGTGTTGCTACATTGGCGCCTCTAATCCCAACTTCCTCTTGTACGGTAAACACCCCGTAAACATCGTATGGTGCCTCTTTAAGCTCGCGTAACATTTCTATCAAAATAAATACTGAAACGCGGTTGTCAATGGATTTGCAATTGACACAGTTACCCATTTCTATTAATTTTCGTTCTCTAGTAATAGTGTCTCCAACGGATATGTATTTTTCAACCTCCGCTTTTGGCATTCCCATATCAATGAAAAAATCCTTAATCTTAGG
>CBFIDX010000005.1:0-61436 GCA_965661505.1 Flavobacteriales bacterium | reverse complement strand
GTGTCTCCAACGGATATGTATTTTTCAACCTCCGCTTTTGGCATTCCCATATCAATGAAAAAATCCTTAATCTTAGGGGGTTTATTGCGCTCTTCTGGCGACATTACATGAATGGGCTTACTACCCATCACACCAATCAAATCTTTCTTTCCATGTATGATAACGCGCTGCGCTGTTAAGGTTTTTGGATCAAATCCTCCAAGGGTATGAAACCTTAAAAAGCCGTTATCATCAATGTGGGTAACGATGAAGCCGATCTCATCCATGTGAGCTCCTATCATTACTTTTTTATCGCTCTTACCTTTTTTGATGGCGGTAACGTTTCCCATGTTGTCAAGACGAACCTCGTCAACTAGTGGGGTTACCTCTTCTAATACGATTTCTCTTATTCTTTGTTCGTGACCTGGCGCTCCTGCCGCTTCACATATTTTTGCTAATAATTGTACGTTTATAGACATCTTTATTATTTTACGTAACTCAGTTTCATCATGTTGGTCATTCCTTTCTCTTTAATGGGCATGCTTGCCACATTGATAACCATTTGATCCTTTTTTACAAATTCTTGTTCTTTCAATATCTGTTTGGTGTCTTGGATGGTGTCATCCGTACTGCTCTGATTGTCGTAATAAAAGCCCGTAACACCCCAGACTAAACTCAATGTGTTTAAAATGGCATGATTATTGGTGAATGCAAAAATCTTACATGGGGGTCTGTGGCTCGCTATTTCAATGGCATTGTATCCAGAATGAGTCATTGTTATAATGGCCTCTGCTCCTACTTGCTCTGCTAGCTTGCAGGAATGATAACATATGGCATCAGAAACAAATCGCTGACCAGGTTTTTCTTTTAACTCATGTGCTTTTGTGCCGCTGTATTCCTGTTCTACATCAGAGACAATTTTTCGCATGGCCTCTACCGCTTGTACCGGAAAGGCGCCTACGGAGGTTTCGCCGCTTAACATTACAGCGTCGGCTCCATCCATCACGGAGTTGGCTACATCGTTCACCTCGGCTCTAGTTGGGGTGATATTTTCAATCATGCTTTCCAACATCTGAGTGGCAACAATGACTGGCTTTGCCTTTTCTAAACAGGCTTGTGCAATCTTTTTTTGAATAACAGGGACTTTCTGCATGGGTATTTCAACTCCTAAGTCGCCCCTGGCGATCATAACAGCGTCCGTTACGTCCAATATTGCATTTAGATTTTCAATTGCTTGGGGTTTTTCAATTTTTGCAATGACGCGAGCGGGGTGATTGACTTTCTTTATGTGTTGTTTTAATTCTAAAATATCACTAGCTGAGCGAACAAAAGATAAGCCTATCCACTCAATGGGTTGTTGTAAGATAAAATCAAGGTCTTTTAAATCTTTTGCTGTTAAGCAGGGCTGTGATATGTGCGTGTTTGGAAGGTTTACGCCTTTGTTTGAGGAAAGAGGACCACCGTGTAAAACGTTAGCTTTTACCTCATCTGTTTTGTTTGTAGAAGTGATTTGAAGGTGTATTTTTCCATCGTCAATTTTAACAAGCTCTCCGGGCTCTACGTCTGCTGCAAAGTGACGATAGCTGATAAATAGTTTTTTTGCGTCGCTAACACACTCTTTGTCAGTAATGAAAACTTCTGATCCCGTTTCTAAAACCGTTTCTTTTTTTACTTCTCCAACGCGAATTTTTGGACCTTGGAGGTCAGCAAGAATGGCTGTATGAACATTAAGCTCTCTGTTAAGCTCCTTAATAATTTGAATGGTTTTAAGGTGTGTTTCGTAATCAGCATGAGAGAAGTTGAGCCGGCAAACGTTAACCCCCGACTCTATCATTACCTTTAATACCTCTTTGCTAGAGGAGGCTGGGCCTACTGTTGCAACTATTTTTGTGTTGTTTTTCATTAGAGTACAAATTGTTCTTTTACTTTTTGTGACCTTTCCTCAAACGCAATCTGAACTTCAGGAATGGTGTTAATGGTTTTTATTTGGTCTTCTATGGTGGTTAGGTCATCGTGCTGACTCAATCTCATCCAAAAATCAACCTGTTTCATATTGTTTATCAAAAAGCCGTTTGAACTGCGATTTGAAAACACATAATTTGTTGAGAATCCTTCTTTGCTCTCATATTGTGAGAAGTAATTTTCTTTATATAGCAAAGAAAAATGTTTTGTTTTAGAAAAGTCACACCCTAGGGCCTTGTTTAGCAACCACACAAATCTATAATCTCTTAGGTGGCAACTAATGCCAATCAAAGCAAACTCTAGTTCAATGTCGAAATGAAGTAGCTTTTTTTTCATCATCGCTAATATAGGTTTTTCTTTTAAACCCTTGAATTGGAATTATTCAATAAATAAGCGCTTTTTTACCTGCTCTGCAGCCTGTTCTTCTGCTCTCTTTATGGAGGTTCCTGAGCCCTCAGAAACCAACTCATCGTCTAATAACAGCGCTACTTTGTATTGTTTATTATGGTCTTGTCCGGTGGAGGATGTCACTTTAAAAACAACTGCTTTTTTATTTTTTTGGCCCCATTCTAACACTTTACTTTTATAGCTTGCCACTTCTTTAGTGAGCTGTAGAAGGTCAATATTTGGCAATAAGAGCTTGTTTTTTACAAAGTAATGGGCGTATCGGTGCCCTTTGTCTAAGTAAATCGCACCTATCAAGGCCTCTAGCGCATTTCCATACATCGATTGATGCATGGCCGATTTGTGGTAACGAACAAGCTTGTTTAGGCCTATTTTTAGGCCTATTTTATTAAGTGATTTTCTATTTACAATTTTAGATCTCATTTGAGTTAAAAAACCTTCTCTAGCGTCTTGAAAAGTATTATAAAGTTGTTCCGCTACCACATAATCTAATATCGCATCTCCTAAAAACTCAAGACGTTCGTTATGAGCGGTACTTTTCTTTTTATGTGATTTGTGTGTAAGAGCCTGTCTGTATAAGGCTGTATCTTTGGGGTAGTAGCCAAGTAAAACGTATAGTTTTTTTTCGAAAGGCGTTTTTTTGGAAAAGTAATGTCGTAGCTTATTTAACAAAGGCTACACTTTTTTAATCATTATGCAAGCGTTGTGTCCTCCAAAACCAAAAGTGTTTGAAATAGCTGATTTAACTTTTCGCTTTTGTGATTTATTAAAAGTATAGTTTAAGTTGTTATCAATCTCTGGATCGTCTGTAAAGTGATTGATTGTAGGGGGTATTTCGTCGTTTTTAACAGCAAGTATAGATGCGATAGCTTCCACCGCTCCAGCAGCACCCAATAAGTGACCGGTCATGGATTTGGTTGAGCTAATGTTTAGTTTTTGGGCGTGTTCTCCAAAGACTCCTTTGATGGCTTTTACTTCGGCTACGTCTCCAAGTGGAGTAGATGTTCCGTGAACATTGACATAATCTACGTCTTCAATAGACAGCTCTGCATCTTCAATAGCAAGCCTCATTACATTCATAGCGCCCAGACCTTCCGGGTGTGGTGCTGTTATATGATGTGCGTCTGCTGTCATGGCGCCTCCTACTACTTCTGCGTAGATTTTGGCACCCCTTGCTTTGGCGTGTTCGTATTCTTCTAAAACCAAAGCTCCTGCTCCTTCTCCTAAAACAAAACCTTCACGGTCTTTATCAAATGGACGAGAGGCTGTTTTTGGGTCGTCATTTCTAGTAGAAAGAGCATGCATTGCGTTGAACCCACCAACACCAGCAGCATTAATTGATGCTTCGGATCCGCCTGTAATAAATAGATCAGCCTTTCCCCATTTTATATAGTTAAAAGCATCAATCATAGCGTGTGTTGAGGATGCGCAGGCAGATACTGTTGCGTAGTTTGGCCCTCTAAAGCCATATTTTATAGAAATATGGCCTGCTGCAATATCGGCAATCATCTTGGGGATGAAGAAAGGGTTAAAACGAGGGGTTCCGCTTCCTGTAGCAAAGTCTCCACATTCTTTTAAAAATGTATCTAATCCGCCTATTCCGGAGGCCCAGATAACACCCGCTCTATCAAGGTTAATTTGCGCTGGCTGAATGCCCGAGTCTTGCATAGCTTCTGCAGATGCAACCATTGCATAAATAGCATAGGCATCCATTTTACGAGCTTCTTTGCGGTCTAAAAAGTCAGTTGGATTAAAGTCCTTTACTTCGCAAGCAAACTGTGTTTTAAACAGTGAAGCATCAAAACGAGTAATACGGTCAGCGCCGCTAACTCCATTAAGCAAGTTGCTCCAGTACGCTGGAACGGTATTGCCTATTGGGGTTAGGGCGCCCAATCCCGTAACTACAACTCGTCTTGTTGACATAATGTCTAGGTTTATGCTTTTTCAATAAAGGCTATGGCATCGCCAACGGTAGCAATTCCTTCAGCTTGATCGTCTGGAATTTGAATATCAAACTCTTTTTCAAACTCCATAATTAACTCTACTGTATCTAAAGAGTCTGCACCTAAGTCGTTAGTAAAACTTGCTTCTGGCGTAACCTCTGCTTCGTCAACTCCTAATTTATCAACGATAATCGCTTTTACTTTTGTTGAAATATCTGACATGATTTATTGTTTTGATTAAAACTCGCTGCAAAGAAATACACTTTTTAAATATAATCCAAACTTATGTTGATTCCTTATGGGCTTGATTTTGGGGCATTTGTTTGCTCTAAAAAACTACCTTTGCTAAAAAGTAAATGAATGCCAAAACGCATTGCCATATTTGCTTCTGGTTCGGGAAGTAATTTCCAGAATATAACCGAGTGGTTTAAAGAAAAAAGCACTGCTAATGTTGTGTTGTTAGCAAGCAACAAACCAAAGTCAAAAAGCATACAAAAAGCGCTCGACTTAGGGGTTCATTCGTATGTTTTCAACAAAGAATCGTTAACAAGACCCTCTGGCGTTCTGGCAAAATTAATCGCTGAAAAGATCGATTTCGTCGTATTGGCGGGCTTTCTTTTAAAAATACCCAACTTCATCGTTCAGGCTTTTCCAAACAAGATTATCAATATTCACCCCGCTCTTTTGCCTAAATTCGGAGGAAAAGGTATGTATGGTGAACACGTTCATAAAGCGGTTATTGAATCACAAGAAAAAGAAAGTGGCATAACGATTCATTATGTTAACGAGAATTATGACGAGGGCGATGTTGTTTTACAGGCTCGCTGCCCAGTAAGCAGAGAAGACACTCCAGAGACTCTTGCAGAAAAAATACAGGTGCTTGAGCATAATCACTTCCCTGTCGTGGTTGATCAAATCATTCAAAAACTTTAAGTGATGGGTTTTAATTTAACTGAAATTATCTCTGCTACTATGGTTTTGTTTGCTGTGATAGACATCATTGGATCCATCCCTATCATAATCGAGATTAAAAGTAAGGCCGGTGAGGTTTACCCAGCAAAAGCGTCTTTGGTCTCTTTGTTGATCATGTTCGCCTTTCTGTTTGTGGGGGAACGAATCATTACTTTCATTGGAGTCGATGTTAACTCTTTTGCAGTAGCGGGGTCTTTTGTTTTGTTTGCGCTTGCAATGGAAATGATTTTAGGCATACGGCTGTTTAAAGACGATGATGCACCAGCTAGGGTGGCTTCTATAGTACCACTAGCTTTTCCTATAATCGCCGGTGCGGGATCCATGACTTCTATTTTGTCGCTAAGAGCAGAGTACGAGGCGGTTAACATTGCTATCGCCATTTTGTTAAACATTATATTAGTGTATATAACTTTAAAGCTAACCGATCGTATTGAACAATTTTTAGGAAAAGGGGGCATTGCTGTGCTTCGCAAAGTTTTTGGCATCGTACTGTTGGCAATTGCTATCAAACTCTTCAGTAGCAATATTAAACTCCTGTTTAACTGATGAGAATTACCGTTTATACTGACGGATCTGCTAAGGGCAACCCAGGACCTGGTGGGTATGGTGTTGTTCTTCTTTCTGAGGATGGACATAGAAAAGAGGTTGCCAAAGGATATCGCATGACCACCAACAACCGTATGGAGCTTTTGAGTGTAATTGTAGCTTTAGAAATGTTAAAAAATAAGCCCATGGATGTTACTGTTTTTTCTGACTCTAAATATGTGGTAGACGCAGTAGAGAAAAAATGGGTTTTTAACTGGGAAAAGAAATACTTTGATAAAAAGAAAAATCCAGACCTATGGAAGCGATTTTTACGTATTTATCGACAACATCGAGTTCGTTTTACCTGGGTTAAAGGGCACGCTAATAATGTTGAAAACGAGCGGTGTGATAAACTAGCTGTAGCCGCTGCAGAAGCAGAAAAACAGCACGCCATAGATCATGAATATGAGCTGAGCCAAAAAAAGGGGCCATCTCTTTTGTAGTTTTTCCTTTACTTAATTGGTGGCTTGTTCAAAAAGCATCTTTGTTTGCTTCTTGTTATCAGAAAGTTTTAGGTGGTGTTCAACGATTTTTTCTACCATTAGGTTAAAATAATAGCCCGCCCAAGAAGGCCCGTTATCAATCGCTGAAACAATCATTGGAACTCCTTTAATGGCAATTTCTAATTCTTGTTTCATTAAATACTCTGTGAAAAAAGCCGCAGTTAGGTATAAATCGTAGTTCGACGCTTTTTTTAACTTTTTATCAAAATAACTGAACTGCTCTTGGCCACCATGAAAGGCGTAGGTTCTCATCACCGCCTCCTCTAATTCGTTTTTTGACTGCAGCTCTAATTTTTGTGCAAGCATTAATCCTCTTTCTGGTTTTATTGATGCTAACGCTTCTAATCCTGCTCCTGAAATAGCATAAGACATTGCTTGCGTAGCCTCGGTAAAAAGTTCCTCGTGTTCAGTTGCATTTTCTAACTCTGACAAAAGCTCTATCGCTGCTGCTCTAACCAAGGTTCGCTCATCTTTTTCAGCAATTTCTAACAAGGCCGACTCAAATTTTAAAGGGTTGTCTGTGTTTTCTATTGCCTGTACCGCTAACTCTCTTACACCCCAAAAAGAGTGGTTTAGGTTGTGGGTAATTGCTGTTTCTAATGCTGATCCGCTTAGGTTTTTTAGCAACTGTTTTTGGTCAATGTATCGTGGTGCATTCAATTGTTCTAGCCACCAAGCTTCTGATTTTTCATCAATGATTTCTGCCAGCAGTACTTTTTCAGCATCTACATTAACGTTTTGTGGTTCGTTGTTTAAGTTAAAACGAAAGCTCTCTTTCCCGTTTTGGATTATCACAGGGTGCCTTTCTACCTTTCCCTCAACAGTTATATCAATGGCAACGTGAAGCTTGTAAAGAGGAGTTGTGAGCAAGTCTTGTAGTTGTTCGCTTATGACGGTGAGTTCTTTTTCTTCGGCATTATAATCATAGCTAAACGCCAAGATGGGATGTCCTGAAGCTAAAAACCACTGATTAAAAAACCAATTCAAATCCTCTCCTGAAACTTCTTCCATGGCTAATCTTAGCTGGTGTATTTCTACCGTAGAAAAAGCATTGTCCTTTAAGTATTTTTGTAACCCTTCATAAAACGCTTCGTCTCCTAAATAATAACGCAGCATGTGTAAAACACGCCCTCCTTTTGCATAGGAATGACTATCAAACATGTCTTCTTTGTCAGAATAATCAAATCGAATCATATCTTCCTGCTTTCTTCGCGACTCACGTAAGTAATTGTTCAGGTCAGTATCAAGGTGTTTGTCGGCAGCCATTCTTCCAAAACCCTCCTCTCTCCAAATGTACTCTCCATAGGTAGCGAAGGCTTCGTTTAGTGGCAGGTTAGCCCAGCTTTCACAAGTTACTAAATCACCAAACCAGTGATGTATGAGCTCATGAGCAATGATGTCTTCTTCGTGCCTGTCCAACATTTCTCTTTCGTCCATTTGAACAAACTCTCCGTGTATTACTGCCGTTGTGTTCTCCATCGCTCCAGAAACAAAGTCTCTTACCACCACCTGTGCATATTTTTCCCATGGGTATTTTACTCCTAGTATATTTGAGTAGTGTTCCATCATTTGTGGTGTTCTACCAAATATCCCTCGAGCAAAAGGATGGTATTTCTCTTCTAGATAATAGTCCACATCAATGCCTCTCCATTGGTCTGTTGTAATATTGAATTCTCCAACCGCCATCATGGCTAAATAGGGGGTATGCCCCAATGCTTGTTCCCAAAAATCTGTTCTTGTTCCATCATTGTTCTTTTGGCTTTTAACAAGTAGTCCATTTGACAGAGTCGTGTACTTATCTTGAACGGTAATGGCAATGTTTTGAGTCATCCGTTCGTTCGGTTTATCAATGGTTGGAAACCAGCAAGAGCTTGCCTCTGTTTCTCCCTGAGTCCAAATTTGTTGAGGCTTGTCTTCTTCCCCAAAGGGGTTTATGAAGTACAACCCCTTTGCGCTTGAGATGGCTGCGGAACCTTTTACATTTAATTCGTTTGGCTTTGCTGTATATTGTATGGTTACTGTATAGCTGTCATCCCTGCTATATGTTTTAGCTAGTAGAATCCTTAGCTTGTTGTTTTCATATTGGTAGCTTAGCTCTTCCTCTCCCATTTTTACCATGTGTATGTCAAACCCTTTGGCATCTAAAACCAATTCGTTTGTCGGTTTGAAATACGGTTTTGCTGTAATTTCTGCTGTTCCGTGTAGGTGCTGTTTTTCCCAATCAAAACGCACTGCCAAGTCCGTGTGAATTATATCGCTTAAACGTGTTTCTGAGGGATTATAAAGCTCTTGTACAGCCTCTTCATTTGAGGCTGCGTATTGTACGTTTTCTTCGTTTAGTTGTCCTCCGCTAATCAGAAATGCCAGCGCTAATAGTGCAATTGTTTCCATTGAAATAGTCTGTTTAGTGTGCAAATATCTAAATTTCTACCTTTGCGGACATGAAAGCACGAGTAAATGAACATTTCGATTTTTCTTTTGAAGACAAAGGCTTCGATTGGGATTGTGTTGAAATAAAAAACGGACAATTTCATCTTCTTTTCAAAGGGCGCTCGCTTGTTGCCGATGTCGTTGAGGTTGATTCGTCAGAAAAGGTCTTTGTAATACGTATTAATAATAATCGTTACCGTGTTCAACTAAAAGATCGGTACGATGAGTTATTGCAATCTTTAGGGATGGATACCTTCAGCAGTAAAAAAGAATCGGAAATTAAAGCCCCAATGCCTGGAAGGGTGCTTAATGTAGTGGTTCAGGAAGGAGATCGTATTTCTAAGGGTGATAATGTGGTGGTTTTAGAGGCGATGAAAATGGAAAATGTTATCAAATCTCCAACAGATGGAATTGTAAAAAATGTATGTGTTGCAAAGGAAGAGGCCGTTGAAAAAAATCAGGTTTTAATTGCTTTTAAGTAAGCGCTTTTTTTGGTTTTTATTCTGTCTTTATTTTCTAATTAAACGCAATGTCAAACTGAACCAAGTCTATAAACTCTTGAATGCGTTTTTCTACTTCTTGGTCAGTTAGTCCTTCAAGGCGCTGGGTGCCAAATTTTTCGACGCAGAAAGAGGCCATTGCAGAACCTTTAATTACGGCTCTCTTCATGTTTTCGAAAGAGAAGTCTTGAGTGGCACACAGATGCCCTACAAACCCACCAGCAAAAGTGTCGCCTGCTCCCGTAGGGTCAAAAACTTCTTCTAGCGGAAGTGCAGGAGCAAAAAACACCTCTTTATTATTAAATAATAGTGCGCCATGCTCGCCTTTTTTTATGATTAGGTATTGAGGCCCGAAACTTAAAATTTTTCGGGCTGCTTTTACAAGTGAGTATTCTCCTGAAAGCTGGCGCGCCTCTTCGTCATTGATGGTTAACACATCTACGTTTTTAAGGGCCACCATCAAATCTTCTAAACAGTTATCCATCCAAAAATTCATCGTATCAAGCACAATTAATTTTGGTCGTTCTTTTAGTTGGTCTAACACCTTTTGTTGGATTGCTGGCATGAGGTTTCCTAACATCAAACATTTACAGTCTTGATATCCTTCTGGTACTTTAGGGTCAAAGGTTTCTAAAACATTTAACTGCGTATCAAGGGTGTCACGCGTATTCATATCATTGTGATACTTTCCTGACCAAAAAAAAGTTTTCTCTCCCTTTTTAATTTGTAATCCATCTAGATTTATCTGACTGTTTCGCATCATCTCAATGGCTGTTTTTGGGAAGTCTTCCCCTACCACAGAAACTAAATTGATCTTGTTGTAAAATTTAGAGGCGGAAAGACCAATATAGGTGGCGGCACCCCCTACAATTTTATCGGTTTTTCCAAAAGGGGTTTCAATAGCGTCAAAGGCAACTGTTCCTACTACTAACAAACTCATGCTGAAAATGCTTTTATTTTTAGCAAATGTATTGCATAATTATCAGTATTGTACTAATATTGCAGCCTGTTTTTAACAAACACTCCTCCTTAGCTCAGTTGGTTAGAGCATCTGACTGTTAATCAGAGGGTCCTTGGTTCGAGTCCAAGAGGGGGAGCTAAAAACAATGAAAAACAGCCTTCGGGCTGTTTTTTTATTCCCCTTCTTTCTTTTCCTTTCTTAAAAGTTTATCAATTCCCAACCATATGAGAATTAATGGCCAATAAACACGTATGAGGTCACCGATAGAAATGTCTAATAACTCTAAGTTGTTGAGTAAAAATAAGAGTCCAATTACGATAAATAAGACCCCTACTCCAATTCCTTTTTTCATGTTTTCTTTTCCTTTGATAACGTTGATTTTTGATTTTTAGTTTTATGATGGCTTAAACACCTTTTTTGGAAACAACCCTTGTTTGGGTTTCTTTCTTAGTTTGTTTTTGTCGCTTGTTTTAAAAAAAGTATTTTTTTGTTTTGTTTTCTTCTTTTTCTCTACAATCTGACACCCTATATCTGTACACTCATATTTTGCCTGACACGAGGCCAATACAACAATTAACAATAAGTATTGAAAAGCTCTTTTCATTGTGCCTAAAATTAGGGGTTTTAATTCATACATTCGTTGCATGGCGAAAAAGAAAAAAATTAAGAAAAAACGATCTTTCAATAAACGTTCGCTTATTAAAGAAATAATGAAGGTCTTTCGATTAAACCCTAAAAAAACCTTCAACTACCGACAACTTTCTAAAGAAATTGGAATAAAAGAAAATAGTATTAAAGAACTTATAGTAGCTGTTCTTTATGATCTACAAGAGCAAGAAAAGTTAATATTAATAAGTCCAGGAAAATATAGATATAAAAAAAGCCATTCCTTTATTGAGGGAGTGGCAGATGTTACTACACGCGGAAATGCTTATGTGCGCGTTGAGGAAATGGAACAAGATATTTTTATCAGAGATAAGTACTTGCTTAATGCCATCAGTGGAGACTTCGTGAAAGTTTCTCTTTTTTCTACTTTCAAAAAGCGGAAACCTGAAGGAGAAATTACTGAAATTATAAAACGAAATAAAACACAATTAGTTGGAGTAGTTCATTTTTCTGAAAAAGCTGCTTTTGTGTTAATAAACGATCCGCGAATTCATTTTGATGTTTTTTTACCAAATCAAGAGAGAAAAAAAGTAAAAGATGGGCAACAAATAGTGGTAAATATCACCGATTGGGGTAATAAAACTACTAAACCTACAGGAGAAGTTTTAACCGTTTTAGGGTATCCTGGAGAACACGCTGTTGAAATTCATTCCATTCTTGCTGAACATGAGCTTCCAAGTGAGTTTAGTGATGCTATAGAGGAAGCAGCTCAAGCTATTCCTACAGAAATAAGTAAAGATGAAATAGTAAAAAGAAAAGATTTTAGAAAGGTATGTACTTTTACAATAGATCCACACGATGCTAAGGATTTTGATGATGCTATTTCCATTCAACAGTTAAAAAATGGAAACTGGGAAATAGGTATTCATATTGCAGATGTATCTTATTATGTACAACCCAATGATATTATTGATACTGAAGCACAAGAAAGAGCCACCTCTGTATACTTAGTTGATAGGGTTATACCAATGCTACCGGAAGTACTCTCTAATAAATTATGTTCGTTAAGACCTCAGGAAGAGAAATTATGTTTTTCTGCAGTTTTTGAATTAAACGAAACAGGAATAATTAAAAGTGAATGGTTTGGAAGAACCGTTATTCTGTCAGATCATCGTTTTACCTATGAAGAAGCTCAAGATATTATTGAAAAACAAAAAGGCCTTTTTAGTAATGAATTAACCATTTTAAATTCTCTTTCAAAAAAAATGCGTTCTAAAAGGATGGATTCTGGTGCTTTTTCTTTCGAAAGATCAGAAACTAAATTTAAATTAGATGAAGAAGGTACTCCTATCAATATTTATCTCAAGGAAAGTAAAGACGCTCACAAACTTATTGAAGAATTTATGTTACTAGCAAATAAGAGGGTTGCAGAGTTTATTGGTAAAAAGAAACTTCCTTTTGTTTATAGAGTACATGACGATCCAGATCCTGAAAAATTAGAAATATTCAGTGATTTTCTAAAAAAGTTTGGTTACCATTTAGAAGTTAATAATTCTAAAAAAATTGCTTCATCTATGAATAGATTACTTGCAGATATACAAGGAAAAGACGAGGCAAATATGATAGAAACCTTAGCTATAAGAACCATGGCAAAAGCTTGTTATACGATGGAAAATATTGGTCATTATGGGTTAGCCTTTTCTTATTATACTCATTTTACATCTCCAATACGAAGGTATGCCGATGTTATGGTTCATCGTCTGTTAAACAAGTATTTAAATGATAAAAATGATGCTTCATTAGAAACAATAGAAAAGTTGTGTAAACATGCTTCTGAACAAGAAATTAAAGCTACTAGAGCTGAAAGAGAGTCTATTAAATATATGCAGGCAAAGTTTATGCATGAAAGGGTTGGAATGACTTTCGAAGGAATTATTTCTGGCGTTACTAATTTCGGAATTTTTGTTGAAGTTACAAATACAGCTTGTGAAGGTCTTATAAAAGTAAAAGACATTCCTGGCGATTATTACTTTTATGATGAAGTAAATTATTGTTTAAAGGGTACAAATACAGGAGAGGTGTATCAATTAGGAGACGTTGTAAAAGTAAAAGTAAGAAAAGTAGATATAACTAAAAAAGAAATAGATTTAAGTCTAATATTACATTAAATACTTATTGTTAGAAATTTAAAAAATACCTTATATATATGGTGTGTTAGTATGGTGGAAAAAATTAGAGTGTTTTACTTTGTTTTATTACTATTAAAAACTTAATCACATTTTTTTTTAAAATTGTTAATTATAAACGCTTTATCTTTAGTTATTAAGCTATATTTTTAACAATTTAGAATGGTCTTTATGTAAACCATTTAACACTAATTTTTTAATAAACTATTTACTATTATTAGCTTTGTTTGTGTTAACAACAGGTGCATTAGTTTCCAATGAAAATAAATAAAATACAATTGATATTTAATTAATTTTTACAAGGCAAACTTTAAAATAAATAAACAAGTTAAACTTATTTAAAAACATTAACATTTATTAACAAAAACCAAACCACATATTGTTAAAAATTTAGAGGTATTATCTCCTAGAAATACTACTTAAATATACTTATAAACAAGAGTGTTAAAAACCATATTTAATGAAAAAGATAGGACTAGCTTGCGATCATGCAGGCTTTGATTACAAAGAAAAAATAAAAAAGTACTTAGAAACGAAAGGATATCAAACAACAGATTTTGGTTGTTATTCTGATGAGAGCGTTGATTATCCTGATTTCGCACATGAATTAGCCAAAGCAATATCTTCTAATGATTGTGATTTTGGAATTCAGTTTTGTGGGAGTGGAAATGGAATTAATATGTCAGCCAATAAACACCAAGCAATTCGCTCGGCTCTTTGTTGGAAAACAGATATAGCAGAACAAGCACGATTACATAATAATGCAAACATCTGTACCATGCCGGCTCGTTATATTTCTTACGAAGAAGTACTGTCTATTGTCCATGCATTTTTAAGTACTGAGTTTGAGGGAGGTCGTCACGAAAGAAGGGTAAACAAAATAGCCTGTTGTTAAGATGAGGATATTTTTCACTATTTGTTTTCTTCCATTATTATGTTTTGGACAAGTGGCATCTATTGGAGAAGATGCTTTAAAATTAAAATATGCCAATAGCATACAAATAGAAGACTTAAGAACACATCTAGAAGTGCTTGCTAGCGACTCTTTAGAAGGAAGAGAGACAGGACAACCTGGACAAAAAATGGCTGCTGAATACATTGCTAACTACTTTAAAAAAATTGGCATTCCACCATATAAATGGAATACATACTATCAAAAATTTAGAGTTAAAGCACGAGAACATTTGTGTAAGTGTAGCACTTGTGATAATACGTTTTTAAAATCGCTACTAAAAGGAAATTATGTAAAAGGAGAAAATGTTTTAGGATATATAGAGGGCACAGACTTGAAAGAAGAACTTTTAATTATTACGGCCCACTATGATCATTTAGGAAAACACGACACCCTCATATACAACGGAGCAGATGATGATGGTTCAGGAACGGTGGCTGCTTTAGAAATAGCGCAAGCTTTTATGTTAGCAAAAGAACAAGGAAAAGGACCAAGAAGATCTGTTTTAGTTATGCCTGTTTCTGGCGAAGAAAAAGGTCTTTTGGGATCAAAATACTATACAGACAACCCAGTTTATCCTTTAAAAAATACAATAGCCAACTTAAATATTGATATGATTGGTCGGGTTGATGAATATCATGATAATGGGGATTATATTTATTTAATAGGTTCTGATAAGCTGAGCTCAGAGTTACACGCCATTAGTGAAGAGGTAAACAGGAAACACTTTAATTTAGAGCTTAATTATACTTTTAATGATAAAGACGACCCTAACAGATATTATTATAGATCAGATCATTATAACTTCGCTAAGAACAAGATACCAGTGATTTTTTATTTTAACGGTGTGCATGAAGATTACCACAAACCATCCGACACAATTGAAAAAATAGATTTCAAAAAGATTGAAAAAATAAGCCGTTATATTTTTTTAACAGCCTGGGAATTAGCAAATAGAGATGAGCGCCCAAAACTAGACGCAGAATAATTACTCAATAATTAGAACTTTCTCAACAGAAAAATCTTCTTTTATATTAAAGAGAATCTTATTTTTTTCTACTTCTGTTTTACGACCCAATAGATCATATAAACCAATTGTTTTTTTAACATCTGTTCCGAGAGTAGATGTAACACTACTTGTATTATCCCATTTTACCAAACCACTATATTCGGTACCAATCCAAATAACTCCATTTAAATCTACTGCTATATCAAGAATATCATTATCTGGTAAAGAATTAGTGGATATATTATAGATTGTTGTTATTGGGCTTCCTAATTGAAAAGAAAAAGAGAAAATACCTGCACCGATTGTACCAGCTAAGTAAGAGTTAGAGTCGAGCTTTTCGATACATCTCAAACTGTTTGATGGAAAACTGGGTGTGTTTATAATATTCCAACTGAACCAACTTCCAGAAAAATGGTGCATTAATAAGCCCCCCTGAGGAGAAGCAAACAACCGAGAACTATTTTCCATTATATTTATATCAAATGTAGTATTATCCGGAAGGTTTCCCGAAAAAGTTGTGTACCAACTAATGCTTCCATTATGTAAATAGGCAACCCCACCATTTTTTGTGCCTATTATTAAGGAATCTCCTTGAAAGGCTAAGCTAGTGACATTTATAAAACCAGGCTCTAAGCCTGAACTATCGAGTTCTAAATGAAAATTTCTACCATCGTAACGAAATAAGCCGTTCTGCGTTCCAATCCAAGGGTTATTTAAGCTATCAAAAGCGATGCAGTTCACTTGATTGTCTAAGTTACTATTAGAGGTGTCAAAGTGCGTCCAGTAAATACCGTTGTAACGATACAATCCACCTAAAACACCTACCCAAAGTTTACCTTGTTTATCAAATTCAATACAACGAATAGAAACATTATCAACATCTGCAGAATAATCAACCCAACTATTATCGTTGTACGAAACCAACCCCCACTCTGTGCCAATCCATTTTACATTGTTTGTGTCCACTTCAATGCAATTAACACGATTATCTAATATAGATGAGTTGACGATGTTATAATCGACATAGCTCTGCTGAGCAAACAGGGCTCCGAAGAGCCCTGTTTGAAAAAGTATGATAAGTTGAAATATTCGATTATTGAAGAACAATTTTTTCTATTTGACTTATACCATCAGAGTTTATGGTAAGGTTATATACACCCTTAGGAAGCGTTCCTAATTGAATACTTTTAACACCATTTAATATTCCCTGTCCTACTACTTCACCTAGCACATTATTAAGAGTGTATGTTCCTGATGAAACCCCTTCAATAGTCAGCTTGTTTGTCGTGGGGTTAGGATATACATCAACTGCTAAAGACCTTTCTTCTAGCTCTGTTGCACAATTTATTACTGTAATTTCGTAAGGAACAAGAGGAGACTCACAAGCCATTGGGCTAACGTCCCAGTTATAGAAGTAGTAATACCAGTCCGTTCCATAAGTGGTGTTTGTAAGTTCTATAACATTATCAATGACATATGGATAAAAACAGAACCCATTGTATTGGTCTCCTTGTCTTTTAAACATTGGATTAACATCTCCGAAATTTAAAACGTTTAGGTCACCATCTGTTCCAATTCTATAGTCGTTACCAATTGGAACATCAAAATCTAAAGTGATGGTGGTTGGGTCGTCACCTCCATTGGTGCTTACAACGTTAATTTGTATTGAGTCAACGGTGTTTCCATCTTCGTCCCAAAGCATTATCATTCTGTCACCATCTAAGTCCGTAAAAACATCAACAGTATTAATTGTTAGTGGGAGCAAGGCGTTAAATGAAATCCAAGCATTATAACTAGACCCACTATACTCACTAGTACCACTATGTTCTAATTCGCCAACATTTCCACCCACAACAGGGTTAGCAGCATAGAATGTCTCGCTTGCAGAAAGAGCCTGGGTGTTTAAGTTATCACCTGTGCCAATTAAGTTAGCGTTTCCATCGTACCAATTTGTGGTAGTAGAACTACTTAAAAGAACAGCTGCATCTCCAGAACAAACAGTATCTAGTGGGGCACTAACAACAGGAGCGCTAACAGGCGAAGAAACACTAATTATGTTTGATATTGTTGAAGGACAAGGAAACGAATTATCAGTTACCACTACAGTGTAATCGCCAACAGCATTTATAGTTGTTGTAGAGCCTGTTGTACCATTCGACCAATTATAAGTTGTATTAGCAGAAGAAGTGTTAGAGTTAGCAACTTCAAGTGTTAAGTTCATATTGTTACACCAAATGAAGTTTCCTGTGGAAGATTCAACCTCAAACAAAGGTGCGTTTACTGAAGTAGCCAAGCTTAAATCAACAGGGGTTGGAGCAACCTCAACGTCAATATAACCAGAAGAGCTGTTCGAGCAGTTTCCAAATGACGCATCAGATACCTCAACACTATAAGAACCTGTTTGGTCAACGCTTAATGAAGCAGTGTTAGCCCCTGCGATTGGACCGCTAGCATCATACCACTGATATGCAGCATTGCTCGAACTTGAGCTAGCATTTAGCGTAACAGTCTCACCCGGACAAAGTATTGTTGAGCCGCTTGCAGCAATGGTTGCGGTAGGGCTAGGCGTTTGTTGAGTAAGTGTTATTGGAAACCAAGTATAATTATTGTCAGGGTTAGATTCTAACATTTCACCTTTACCGCACTGAAGAACAACCGCATAATCACCATTACATGTACCCACCGGTATATCAAGCCACATACCATCAAGGTGTTCTCCATATATATCTGAATATCCAGAAGAAATTCCTTGTGAAAGAGGACTACAGCCATAGGAGCCACCACCTAATCCATAATTAGGAAAGTCTGACCCGCTAAGTACATTTCCTTGTCCGTACACGGTGGCGTCATCTCTACAATCATTGCTGAGACAATCAGAGAGGTCCATTACACAAAAACCTAATTTAGCACCGTCGCCAACAATTGGCCAATCTAGTGGGTGCGCAATATTTGGATCAGGAATTCGAAGTGTTAAAATGGTCCAATCATCAAAATGCATATGGCCATGCGTTGGGTGATAAACAAAAGTATTTGCCATTTTTTCCCAAAAGCTCATGGTACCGTCAGCATTCTTGTGAAATATTCTTTGCCAAGCAATGTGTTTTGGATCAGAGCCATCTGGACAATAGGTTTCTATGCTCCAGCTGGGGTCATATACTGAAAAGGTGTCTGGCGCTCCTGTTACAGGGTCGTTACAAACCATCCATCTGTAACCATCTTCGTCTACTCCTCTTAAGTTTAGTGGTCCTACACCAATGTTTGGAGTGTGACCAGATACTGAAACCCTACCTTCTGGTCCATAAGTTCCAGGAGTGTATTCAGTATGATAGTTTTCAGCATAATCCCACTCAATGGTAATATCAGGTAATAAGTCGCAATCAACCTCGTCTGGATCTAAACATTCACAACCAGCAGCGTTGGTTTCTGTACACTGCCCTAATACAGAACCAGTGAGTCCTAGGGATAAACCCAAAAGAAATAAAAATCTCATAATGTATAATTTTTGTTCGACAAACTTACGCAAAAGTTGTCAGTTCTTAACAAAGGTACAAAAATTAGTTTGTGCAGTTTTATTAGATAAAAAAAGCTTACGCCTTCATTCTTTGGCTTTAATTATTTTTTGCCCCTTGTTTGATCCATAAATAGAAAAGCTCTATTTCTTCAGTACTTAGTGAACCATTGGGAGGCATGATGCCGTAACCATCACCGATTAATCTTTTATAAAGATGGCTTTGTGATGGGTTAAGTGTGTCAACATAGGGTTCGTTACTCAAGCTAAAGCCATTAACCAATTGATAGTGAGCGGTTTCTATAGGCTCTAATTTAAGAGGATAAAAAGTTTCGGCGTTGTGACAGTTCATACATTTACCATCGCCATTATTGTAGATAATAGGGTCATAAAGATCATTGGCAAACGAAACCTCATAATAATTTGGATTAGAAAAATAAAACAGGCTATCAATTTTCAATGAATCTGCTACTAAACGTTTTTTACCCCCTCCGCCATTCGAATAAACACCCGTAGACGAAAAAGAAAGGGCGTCGCCGCTTGAGGTTTGTAGATTGTAAGTTAGCGTATCAAACCGATTTATAGCAAAAGCCCCGTCTAATAAAGAATAAGACAAAACACTTTGATATTTCGTCCAGCTAAGTTGGTATTCATTCATTATGTTCAGAGTATCTTTTTTGTCGGGCTCAGGAATCCACATAAGCACTTCGTATGCAACACCCTCTTGAACAGGGTGTTCTTTTGTTGTTATTTTTACTGAATCTAACACCCATGTACCTATATGGTTCATGATAGGGTTTGCACCATAATCTGTTGGCGTTATTTCTATAAATTGATCTTCTGTACAGCTTACAAGCGTAGTAAAAAGAAGTATCAACATTATTAATCTCTTTAAAACCACCATACTCTTCTTATATTAAAGCCTAATAAAAATTCTTTTTGTTTTAAATCAGACACCTCTGAAGTATACAGGTTTGTTTCTCTTAAAGAGGAGCTGTTAGTTGCAAAAACTTGAAAAACATGTCCCGCTGTTCCAAATTCAAACCCTATTGACATTGGGTGATTAAGTAGGTTCCCTTCTCGACCTATGCAGTAACCATATTCAAACAGCACAGAGCTTCCAAAAGAATATTGATACTTTCCCGAAAACGGAATAGCAAGATTGAAATTGTTATCCCCGTACTGAACAAGATTTTTGTAAATGATAGTGGGAGAAACTTGAATAGCAACCTTACTATTTATGGATTTTGATAATATGAGTTGTGTGTTGTAATCGAGCTTGTGTATGAACAAATACTCAAACGGAGTGATACTATCTGTCTTAAACGTATTGTTGCCTATCTCAAATGGAGCGGTTCGCAACCCTACTGAAGAGAACAAAGCAATGGATAATGGCATTGCCTCGCTTTGTTTGGCGAGCACGTATTTTCCTTCCAAATCAATTGTTTTATTAATTTTGGTTCTACTGATTCCAATATAGGCTCTTTCTCCAAGCTTGTAAGATAAAGAAAAGCGAATGTTGGCAGGTAGGTCAAAACCTAAAAAGTCTTCATATATGCTTTTATCTAGGGCAATTTGACCGAAACGATGTTGAATAGTAAAGTCAAAGCCGTCAGGTATTATCGTTGTTTGCGAATTAATAAGCTGTTTGTTTTTGAACGCTGGCTCAAGCTGTCCAAAACAGTTTAAAAAGAGTAAAGAAAATACGAGAAATAAAAGACGGTTCATCTAATTGATTTTAAGGGATCTAATGAAATTAACAAGTTGCCATCGTTGCTCTTCGTTTAAAGAGTGTTTGTAAGGCACCATCATTCCGTTTCCATTACTTATTTTCCAAAAAAGGGCTCCGTCTGTTTGTTCTTGAACTTCCTTCAAAGAGAAGTTTCTTGGTTTCGGATTAAGTGATTTTCCTGCAGGACCATTACCAAGGCCTGTTTTTCCATGACAGGTCCAACAAAGTTTTTGATAAAGCATTGCGCCTTTTTGTGCTGCAATTTTATTCCCATCATAAGGGTTGATGATTGTTTTTGCCTCATCAGGAGCAACCCATGCGCTTTGGGCATTAACATCGAGAGTAAATAAACAAAGAATACTTAAGATAATGTATTTCATATCGCCCAAAAGATTAAGGAAATCCAAAGATAATAGATATCATTAAATAAAAAGCCGATTATTTCAATCGGCTTTTTATTTATGTGGTTTTACAGATCAAACTTGATACCTTGCGCTAAAGGCAATTCATCAGAGTAGTTGATTGTGTTAGTTTGTCGGCGCATATAGATTTTCCATGCGTCAGAGCCAGACTCTCTTCCCCCTCCAGTTTCTTTTTCACCACCAAAAGCACCACCTATTTCAGCTCCAGAAGTTCCGATATTAACATTTGCGATTCCACAATCAGAGCCTGCAGCAGACAAGAATTTTTCAGCATCTTTAATGTTAGAGGTCATAATTGCAGAGGAAAGTCCTTGCGGAACATCGTTCTGAATCGCGATTGCATTTTCAATGTCGCCGCGGTATTTTAGTAGGTAAAGAACTGGAGCAAATGTTTCGTGTTGAACAATCTCAAAACTATTTTCAGCTTCCGCAATTGCAGGTTTCACATAACATCCGCTTTCATAACCGTCGCCACTTAAAACACCCCCATCAACTAAAACCTTACCCCCTTCGGAGACCACTTTTTCTAAGGCATGATTGTACATTTTAACTGCATCCGAATCTATAAGTGGTCCAACATGATTGTTTTCGTCAAGTGGGTTTCCGATTTTGATTTGATTGTATGCACTAACGATTGCGTCACGAACTTTGTCATAAATAGACTCGTGTATAATGAGTCTTCTTGTTGAGGTACATCTTTGACCTGCTGTACCAACAGCTCCAAAAACAGCACCAGGAACAACCATTTTTAAATCAGCATCAGGAGCAATAATAATGGCATTATTACCCCCTAACTCTAACAACGATTTACCAAAGCGTTCAGCAACAGTTGCGCCGACTATTCTACCCATCCTTGAAGAACCCGTTGCGGAGATTAAAGGAATTCGACTGTCCTTTGTCATCATTTCGCCAACTTTATAGTCGCCAGTAACAATGCAAGAAAGCCCTTCTGGTAAGTTATTTGCTGAAGCCACTTCGGCAAATAAGTTTTGGCAAGCAACAGAGCACAAAGGGGTTTTTTCAGAACCTTTCCAAATACATACATCACCACAAATCCATGCCAAAGCGGTATTCCAACACCATACCGCTACCGGAAAGTTGAAAGCGGAAATAATTCCAACAACACCAAGCGGATGATACTGCTCGTACATCCTATGCCCAGGACGCTCAGAGTGCATTGTTAAGCCATGAAGTTGTCTAGAAAGACCAACAGCAAATTCGCAAATATCAATCATTTCTTGCACCTCTCCCAGGCCCTCTTGGTAAGACTTACCCATTTCGTAAGAAACCAATTTACCAAGAGCTTCCTTGTGTACCCTTAGTTTGTCCCCAAACTGACGCACAATGTCTCCTCTTTTGGGAGCAGGAATGCTTCTCCAAAACGTAAATGCTGTTTTAGCAGAGGCCATAACTTTTTCGTAGTCTTCAGCGGTAGAGCATTTTACTTTACCAATTAGTTTTCCATCAACAGGAGAGTATGATTCCAAAACACTTCCATTTGAAAAATTTTCAGATCCTGTAGATGTACCATTATTCATTTCTTTTAAACCTAGCTGAGCTAGTGCTTCATTTATTCCAAAAGTATCAGTCATATACGTTTTTTATTTAGGGTTAAAAATAGATCTATTTAAGAGAATAAGCGAAAGACATCATTGCCGTTGGCATATATCAGTAGCGCCAACAATAAAATCATCCCTGCAACCTGTGCATACTCCATTACCTTCTCGTGAGGCTTCCTTCCTGTTACTACTTCATAGAGCAAAAACATAACATGGCCTCCGTCAAGCGCAGGAATTGGAAGCACATTTAGTACTGCCAACATAATCGACAGGAAGGCTGTTAACTCCCAAAATCGCTGCCAATCCCAAACGGAAGGAAAAATATTTCCAATTGTTATAAAGCCGCCCACAGATTCAGGTGACTTTTTTATGAGCTTAAATTGCTTTAGATAGTTATTCAGTGTTGTTTTTGTTTTTGAAAGTGCAGCAGGAACAGCAGAAATAAAAGTATGCTCCGCCTGTTGCATATCAAACAATTTTTCAAGGTCATTCAAAGCATAAGCACCCATTTTCCCCTCTGCTATGTAAACGCTTATAGAAACCTCATTACCCCCCCTTTCAACAACAATGTTGGCGGTGTCTCCTCTTAATGTAGGAATGTATTCAAAAACTTGGTTAGCAAACCGCATATCATTATTATTGATAGTAAGGATGCGGTCATTCACCTGTGCCCCCGCAGCTTCTAGGGGTGAGTTTTTAGAAAACTTTTGAATAATAAACGGCCAACCAACACGAAATAGATTGGTTTTCTTTAACATTGCTGTTTTTACATCCTCAGACAAATAGATATCAAGTTGTTTCCCAGACCGATCTACACGAACTTTTTGAGCATCATTTAAAATGATTTCGGGAATAATTTGACTCTGTCGCTCAATGCTTTTTCCATCTACTGTAACAATTTTGTCGCCTTGCTCAAAGCCAGCGGCTAATGCTAACGAATCGCAATAAACACCATAACTAGCATTCTTTGTAGGCAAGTATTTGTCCCCCCACGTCATGAACGCAAACACATAGATAAAAAATGCTAGAATAACATTTACTGTGACGCCTCCAAGCATGATGATTAGTCGTTGCCAGGCCGGTTTGGCCCGAAACTCCCAGGGCTCTGGTTCTTTCGACATTTGCTCTGTGTCCATTGACTCGTCGATCATCCCAGAAATTTTTACATACCCGCCAAGAGGCAGCCAACCGATACCGTATTCAGTCCCTCTAAATTTCTTTTTTACAACTGAAAACCATGGATCGAAGAAGAGATAAAACTTTTCCACCCTTGTTTTAAATAGTTTTGCGGGTATAAAATGGCCTAGTTCGTGTAAAATGACCAGTATTGATAGACTCAATAAAAGTTGAGATGCCTTGATTAGAATTTCCATTATTTAATTAAATCATTAACTATTTGACGACTCTCCTTATCCGAGCTCACATAATCGTCATAAGTTGGATTGGCCACAAAAGTAGCTTTTTCCATGCAAGTAGCAATTACATCAGACATTTCTAAAAACCCGATTCTTTCTTTTAGAAAGGCGGCCACGACCACTTCGTTTGCAGCATTTAGCACACAAGGTGCGTTTCCACCTTTTTGCATGGCCTCATAGGCTAAGGTTAGGTTGTTAAAGGAATTGGTGTCAGCTTTTTCAAAGGTTAAACTAGGGTAATCGAGGAAATTAAATCGTGGAAAGTCTGCTTTTAAACGTTGAGGGTAAGCCATTGCATATTGTATTGGTAGCTTCATGTCTGGAAGGCCCATTTGCGCTTTCATTGAGCCATCTTCAAACTGTACAACTGAATGAATAATTGATTGAGGGTGTACAATTACATCAATTTGGTCAGGCTTAAGCCCAAACAACCATTTTGCTTCGATTACTTCCAAGCCTTTATTCATTAAGGATGCAGAGTCTATCGTAATTTTTGCCCCCATCTCCCAGTTTGGATGCTTCAAGGCTTGTTTTCTTGTTACCTGCGCCAGCTGTTTTCGATTCATTCCTCTAAAAGGACCTCCTGAGGCGGTTAAATAGATTTTCTCTATGGGGTTAAAAGATTCTCCTACCAAACATTGAAACAAAGCAGAATGCTCTGAGTCAACAGGAAGAATTTTTACACCATGCTCTTTAGCGAGTTTTGTTACAAGCTCTCCTGCAACCACTAGTGTTTCTTTATTTGCAAGAGCAATATTTTTCTTTGCTTTAATCGCTTGTATGGTTGGTTTAAGTCCTGCATAACCCACAAGAGCAGTTAAAACCATGTCTATACTATCCATTTCTACAACTTGCGATAGCGCTTCAGAGCCAGCATATACTTTTATACCGTGTGAAAATAAGACATCGTTTAACTCATGAAATTTACTTTCATCTCCAATCACAACCGCATTAGGCTTGTACTTAAGCGCTTGCTCTTTGAGAAGGCTACTATTGCTATGAGCTGTTAAAACTTCTACTTCAAAAATATCAGATTGTTCTGAGATTACCTCAAGGGCTTGGGTACCAATAGATCCTGTTGACCCTAAAATGGCAATGCGTTTCTTCTTATTCATAAATGTACCTATGTAATTGATCAGCAATTTTTCTATCGTTTGCTAACCGTTGTATTTTATTTTGTCCCCCTAGCTTTCCGACAGACTTCATGAAGTTTATAAATGCTTTGGGCTTCAGTTTTGTAAGCACTAATGGTTGTAAAACACTGCCTGAAATCAAATCGTCGTAGTAATTGTTTTGTTGCCTCATGTTTTTATCTATCTCCAATGCAAAATCATGAATGCTTTTTGGTTCTTTTTTAAATTCAATAAACCATTCATGATAAGGCAAACCCTTTTTGGGCTGAACCTGTGGGGCCACATGAAACTCCATCACTTCTGCGGGGTGTTTTTGCAGTGTTTTTTGGAGAGCTGTTTCCACTTCCTTTCCTATTACATGCTCACCAAACGCTGAGGTAAAATGCTTGATTCGACCACTTACCACAATTCGATAAGGATCTAAAGAAACAAAACGGACGGTATCCCCAATACTATAACCCCAAAGGCCTGCGTTTGTGTTTAAAATTAAAGCATAATCTATCCCTAGTTTTACCTCTTTCAAACTGATCCGTTTAGGGTTTTTATCATAATACTCATCAGCAGGAATAAATTCATAAAAAACTCCATGATTGACGCATAACAAAAGACCTTCATTGCTTTGTGAGTCTTGATATGCGATAAAGCCTTCAGAGCTTGGATAGGTTTCCACACTTGGGATGTCCTTTCCAATCAAGGTTTTAAAAATATTTTTGTAGGGTTCAAAAGCTACACCCCCGAAAACAATTAGAGAGAACGATGGAAAAACTGCTGAAATTTCTTTTCCGGTTCGAGCAACAATTCGCTCAAAATACATCTGTATCCATGGTGGTATGCCACTTATTAAGGTCATGTTTTTATTGATCGTTTCCTCAATAATGGCATCTATTTTTTCTTCCCAATCGTCAATACAATTAGTGTGAAACGTAGGGTAGTTGGAAGATTGAAGGTACCAAGGTACATAGTGAGCCACAATTCCAGAAAGCCTTCCGACAGGAATAACCCCTTTTTTATCTAAAACAGGACTTCCCTGTATAAACATATTTCCACCCTTTAATGCCTGGGTATGGCCTGTTTCATTTATATAGCTCAAAATAGCATCTTTGGCACATTTTATATGAAATGGCATTGATTCCCTACTGATAGGAATATACTTTGCTCCCGAAGTAGTGCCAGATGTTTTTGATAGGTAAATAGGAACACCCGGCCATAGAACATTTGTTTCTCCTTTTTTAATTAAATCAATGTAGGATCTTAGTTTTTCGTAATCTACAATTGGAACATTTTGTTGGAAATCATCGTAGCTTTTTATATTCTCAAAACAGTGGTCTTTACCAAACAGTGTTGTTTTTGCTTGATCTATGAGTGATTTGAAAACACGTTCTTGAGCAGCTATAGGATTGTTTATCCATTTTTTGTTTGAACCAACAATGTACCTAGCATACGGTTTTGCTAAAAAAGACTTTAATCCCATTAAAATACCATGTATAGTTCTGGGTTGATGGGTTTACCATTATGCCATAATTCGAAATGCAAGTGGGGCCCGGTCGATAATTCACCAGTATTTCCAATTATAGCAATGGGCTCACCAACCTCCACCTTATCGCCTTCTTTTTTTAGTAAAACAGAGTTATGCTCGTATATGGAGAAAAGGTTGTTTTCATGTAATAGACCAATAACGTAGCCTGTTTCTGAAGTCCAAGAAGAAAAAACAACAACTCCATTTAGCGTTGCTTTTACAGCTTCGTTTTCTTTGGCAACAACATCAACGCCCCAATGCTTGTTTTCGGGCATAAATTCTTGAGTGATAACCCCTTTTAGGGGAGCAAAAAATAAGAGACTTTCTACCCCATTACTTTGTTTTTTTGAAGGGGCAAATAGGCTAAACCGCTCTTCATCTTCTACTTGCTGTCTCAGAATGGAGTCTTCAGCGACAGTCTCAAAAACAACCTCTGCTGAATGATCTTTTTTGCCGAATAAAGAGTCTGTTTTTTCTGTTGGATGTGACCCTTGTATAATATGACGGATATTTTCTAGGTAACGATCTTTGCTTTCAATGACAACTAAAAGTGAGTCAGACAAGCGGTTTAGTTCTACTACATCTCTGCGCATATTGCTAGAAGTATATCCCGGAATGTACTCACGAATTGGAGTTAGGGCAATTAGTAGGCACGTACCGCCAATTAAAAAAAGCAGGACGAAACTAGAGAAAACAAAAATATTTAGCCTTGAAAGCATGAACGAGAGTCGCTCTTCAAAATTATCAGCACTCAGTATTACCAAACGATACTTACGACGCCACCTTTGCCAAAAACCATTATTTTTCTTTCTCTCCATTGCAATTACAAATATCTGAAAAATTAGCAGTTATAAGATTCTCTTTTGTTTGGGAAAATAAAATAATTTTGCAAATGAATAGTTTATATGCACATGCGCCTATCTTTTAAAAATGTTGCACTAATTTTCTTGTTGTGTTTTACAGCCTCATGTTCAACACGAAAAAGCAATTTTTTTAGCCGCTCCTACCATAATACAACCACCCACTATAATTGGTACTTTAATGCCAAAGAAACCTTAGACAATACAATACAAAAGCTAGAAAATAACCATAAAGAAGATTACAACCAGCTGATCCCTATTTACCCCATTGGCTCTGAAAAAGACGCCCAAAGCGTCACGCCATCATTAGATAAGGTTGTTAAAAAAGCAGCTAAGGCCATCAGTTTACATTCCATTAATCTAAAAGGAGAAGAGCACAATCGGTGGATAGACGATTGCTATTTAATGATTGCAAAGGCTTATTTTTATCAAAGAGAATACCTAAAAGCCATAGAGGCACTCCGGCATATAAAAAGGCAGTTTGAAGGTCAACATGTTGATTTTGAAGCACAACTATGGCTTTGTAGAACATACATAGCACAAGGAGACCTCTCCTCAGCCGAATTATTATTAAACAGCCTTGTTATTGAGGATGAATTTCCAACAAAATTAAACCAACAACTGTCCCTTATTTATGCTCACTACTACATACATAGAGGAGACCTTTCTTCTGCCTCTGAAGAGTTGATTTCAGCAATCAGTGAAAGCAAAAAGATTAAGGACAAAACAAGGTATCATTTTATACTTGCTCAAATTTACCATCAACAAAAAAATTATGCATTAGCAACAAAACATTATCAGTTTGTTCTTAGAAAAAGCCCTAGTTATGAAATGGCTTTTCAGGCAAAAATAAATCGAGCACGGGCATTCGACCTTGAATCGGGAGACATAAGCCTCATCAGGAAAGAGCTTGAAAAAATGTTAACAGATGATAAAAACCTAGACTTTCAGGACATCATTTATTTTGGTTTAGCGGAGCTTTCAATGCGAGAAGACAAGCCCAATGAGGCCATCCCTCAGTACCAATTGTCTGTTTCAAAAAGCGTAACAAATGACGCTCAAAAAGCGGTGTCTAGCCTTGCAGTTGCAAGCTTGTTCTATGAAAGAAAAAACTATCGAATGGCCCAAGCCTACTACGATACTACCATTGTTTTTTTAGCTGAAAACCATCCTTCCTATAATGCTGCCTTAAAGAAACAAACAACCCTTAGTCGATTGATAGAAAGTCTTGACATTATCAGCCATCAAGACAGCATTCAGAAAATTGCTCTTATGCCGGAAAATGAACGGAATGCATTTATAGATCAAATCATTAGAAAACTAGAGGAAGACGAGCGAATACAACAACAGCTTGAAGCCAAAAATAATGCAGAGTCATTATTCTTAAATGGACAAAATGGAAGTCTAAATTCCGGAAACGCTTACAATCAAAATCAACAAAACCAAGCAGGAAAATGGTATTTTTATAATTCAACCACTCTCAGTTTCGGTTATTCGGAATTTATTAGAAAGTGGGGAAAAAGAAAATTAGAAGATCACTGGAGAAGAGCGAATAAATCCTCTATCTCTTTTGACAAAATAGAATCAGACTCACTAGCCGAAACATTTGACCCTAAAGATAGAGACTCATACGTAAAAGATCTTCCTCTTACAATAGAGCAAGTACAGCTGTCAAATAGCAAGATTATTGAAGCATATTACAATGCAGGGGTTATATATAAGGAAGAGCTAGAAGATTTGTTAAGGTCGGCAGAAATGTTCGAAGCTCTTGATGGAAGATTTCCAAAAAATGACAATAGGGTTATGGTGCTTTATTACTTATATGTACTACACCAAGAGCTTCAAAATAACACCCAATCCAATAGTTATAAACAACTACTCCTCTCTGAATTTCCTAAATCTGAGTATGCACAAATCATTACTGACCCATCCTTCTTCGAAAAAGTAACAAGCCAACAGTCTGAGGTAGAAGACCTTTATCAAAGCGCTTATGAGCTGTATGAAAACAGGCAATACCGTAAATCACTTTCTGCTTGTGAAAACGCCTTAGAAAAACACGCAACAAATCTTTTGAAGCCACACTTTGATTTTCTTATGGCAATGTGTCATGGTTTTATTGATGGAAAAGAACAACTCATTGTAAAATTGAATACCGTAAAAAACAAACACCAGGGTCACATTGTATCAAAAAATGCCGAAGAGTTACTCGCCTACCTTCAAGATGAAGAAGGACTCATGACAAAACAACCAGCGGATAAAAAAGGAGAAGGCAACCGAGGAGAAGAAAACGAACCAGAGTACGTTATTCAAGATGATGGAACACATTACTTTATTATTCTTTTTAAAGGATATGACCTTGATATAAATACGGCAAAAACAACATTTTCAAATTATCATTCAGAGTTTTATAGTTTGCAAAAATTAAATATTAGCAGCGTATTGTTAGACGAACAAACCCATATGATTTCTGTTAGAGAATTTGAAAATGCTGAAAGAGCAATGGATTACTACAAAAAATTTATAAACTCTGACGCAAGGGGCCCTTTTGGATCTGACTTTACCTCTTTTGTAATTGCGGCTCCTAATTTTCCAATATTTTTTAAAAACAAAGACATCAAGGGTTATCAAAAAAGATTTAAACAGGCTTATTTACGAAACTAGCATTTCAATGAAGGGCTAAATTTTTTATATTTGCTCATGAACTTTGAATACATGTTTTCAACAAAAGATAAAGATATGGCAAAACCAAATGAAACAAACGGCGTTGTAAACCTTATTGGCGTTGGTACGACAATTTCCGGAGACATCACTTCTTCAGGAGATATAAGAGTTGACGGAACGCTCAAAGGCTCAATTAACACAAAAGGAAAGGTAGTTGTCGGAACCACAGGTATTGTTGAAGGAGATGTGGTTTGTCAGAACGCAGATGTTTCCGGGGAGTTGAAAGCGAAAGTGAGCGTTTCAGAGTTACTATCACTAAAATCAACAGCAAAACTAGACGGGGATATTATTACTAACAAATTAGCCATTGAACCAGGCGCAAATTTTTCTGGGTCATGTAGCATGGGCGCTGTCATTAAAGACATTAACAATGCCGGAAAGCAAGAGTCCAAAAAACAAGAAAAAACAGCGTAACCGCTTCTTAGCACTTACGTCTCTTCCGTTTCAAATGGGAGGAACAATTTATTTAGGAGCCTATTTCGGAAAAAAACTGGATCAAAATTTTGCCACAACAAAACCGTGGTTTACCATTTCTTCGATTTTTCTTTCCCTTCTTGTTTCCCTTTATACCATCGTAAAACAACTAGAGAGAATTAACAAAAATAAATAAATGTTGATCAGTATCAGGTTTTCTCTTTTTCTTGGAGCTTTATTGGTTTTGTTGTTTTTTTTACAAACAAACACATCACCTAAATCTGAGCTGCTGATTCCCTACTGCTTCAATTACACCGCAGCCTTAATTTCTTTTTTGTGGCTACATAATCAAATCAAAAAAAAGAGTCACCAGGTAGGGTTCATTTTTATGTTAATTAGTGGATTAAAATTTCTTTTTTTCTTTATCCTATACAGTCCACTGTCGGCCCCACCAGAACAAAAGAAAATACTCTTTTTGTCTTTTTTTATTCCCTATTCAGTTTGTACAATTTTTGAAGTCGCCTGTCTTGTAAAGTTGCTGAATAAAAAACACACATAATTTCATTTATGATGCACAAAATAAAAAGCTAAAAACCGCTCAAAACATTTTGTGCGTCAAGATAATTGGTTAATTTTGCCGCGATTTTTGATATAGTATCAGCCTATAACTAATGACTGCAAAATCAATATTATTTACATTAGCATTCAGCCTATTATTTAGTGCAAATTTGTGGGCTACAAAAGCCGACAAGCCTACAGACACCCCCGCTACTGACATAAAGACCGAAATAAAGGAATTCATTAGCCATCACCTTCAAGATACGCATGATTTTCATTTAACAGAGGGCTTGTCATTTCCACTTCCCGTTCTTCTGTGGGATAACGGTTTGCAATTTTTCTCTTCAGCAAAATTTCATCATGGTGAAACTGTTGCAGAGCATAACGGAATGTTTTACAGGTTATACCACGGAAAAATTTATAAAACGGATGCAGCTGGAACAATTTCTTATGATGAAAATGAGCACGCTGTAAATGAGAAGCCTTTGGATTTTTCCATAACTAAAAATGTATCTTTTATACTACTCGTATCGCTGCTGATGATGTGGATGTTTAAACGAATGGCTAATTCGTATAAGCAGAACCCATTACCTACGGGAATAGGCCGCTTTTTAGAACCAATTATTGTCTATGTCAGAGATGATATTGCTAGACCCAACATCGGTGAAAAGCACTACAAAAGATACATGAGTTTCTTATTAACGGTATTCTTTTTCATTTGGATCATAAACCTTCTTGGCTTAACCCCGCTAGGTGTTAATGTTACCAACAACATAGCAGTAACTTTTTCTTTGGCAATAGCGACGTATTTAATTACAACATTTACTGCTAACAAAAATTACTGGAAACACATATTTTGGATGCCTGGAGTGCCGGCACCCATGAAAATAATTTTGGCACCAATTGAATTGCTAGGAACAATTATTAAACCATTTTCTTTAATGATTCGTTTGTATGCAAACATTACCGCAGGACACGTGGTATTAATGAGTATTATCGGTTTAATGTTCATCTTTAAAAACTGGATTGGAAGCCCGCTTTCGTTTGGATTGGCCTTTGCACTTGCTTTACTGGAATTATTAGTAGCAGCCCTGCAAGCCTATATCTTTACAATGTTGTCGGCATTGTATTTTGGTTCAGCAGTAGAGGAACACCATGACCATTAATTAATGAATGTTTAATTTTAATTAAAATAACTATGACTATTCCAAACATTGTAGGAGCTGGCCTGATCGTAATCGGTGCTGGTCTAGGTATTGGTAAGATTGGCGGTTCAGCAATGGACGCCATTGCTCGCCAGCCAGAAGCTTCAGGAAAAATTCAAACGGCCATGCTAATTGCAGCAGCGCTTATTGAAGGGATTGGGTTTGCGGCTTTATTCGCGGCTTAACAAAACCACTATCAAGATCGTGACGGTTGGTCACGATCTTGATTATTAAAACTAAAGCAATTAAAAAGACAAATGGAGCAATTAATTAATGATTTTTCGATTGGCCTATTCTTTTGGCAATCACTTTTGTTTTTGGTGTTGGTTTTCTTCTTGAGAAAATTTGCCTGGAAACCGATTTTAGAAGCAGTAGAAGGCAGAGAAGAAGGGATTAAAAACGCATTACAAGCTGCAGAAAAAGCAAAAGCAGACATGCAGGCTTTAAATGCTGATAACGAGCGCATACTTGCTGAAGCAAAGGCCGATCGTGATAAGCTTCTAAAAGAGGCTCGTGAGATGAAAGAAAACATCATTTCCGAAGCAAAAGATAAAGCATCGCAAGAAGCAGATAAAGTGATGGCTGCTGCGAAAGAGCAAATTAATAATGAAAAAATGAAAGCGGTTACGGAGCTAAAAAATCAGGTTGCCGAACTTTCTATTGAGGTTGCAGAAAAAATATTAAAAAGCGAATTAAAAGACGCTGATAAACAAAAGGAATTAGTAGCGGCCGCTTTAAAAGAAGCCGAACTGAACTAAAATGAGAAATTCAAGAGTAACATTACGATACGCTAAATCTTTACTAGCTCTTGCGGTAGAACAAAACCTCTTGGAGGATTGTAAAGCTGATATGCAAGGATTAATATCAGTTTGCAGAGATAGCAGAGAGCTTTCACTGCTTTTAAAAAGTCCAGTTATTAAAACTGACAAAAAATTAGCGATTCTCACTGAAATATTTACAGGTTTTAGTACACTTAGTAAGTCTTTCATTTCAATTATTACCACTAAAAAACGAGAAGCATTACTTGAAGAAATAGCACTTCAGTTTATAACCGTTTACAAACAACACAAAGGAATTCAGTCAGCAGTAGTTACTACTGCTACCCCATTAGATAACGATTCAAGAAAAGCAATACAAGCTTTTGTAGAAAAACACGCAATAGCTCAAGTTGAGTTAACAGAAAAAATAGATGAAAAATTAATTGGTGGAGCCGTTATCCGAATGGATGATAAGCAGTTAGACGCAAGCGTGCTTCGTCAAATTAATGATTTAAAACAAACATTTAATAAGAACCTTTACATAAAGGACTTCTAAAAAGCGATAACAATGGCAGAGGTAAAACCAGCTGAAGTAACAGCAATTTTAAGACAACAATTAGCAGGCGTTAAATCAGAGGCCGAGCTACAAGAAGTGGGTACCGTACTTCAAGTAGGTGATGGTATTGCTCGAATTTATGGATTAACGAACGTCCAGTCTGGTGAGCTTATTGAGTTTGAAAATGGCTTACAAGCAATCGTACTTAACCTAGAGGAAGACAATGTAGGAGCAGTGCTTTTAGGACCTTCTAAAGGAATCAAAGAAGGCGACGTGGTGAAAAGAACCAGTCGAATAGCCTCTATCAATGTAGGAGAAGGGATGTTAGGTCGCGTTGTTGATACCTTAGGAAATCCCATTGATGGTAAAGGGCCTATTGAGGGCGAGACATTCGAAATGCCAATCGAGCGAAAGGCCCCTGGCGTAATATATCGTCAACCTGTAAACGAACCCTTGCAAACGGGCATTAAGGCCATCGACGCTATGATACCTGTAGGTAGAGGCCAGAGAGAATTAATTATTGGGGATCGTCAAACAGGTAAAACTGCTGTAGCGATTGATACGATCATCAACCAAAAAGAATTTTACGATAAGGGCGAGCCCGTATTTTGTATTTATGTGGCGGTCGGTCAGAAAGGATCTACCGTTGCAGCGATAGCTAAAACTTTGGAAGAAGCAGGAGCGCTTTCGTATACCGTCATTGTAGCATCCAACGCTTCTGACCCAGCCCCTATGCAATTTTATGCTCCACTAGCCGGAGCCGCCATCGGCGAGTATTTTCGTGATACAGGTCGTCCTGCATTAATTGTATTTGACGATTTGTCAAAACAAGCCGTTGCTTACCGTGAGGTATCTCTTCTGTTAAGAAGACCTCCAGGTCGTGAGGCATATCCTGGTGATGTATTCTACCTTCACTCAAGATTGTTAGAGCGAGCTGCAAAAGTGATTAATGACGATACCATTGCATCACAGATGAACGATCTTCCAGCGTCTTTAAAAGGCAAAGTGAAAGGAGGTGGTTCATTAACAGCTTTACCAATTATTGAGACACAAGCGGGCGATGTATCTGCTTATATTCCAACCAATGTTATTTCGATTACTGACGGTCAAATCTTCTTGGATGGTGACTTGTTCAACTCAGGTGTTCGTCCAGCAATTAACGTTGGTATTTCGGTATCTCGTGTAGGAGGTTCGGCACAAATTAAGTCCATGAAAAAGATTTCAGGAACATTAAAGCTCGACCAAGCACAGTTTCGCGAATTAGAAGCGTTTGCGAAGTTTGGTTCTGACCTTGATGCCGCAACTAAAGCGGTCATCGATAAAGGTGTTCGTAATGTAGAAATCTTAAAGCAAGGCCAATACTCTCCATTACGAGTAGAGGAACAGGCTGCTATCATTTATTGTGGTACTAATGGATTGTTAATGAATGTTCCTACCAACAAGGTCAAAGAGTTTGAAACAGAGTTTATAGCTTTTATGCATCAAAAACACCAAGACGTTTTAGACGCTCTTGCGGCAGGAAAGCTAAGCGATGAAATCAAAAGCACTCTTGAGACAGTAGCTGCTGATTTATCTAAAAAATACGCATCATAGCAAATGGCGAACTTAAAAGAAATACGCGCACGTATCTCTTCTGTTGGTTCAACCATGCAGATTACCAGCGCCATGAAAATGGTGTCAGCTGCAAAGTTGAAACGAGCCCAAGATGCCATAACCCAAATGCGCCCCTATGCTAACAAACTTCGGGAGCTATTGGTAAACTTAAGCTCTACATTAGAAGGAGCCGATGGTGGCACTTACGCTCAAGAAAGAGAGATAAAGAAGGTTTTATTAGTAACGATTACTTCTAACAGGGGTTTGTGTGGCGCTTTTAACTCAAACATCATAAAAAAAGCAAAGAGCCTAGTTGAAAATGAGTTTAAAAATGCAGAAGTATCCTTCTTGACAATTGGTAAAAAAGGATCTGAGTTTTTTGCTAAAAATGGTTTCAATGTACATTCATCTCATGATGGATTATTTGATGACTTAACCTTCGAAAACACCTCACAAATAGCCCAAATGCTCATGGATGGCTACTTGCAAGCAAACTTCGACAAAGTAGTTTTGATATATAATCAGTTTAAAAACGCCGCTACTCAATTGGTTATGGCAGAGCAGTTTTTACCTGTTGAAACTCCAGCAGAGGAGGGCGCTACAATTGGCGATTATATCTTCGAGCCCTCAAAAGAAGAAATTGTAACAGACTTGATTCCTAAGTCTTTGAAAATACAATTATTCAAGGGAGTGTTAGATTCTTACGCTTCAGAGCACGGAGCACGTATGACAGCAATGCACAAGGCAACGGACAATGCTGGTGAGCTGAAGAAAGATTTAACGTTGACTTACAACAAAGCTCGTCAGGCAGCAATTACTGGTGAGATTTTGGAAATTGTTGGTGGAGCAGAAGCATTGAACGGCTAATTCCCTAAAAAGAGATTTTAAAAGCCCTTCCTTTTGGAGGGGCTTTTTTTGTGCCTAATCACATCTAAAAACTATATTTGTAAGCAAGAAAAAACCGATCATAGATGAGCTATCAAAACGTATTATTAGAAATAAAAAACAACATTGCTTACCTCACCATCAATCGCCCTAAGCAGCTAAACGCACTGAATAAAGAAACGATTGAGGAGCTGAATGACGCCATCATAAAGGCCGATCAAAACAAAGAAGTAAAATGTTTGATTCTTACTGGAGCAGATACAAAAGCTTTTGTGGCGGGGGCTGATATTAAAGAGTTTGCACACTTTAATGAAGAGGAAGGAGCCAATCTTGCTAGGGACGGCCAATACTTGCTGTTTAACCTGCTAGAAAACCTTTCTACACCAAGTATAGCAGCAGTTAACGGTTTTGCCTTAGGGGGCGGCTTAGAGCTTGCTATGGCTTGTCATATGCGCATTGCCTCTGACAATGCCAAAATGGGACTCCCAGAGGTTTCTTTAGGCGTAATTCCGGGCTATGGAGGTACACAACGCTTGGCTCAGTTGGTAGGCAAAGGAAAGGCCCTTGAGATGATTACTACTGCTGGTATGTTGAGTGCTGAGGAAGCAAAAGGGTGGGGATTAGTGAACGATGTTTGCACACAAGAAGAATTGATTCCAGCCTGCGAAAAGATAGCGTTTAAAATTGTGCGCAACTCAGCGGTGGCAATCAGCTACGCAATAAAAGCGGTAAATGCAGGTTATAACACAGAGGGTTATCAGGCTGAAATAAGGGCTTTTGGAGCCTGTTTTGAAACAGATGATTTTAAAGAAGGAACCACTGCTTTTATCGAAAAAAGAAAGGCACAATTTACAGGAAAGTAAAGATTGAATCCATTAAAAAAATTAGCTGGGCAAACTGCCATTTATGGATTAAGTAGCATTGTTGGTCGCTTACTCAACTATTTGTTGGTTCCTTTATACACCCGCTACTTTTCCACTGCGGAGTATGGTGAAGTGACGACGCTCTATGCATATGTGGCATTTTTAGTTGTTATCCTTACTTATGGGATGGAAACAGCCTTTTTCCGTTTCTCTCAAAACGAACAAGATAAAAAATCCGTTTACAGTACTAGCCTGATTTCGTTACTGATTTCATCTGCTATCTTTATCATTTTGATGTTTATGAATGCGGATAGTATTGCTAATGCATTGAACTTTGATGGACACCCTGAATACATACAATGGTTTGCTCTTATAGTTGGTTTAGACGCTGTTTCTTCTATTTCTTTTGCCAAGCTAAGGGAACAGAATAAGGCGGCTCGTTTCGCACTCATTCGCTTGCTAAACATTTTTATCAATATTGGGCTGAACCTGTTTTTCATCATCTACTGCCCCTACGCTATCAAAAACAACCTCCCCTCAGCGGATTTTGTACAAAGTATTTATAGTCAAAGCATAGGAATAGGTTATATTTTTATTGCCAACTTAGTTGCCAGCATTGTCACGATTGTTCTTCTTTTTCCCGAAATGATTGCGGCCAGATGGAGGTTTCAGCTTCAACTATGGAAAAAAATGATTCTTTTTGCCTTGCCGCTGATGATAGCAGGGTTGGCTGGTATTACAAACGAAACAATTGACCGCATTTTATTAGCCCATTTATTACCTGAAGAAATTGCCGCATCAGAGGTTGGTATTTATGGAGCTTATTATAAGCTGTCAATTATCATGACCCTATTTATTCAGACTTTTCGCTTTGCCGCTGAACCTTTCTTTTTTGCTCAAGAAAAAGAACAGAATGCAAAAAATGTTTATGCCGACGTAATGAAATATTTCACCATTATTACGGCAACTATTTTTCTCCTTGTGATGATTTATTTCGACTTAGTACAGCAGTTTATAGGGGCAAGCTTTCATGATCCAAGAGGTCAAATTATTGTACCCGTACTGTTATTTGCTAACCTATTTTTAGGGATATATTACAATTTAGCCATATGGTTTAAACTAACAGGTAAAACACGTTATGGAGCTTACCTATCCCTTTTCGGAGCAATCGTTACTTTAGGTGTAAATTTTGCCTTGATTCCAGTTTTAGGATTTGAAGGGTCGGCTTGGGCAACGCTTTTATGTTATTTCCTAATGACCCTACTGTCCTATTATTTAGGTAGAAAGCATTACCCCATTCCTTATGATTTAAAACGAATAGGAATCTATTTAAGCTTAACAATATTGCTTTTTATCATTAGTCTTTATCTCGATTTAGGCATGTATGTTAATACCCTTTATTTAGTAGCCTTTATTGTTTTTGTTATTGCCTTGGAACGACCTAAAAAAAGACTAAATTCAACACCAGAATAATAGAAATTATAATGAAGATAAAAGTTGTCAACAAATCCAAACATCCTTTGCCACATTATGCAACCTCTCAGGCAGCTGGCATGGATTTAAGGGCTAATTTAGACCAATCGATTCTTTTAAAGCCACTTGAGCGTAGCGTGATAAAAACAGGCATTTTTATGGCGCTTCCCAAAGGGTTTGAGGCTCAGGTTCGTCCTAGAAGCGGTTTAGCGTTTAAAAAGGGCATTACTGTTTTAAACTCTCCCGGAACGATAGATGCAGACTATAGAGGAGAAGTTGGCGTTATATTAGTAAACCTTTCTAATAAAGATTTTTTGGTTGAAGACGGTGAGCGCATAGCACAACTAGTAATAGCCAAGCACGAACAGCCCGCTTGGGATGAGGTACAACAATTAATAGAAACAGAACGAGGAGCTGGAGGTTTTGGCTCTACAGGATTAAAGTAAGTATGATGAAGAATATAGTATTGATATTCGTTTTTATTTTTTGCTTTTGTAGTCAATCAGACGCACAAATAAACTCAATTAAACCTTCCAATAAGGCAGTAAAAAATAGATCAGCGGATAATCGAGATACGATAAACTTCGAATTAGCATTTTTTAATGGGTTGCGACAAAAAGCACTCGGTAATATCGACGCTGCTTTGAATGAGTTTTTAAAATGCGTTAGGCTCGATGGAACAAAAGCAGCACCCATGTACGAGCTTGCTATGATTTACAACAATCTTAGCCAGTACACGGAAGCACTGTTTTTTATCGAAAGTGCTTATAAAATCCAACCTAAGAACACATGGTACCTACAGCTGCTATCACAACTCTATGTTAACAATCAAAAATACCGAAGTGCAATAACGGCCTATAAAAACCTCTTAAAAGAACAAGTTGGCAATCAGGAGTGGTATTTTCAATTAGCCAATGCCTACTTACTGAATGGGGAGTTAAAAAAAGCCATTTTGGTATATAACGATATGCAAGCGTACACGGGCTTTGATGAAAGGCTAAGCATGCAGAAGTATAAAATTTACTTAGACCTAAAAGATAAAAAAGGCGCTATTAACGAACTTGAAAATTGGATAGTATCCAGGCCTAAAGACCCCACTCCTTATGGCTTAATAGCAGAAATTTACCTTCTTGAGGGAAATCAAAAAAAAGCCATAGAAACACTTGAACGAATTTTAATTATTTCACCTAATAATGGAAAAGCGAACTTAACTTTATCAGAGCTTTACAGAAACAATGGACAGCTTGATAAATCACTAAAATCAATTAAGTTAGCTTTTGCAAGCTCAGATCTTAGTATTGATTCAAAAATGCGCATTCTTATCAATTACTATGATATAACCACCAATGACAGCATACTAAAGAAGGAAGCGTTTGACTTGATAGAAATCTTAAAAGAAAAACACTCCAATGATGCCCGCCCTTTTACGATAGCAGGAGACTACTATTACAGAGATGGAAATTTAATCAAGGCAAAAGAAGCTTTTGAAAAAGCATTGCTTTTTGACGAAAGTAGGTTTCCTATATGGCAACAATTACTGATTATTTACTTTGATCTAAAGGAGTTTGAGAGCGTACAGCTATCCGCTCAAAAAGCCATTGATTTATTTCCCAGCCAGCCCATCAGCTACCTTTTGGGAGCAATGGCACACGCCCAAACCAATAATTACGACACAGCGTTTAACTTGTTGAATACAGGTAAGTTAATGGTTTTTGATAATAACGACCTGCTAGCGCAGTTTTACGCTACCTTAGGTGACGCTTATCATGCTCAAAAAAACCATCAAATGTCGGATGAGTCTTATGAAAAATCACTGGAACTATCTCCGTTAAACACCTATGTGTTAAACAACTATAGTTACTATTTATCATTAAGAAACGAGAAGCTTGATAGAGCCCAAGAAATGATGGAAGTCTGTACTTCAATCAGTCCTGGAATACCATCATATGAAGATACCTATGCTTGGATATTTTATCAAAAAGCGGAATATATTAAAGCTGAAGAATGGCTTCTACGAGCCTTACAAAGTGGAGGTGATAAAAGTGCTGTCATCGTTGAGCATTATGGAGATGTGTTATTTAAACTTGGGAAAGTAACAGCTGCAGTTAGCCAATGGAAAAAAGCAAAAGAGCTAGGCTCTGACACTCCTGAGATCGACAAAAAAATTAGTGAACAAAAACTTTATGAATAGGCTATTCGCATTTAGTAGTTTACTTTTTTTCATTCTTGGATGCGCCAGCAATAAAGAAGCGACAACTTACTCGATTAAGTCGTATTCAGCCAATCAAATAATTAAGCAAGCAAGTCAACAGCATTCTGATTTTGAGTGGTTCACCGCGAAACTTGGTGGAGAGGTAAGCATTAACGGAACAAAAACACCAATATCTGCCAATCTACGAATAAAGAAAGATAGTCTGATGTGGATATCTGTTTCAGCACTTTTTGGCATAGAGGTGGCGCGAATACAGCTAACCACTGATTCGCTTAAATTCATTAATCGCATCAATAAGGTTTATTGGACTGGTAGTTATGACGAGGCAGTGCAGTTCTTAGGTTTATCAACAAATTATAAGCAGCTAGAAGGGGCTGTTACAGGCTCATTAATTCTATCAACTAGCAGCTGGAAATCATTTGTACTTGACAATAAATATGTGCTTCAAAGTAAAAACAATAACGACCGATCTACAAAGGTTATTTTTGACAAGCGTTTTTTAACCCATAGCTTTTTTATGCAAGATCATTTGGAGCAGTCTTTTTCCGTTGATTACTTCGATTACGAGCAGCACGAACTAGGATGGTTCCCTAGTAAGATAGAACTTTTTTTAAATGCTGTTAACCAACAAATACTGGCATCTATTAATTATTCTAGAATTGGTGTTGACACGCCAGTTAAGGTAAATTTTAACATTCCTCAGAGTTATGACCGCATGGATTAAAAACAATACTTTTCTTTTCTTTTTTTGTTGCTTGAGCCTTCCATTAATGTCACAAACCAAGGAAGATCTACAAGACAAAAAGGAGCAGCTTCAATCAGAAATAAAATTCACAAACGAACTGTTAAATCAAGCCAAACTAGAGAAAAATAACTCCATTAATACGCTTAGTACACTGAGGCGTAAAATAGGGATAAGAGAAGAAATGATTTCTACCCTTAATATAGAAATAGAGTTGTTTAATGGACGTATACAACAAATGGAGGCCGAAGTGGCTTCAATTGAAGAAGGAATTTCACAAAAAAAAGCAGAGTTAGTAGCCCTTAAAAAGGAGTATTCGCAATTGGTTTATCACGCTTTCCAGAACCGAAGTCAATACGATAGATTAGCTTTTATTTTTTCCTCCAATAGCTTTCATCAAGCCTATAAGCGAATCAAGTATTTTCAACAATACAGTCGGTTTAGAAAACAACAGGCAGACCGCATCCTAATGAAGGAGAAAGAATTAGTAGAAGAAGCCCTACAGCTCAAGCAGCGCAGGGCGCTCCTGCTTGTAGAAAAGAATAAAAAGTCCCGAGTTTTAGGCAACAATCAAAAGGAAAAAACTCAACTCGACTCAGAAAAGGGGCAACAACAACAATTGGTGAACGAACTATCAAAAAAAGAAAAAAACCTTACGAACGACTTAAAGCAAAAAGAGAAGCAAGCACAAGCACTTGAGGCACAGATAAGGTTAATTATTGAAGCTGAAATTAAAAAAGCAAAAGCAGCAGCAGCCAGCTCTGGAACCCCATCTTTTAGCATGACTCCAGAACAAAAAGAGCTAGCTGAAAATTTTACAGCCAACAAAGGGACACTGCCTTGGCCTGTTAATAGGGGAGTAATCACCCAGCAATTCGGAAAACAGAAGCATCCTGTGTTAGCAGGTATTGAAACCTACAATAATGGAATAAAGATAACAACTGAAAAAGGGGCTTCCGTACGAGCCATTTTTGATGGAACTGTTAGCCGAATATTAAGCATTCCAGGTGTCGGAAAGGCAATTATTATCAACCATGGGGATTATTTTAGTGTTTATAATAATCTTTCAGACGTAATGGTTATTTCTGGTCAGTCGATAAAAACAAAACAAGAATTAGGACTTGTGAGTACCAACCCTAAATCTAAAGAAACAATTACGGAATTACAGATATGGAAAGGAAATAAAAAGCTAAATCCAGCTCAATGGCTCTATCGAGCTTATTAAGTAAAAAAAAGCTACTTTTGTTTCAGTAAATTAGCATTTTATATGATTTTAACAACATTATTAGGAATCATGGGCCCTTGGCAAATTGTCCTAATCGTTTTAGTAGTTTTATTGTTGTTTGGAGGCAAAAAGATACCTCAACTTATGAAGGGTTTAGGTGAGGGAATGAAAGAATTTAAAAATGCCTCTAAAGACCTTAAAGAAGATAATAAAGAGGAAAAGTAAGCTTTTGCTTTGATGAAAATTTATCGTTCTCTATCCAACATACAAAAGGAGCTAAGAAAGGGTAGCCTTAGCTGTGTTCAACTTACTAAATCTTACCTTCAGCGAATCAAAGATCTCCAACACCTAAACGCTTTTCTAGAAGTTTTTGATGAAGCGTCTTTAGAGCGGGCCAGACTCATTGATGAGAAGCTTCAACAGGGCACAGCAGGTCGATTAGCAGGGATGGTCATTGCTTTAAAAGACAATATCTGTTACAAAGAACATCGAGTGAGTGCATCTTCTAAAATCCTAGAAGGATTTGAGAGTTTATTTAGTGCTACTGTTGTTGATCGTTTATTAAAAGAGGATGCAATTATTATAGGACGTACTAATTGTGATGAATTTGCAATGGGAAGTTCTAATGAAAATTCGGCTTTTGGAAATGTCCTTCACCCACAAGATAATAGCAAAGTTCCAGGTGGCTCTTCTGGTGGTTCTGCGGTAGCGGTCGCTGCCGATTTATGCTTGGCATCTTTAGGTAGTGACACAGGAGGATCCATTAGACAGCCGGCATCATTTTGTAATGTAGTCGGCTACAAGCCAAGTTATGGCAGCCTTTCTCGTTGGGGATTGATCGCTTATGCATCATCCTTTGATCAGATAGGCCCTTTTACACACAACGTAGAAGATGCAGCCCTTATGCTAGATGTAATGTCAGGTCCAGACGATTTTGATAGTACCACAAGCCAAAAAGAAGTTTCGTATGCAATTGCGGATGTGCCCACAAATAAAAAAGTCAAAATTGCGTATTTCAAAGATTGCGTTGAAAACGAAGGCTTAGATTCTGAAATTAAAAAGCAATTGGAGAAGACAATTACCGACCTTAAAGCCCAAGGCCATGAGATACAAGCATTGGACTTTCCATTCCTCGATTACCTTGTGCCAATTTATTACGTTCTAACAACCGCAGAAGCCTCTTCTAACTTAGCAAGGTTTGATGGGGTTCATTATGGCTACAGAAGCCCCAATGCCAAAGACATTCCTACTACGTATACAAAATCTAGAACGGAGGGTTTCGGAGAAGAAGTTAAACGCAGGATTATGTTAGGGACATTTGTTTTAAGCGCTGGTTATTACGACGCTTATTATTCTAAAGCTCAAAAAGCAAGGCGGTTAATTTCTGAAAATACAAATAAGATTTTCAAAGAGTATGATTTCATACTCTCTCCTACAACACCCCATACAGCTTTTGATCTTAACAGAAAAACAGCAGACCCTACCGTTATGTATTTAGAAGATATTTTTACTGTACAAGCTAATATCGTAGGTTGTTGCGCCATCTCATTACCTATGGGACAGCATTCCAATGGGCTCCCTTTTGGGATACAATTAATGGCTCCGCAGCGAAAAGACCAAGAACTACTTGCCTTTTCGAAACACCTAATGAACAACTAAGCGTTTATAATTAAGCCATTTCAAAGGGTTTTTTCTTTCTTTTTATTAGAAATTTGTAAGATTATAAAGTTAACACCGCTTCAATGATTCGCATCCTTTTTTTCCTGCTAATACCCTTGTACACTTTAGCCTTACCAACCGACTCTTTAGTTGTTGAAAATCTAACATTAGCTGATACAGTTCTTTTGTTAAAAAAGGATGATCCAACTTTTGTTCGTCACGACTCTCTAATGGCATTAGAAATGAGGGGCTACCAACAAGTAGAAGACGACACTTTTCTTTTAAATACATGGAACTACCCCCCTGATAGCATTCCTGTTTTTGAAGACAGCGTGATTGAACGTAGGCTTAAAGAAATGAACAAACACACTCCTTTTAATTTACATTATAATAAGTCTGTGCAAACCGAGATAAACCGATATGCCAATACCTACAGAAAGCATGTCTCTCAGATGCTTGGAAAAGCACAATATTATTTTCCATTATTTGAAGAAATATTAGACCAGTATGATTTACCCCTTGAATTCAAGTATTTGGCCATTGTAGAATCAGCTTTAAAACCCCATGCACGTTCACGTTCTGCCGCAACAGGCTTATGGCAATTTATGTATAACACGGGTAAAATCTATGATTTAAAAGTTACTTCCTATGTAGACGAACGCTCTGATCCTATACAATCAACGATTGCTGCATGCGAGTATTTTACCTTTTTATATAAAATGTTTAATGATTGGGAGTTGGTATTGGCCTCTTACAACGGAGGCCCAGGATATGTTTCAAGGGCCATGCGAAGAACAGGCGCTAAAAACTATTGGTCAGTTCGACCTTTTTTACGAAGTGAAACACAACGTTATGTTCCAAAGTTTATTGCCGTAAATTACATTATGAAGTATGCCGCTGCACATAACATATTTCCCACACCTTACCCTTACTTGCAAGCAGAAACAGATACTATCAGCATTCGTCAAAGCATGCAGTTTGAAACACTTTCGGAGTCTCTAAATATAGATTTAGAGGTTTTAAAAGAACTGAACCCGATGTACAAAAAAGGCTTGATTCCTGTTGGAAAAAATCAAACTCAATTGTTAAAACTTCCAAGGCAAAAGATGGGTCTTTTTATTACAAATGAAGAACAGATTTATGCCCTCAGTAAAGAAGAGCAAAAACCATATGTAGAAGAAGACGAACCACTTATTCATCGAGTAAAAAAAGGAGAATATTTGGGAAAAATTGCCAAGCAATACAACACCTCTGTAAGCCGTTTAAAGAGCTGGAATAATTTAAAAACCACCAACTTAAGAATAGGACAAAAATTAGTTGTTTATATTAACCCAGATTATAATCAGTCTTCAACGCCACCCCCCTCAGCTACTAAGGAAACATTAGTATATACCGTTAGATCTGGGGACACACTTTGGGGCATTGCTAAAAAGTATGCTGGAGTTACGGTAAGTCAAATACAAAAGCTTAATAAGATTTCAGCAACCGATCTTAAACCTGGAGTTAAACTTCAGATACCAAAAGGATAATGCGTTATTTCTTTATCATACTAGCTTTTGTGCTATTCTCATGCCATGATCAGAATCATAAAGACATAGCTAGCTTACCTTCTATGACAGGTGGTTTAAACGAATTGATAATTGTGTTAGAAGAACCCCTTTGGAAAAGCAGTTTAGGAGATTCTCTGCGAGCTGTTTTAGGAGCTCAGGTCCAAGGCATCCCTTGGCAAGAGCCCATTTTTGACTTGGTTCAAATACCCCCCAAGGCTTACAGTAGTATTTTTGTTACTCACCGAAACCTTCTATTCTTTGAAAAAGGAAGCAAACCTTCTGTTGGTTTTCAGGAGAATGCTAATGCTAGAGGTCAGCTGATGGCCCTCGTTACTTATCAAGATAAGAAGCAATTAAGCTCACTAATACAGCAATACGGCGCCATTATAGCGCATAAGTTTCAAGAAATGGAGAAGACTCGCTTAAGCAGTCAAACAGTTCTTCAAAAAGGGTTAGAACCGATTTTTAATAAACACAAGATAAGACTCAGCGTTCCTAATGACTTTGAATTAGTGGTGGATACGCCTTCATTTAGTTGGATGGAGTATAGCCCTTCTGATAAAGAAATTATTCAAGGCTTGTTCATTTACGAGATTGGTTCAGAAACCCCTTTTACCTCGTGGGAGCTGCTTGCACAAAGAGATTCGATCTTAAAAAAATACGTTCCAGGAGAAACGAAAGGAAGTTACATGGCTACCGAAATGCAGTATTACAATCCATGGGTTAAACACATAGAAAGCATGGGCTTTAACGCTCTTGAAATAAAGGGAGTTTGGAAATTGCAAAATGCTTTTATGGGTGGGCCTTTTATAACACACTTTATTGAGGACACTTCTGGGGGTAGGATTGTCGCATTGGAAGGGTTTTTATTTCATCCTACGAAAGATAAGCGAGATAAAATGCAACAGCTTCAATTGATATTAGAAAGTGCTAAAAAGAAGCCTTAAGTGTTAGAATAAGGCTTCTTCCTGGCGCACTTATTCCGCTCGCATAGGTTTTGTAATGAGTATCTAGTATATTTTCAATCCCAATCTGTCCAGTCAAAACAGCACTTACCTCATATTGATAGTTGGTGTTTAAGGTCCACCAAGCGGGTGAGCCCTCTGCTGTTGCTTCTTGCGGATTGTCACTCCCGTTTGGACTATAGTTTTCAATAGGCTTAGAAGCATTGTATGCAATATAAACTTGAAATTGATGCTCGTTTTTTAGCCATGCCAATTCGCTTTTTCCATATACGGGGGGTATGTGATCAAGGTAGTTTTCGCTACCTATCTCTTGACCAAATGTGTAGTTGATCGTATGCCTTGTTGACCATTGCTTATTTATAGAAATATCCGCTTTTAGGTTGTAGCCCCAAACAAAAGCCTCTTGTATGTTTTGATTCGCTACCACGGGCAACAACTCGCCATCATACACCAGACTGTCTTGATTATTTAAAACAAAATCGCTTTTGACAATAGCATCGCTTAATGAGGTATAATAGGCCGTTGCGGAGAGAAACGATTTTTCATTCCATTGTTTGCTAATAGATAGCTCGGAGTTGTAAGAATATTCGGGACTTAAGTTTTGATTTGGCACCGTAACCGTCTCGTTTTTAGCAAACACCTTAGTAACATCATCAACATTCGGACTCCTAAAACCAGAAGAAACGGCTATGCTACCTTCCCACCCTTTTCCAAATTCATGAAAATAGCCTAAGCCTCCTGTTATCGCTTCGTTGTCTAATGCTAGTTTATCGAAGGGAAGTTGATAGTTTTCTATTTCTAGAAAACTTGCCTTAAGCTGATTTTTACTGTATCGTATACCTGCACTAAGATAAGAAGCCCTACTGAGCGGATGTTTATATTGTGAATACACACTGAAAGAGCCCATTTCACTTCCGCCATCAGCATACCTAGTTGGCGTACCTTCATTTGCTGAAGAATTAACCCTATTATACTGAACATCGAAGCCATAGTTGAGGGTATTATGGCCCAATGATTTATTAAAATCGGTAACCATTGAATAGACCCACACTTTTTCGTATCGTTTAAAAAGAGATTGTTCCATTTTTTGTGTGAAGCGACTTTCTTCTAAATTTTGAATAGCAACATGTATGTTTAAATCTTTAAACAAACGGCGTTCTTTTTGATGCTGAATACTGAGAGCATTTAAAAACCTTTTTTGAGGTCCGTATTCCCAAACAGCAAATTTTGCTGTCCCATTATCTGTCTGATCGTTAAGCTTGTCAAATCGGGGTATATTCGTCGTTGTCGAAAATTGGGTGTTCATTAAAAAGCTCCAGTATTCATTGGCGTCATAACGAACTTTTTGAATAAAATCAGCCTGTTTGTAACTGGTATTTAATTGTAAAGCCCCCTTTGTTATGTGGGCTTCTTTTCCCCAGTCTTCATACCCATGAAAACGGTTATTACCCATTTTTAAATTTCCGTGTTTTTGCACACTCACACCATGTAAAAAAGACCATTTCTTTTCTGACCAAGAGAGGTCGAAATGGGTGGTTACCCCTTTATTAACGGTACTAATCTTTTGTACATAATGTCTTTTAGTAGCTTGATTGGGAGTGGGTTTTTTAGTGTGCATATGAATGACCCCACCCAAAGCGTCACTTCCATATTTTACCGAGGCCGGACCAAACACAAGGTCTATCTTATCGATAACATAGGGGCTGGTGCTAATCATATTTTGAAGGTGGCCGCTTCTAAAAATAGCATTGTTTAAGCGCACTCCATCAACCACTAAAAGAATTCGATTGGCCTCAAATCCTCGTATAATAGGACTTCCTCCTCCAGACTGACTCATTTGTACCGTAACTGCTCCACTTTTTTGTAAAATATCGGCTGTATTGCTGGGGTTGGACTGTAAAATAGATTTTGAACTAATTACCTCCATCTGTTGGGGAGTAAAAAAGCGTTCGCGCTCTTCTTTATTGTCTTCAAAAACAATTTCAGGGATTAGATGCCCGATCAACAAAGTATCCTGAGCAAAAACTCCTTTCAAACAAAAAATAAAAATGATAAAAATTAGGTGCCTCATGAATTCAATACCGTGTGCAATATTTCGATCGATTGCATTTTTCCAAAACCTTCTACATGCAAGGCGTAATAGTTTAGTATTACACTTAAAAGTGCTTTTGAATAATGCGTTTCTTTTCCATCCAAAAGCTGTGCAAAGGTAGTTAATACAGGCTCTTGAATGAAGTTTTTGTGGGCTGGAACAACATCGCAAAAACGCCCTTCTTTTAAATCAAAAAATGGTTGTAAAGAATGGTTATTTTCGGGGCAGAAACCAAGGTGTTCACTTAGCTGGATCATAAAATGTAAATGAAAGGCACTATTAAATTTTTGCTGATCAAAATAGATAAGCGATTGTTTTAAAAAAGCAAACAAGCCGGGGTTTGCCGACTCTTCTTTAAGGCACTTTGTTAGTACCTCTGCTAAAAATAGCAGCACGCTGCTTTTATAAATGTGAAAGGGTGCTTCACGGTATTGATAGTCTATCCTTGATTCTTTGATTCGCTGTAGCCCTGCCTTTTCTTTATAACAAACTTCTAAATCTAAAATTGTTAAGGCTTGATAATAGGTGTTTTTTCCATTCTTTTTTCGAACCCCATTTATCAAAAAGGACTGCACCCCTAACGCTTCCGTATAGATGCGACAAATGATGCTGCTCTCGGCGTATTTTACACTGCTTAAAACAATGCCTTTAGTTTGTTGTATCATTAGTGAACAAATAGGATTTTAGCCACATTGGTTTCTGTTCCCGTGGCATTGGTGCTAAAAACTAAATACACCCCTGTTTGCACTCGATCCCCGTACCCATTTTTACCATCCCATACCGCTTGACTACCTAGCGCTTGTGTTTCATGAACCAGTACCCCGTTGAGGTCTGTGATTTTTACATCTGCATCCTGAACTAAGCCTTTGATGGCAATGGTTCCATTGTATTCTGGCCGTACAGGGTTAGGGTAAACGATTACATTTTCATGGGTCAGACTTCCTTCAGTGGCATCCGAAAAATAGGAGACCAAGCCTTTTGCGGTAGCAATATATACCTCCCCACTTGATGGATTGATTTTAACGTCGATTATGTTGTTAGATAGCAGTGGGCTATTATCAGCTGTAAAGTGGTGTATTTGTTCTGTTCCGTCTTCAGATACTAGAAAAAGACCAGCGTTTTGTGTGCCTAACCATTTTCTATTGGCTCCATCCACTGCTATGGTGGTTACTGTTTCGTTTGTTAATAGATACTCTATGTATCCGTCTACCTCTACTAAAATCTGTTGGGCATCATAATCTCCTCCATTAAATATGTTTTCGGGATTAAAAAAAACAGCCACTCCTTTATTGCTTCCTACCCAGATCTCACCATTTCTATCCTTTGCCATACAGTATATGCTTGTTGAAGGTAAATTGCCTGATCCCAAAGCACCACTTATCACTTTGTCCTGGTCGTCATTGACGTTATCTATTGTATTGTTATCGTTATACACTACCAGCCCTATGCCCTGTGGTACAATAACCCATTTTTGTCCTACATCATCAATTAAGAAATTGCCAAGGTGTACATTGGTGGTGTTCACACTACTGAATCCAAAAGAAGCCCACTCGCCATTATTTTTTTTCACAAAAAGCGGATTATTTACTTGAGAGTTTGCTCCCCACAAGTTTCCTTCCTCATCATATGCGATTGATTTAACACGTATCCAGCCATAGATGCTTGAGCTGGTATCGGTCGATAAGGTGTTGAGGTGGCTATTTGTGTTGAGGTGGGTGTATTGTTGTTGTTTTTCAAATCTTTGATTGCTTTCGCTCCAACCTAGTTCTATCAATCCTTCATTCCATGTGCTTAATACTATTTCTTTTTCATTTGTAGGATTTATTTTTACATCAACAATGTCTTTTGCTCCCAAATACTCTCCAGATAAACGGTTCCAGTCATAATAATCTGACCATAATGTTCCCATATTAACTTTGGCGTTGTTCCAAGCATCTATACCACCCGTTGCTATGAATAAATAGTTTTCGTTCACTGCTATGCTATAGGCATTGATGCTATGGGGTCCTTTTGGATAATCATGGCTCCACTCCTCTCCGATGTTTGTTACTAATCCCTTAGAAAAATCGGCAAAATAACTGGTATCATTAAGGATGAGCAAGTCTCTTACATAGGCCAGTTCATTGCTGTTATAAACCTCTACTAGCTCACCGTCTAACCGAATCTCATAGGCAACAGTTGGGCTCAGCAGGTAGAGCTTTTCTTGCGCAATGGTAATTATACTACTATTTGCTATGGCTATGGCTTCAAAGCGCTCAGGATAGCTGTAAAGAGAATCGGCAGTTTGGTAAAACAAGGTGGAGTCTTTAGCTGCTAACGCATTAATTTTTTTACCTGCTGTAAAGCTTTTAACGTTCCAGCTATGAAAATCGATTAGGTTGTCATCTTGATGTGCAAAATACAAGCCCGAGTCAGTAGCAGCAAATAGTTGGTTCTGAAAAAAAGCAATTTCATTAACGGCTAAACTTTGTGATGCGTTTAACCAATATGTATTGCTGATCTCTTTCTGGGGGAGGTTCACTTCAAGAATACCAAAGGAACAGGATAAATAGGCAATCTCATTATTAATGTTGATGTTATTAATCTTTTTTTCACCTAGTATGGCTTCATTTTTTAGTAGTGGAATATTATGTATATCAGTTTTTTCGATCACGTCAATGTTTCCGTTAAGATAACCTATAACAAGCTGGTTTTCGTTGTTTTCAACAGCAGTAATGCCTACATCACTAAGGCCGTTAGTTTTGTTTAATTTTCTGATTGAATTGTCTGCGGTCTCTTTTATAAAAAGACCGTTTTCCGTGGCTAGGTAGATGTTGTTATTGTAGTGACAGATAGAGAAAGCGTTGTTGTAAGGTAGGTGATCTTTCCAACTACCAATACTGTATTGCGCCTTAGTAGTTAAAGCTGCAGAAATCAATAAAAGAATAACTATACTTCTCACTTTGTTTAGATGTATTTATCAAAGAACAAATTTAATAGAAACTTATTGTGATGCAGTAGCTTGTAGTATATTTGTCATTTGGTCTCGTAGTTCAACTGGATAGAACATCAGATTTCGGCTCTGAGGGTTGGGGGTTCGAATCCTCTCGAGATCACAAAATTAAAGCACTCGCAAAGGGTGCTTTTTTTGTAGCGCCTAAAGGATGTTAACTTACGAAATGAGCGTAGCGAATTCACGACTTATAGCTTTTAGCTATCCGCTTAAAGTTTTAATACCTGTCTAAGCTAAACAAAATATTACTACCAAACAAACCTTCACATTTAAAGGTCCTTGCACTTTGTTTTTACAAGCCAGTTTGTTTGAGGGCCTGGTGTTGTTAAGGTGTTGAAAATCAAGTTTTTGCAAAAAGACTGTTTTCAGCGGCTCTACGGTCTTTTCTTCATCTTCTGGGCCCTTGTCCTACAGGAGGCTTGTTTTGCCTTAAAAGGGATTAAACGGCTTTTTTGTGCCCAATAAGGTACAGATGGCTTGAGTACTCTCCGCTTTTTAATGTAGCAGATAGATTTGAGATAAGGCCAGCAATTGCTCCTTTTATCATTTTTTTCTGACCGCTTTTGATCTCTTCGCTGAGCATTGATATGTAAAATGAATCAAAAAGCATGGCTCTGGTTTGTTTTATTTCTAGGGCATGTTGTCCCAAAAGCTTGTTCATGCTTTCTTTGTCAAAATGGTAAAGATGCCTTGGCACATCGTAGGCCGCCCAGTTTTCCTTGTAATGCTTTGCGTCCCAAGATTTATGATTTGGAACAGCGATAAACAACATACCGTCTTTTTTCAGCCAACCTTTAAATTTTTCTATGGTCTGGTGTAAGTTTGGAACATGTTCTAGCACATGCCAAAGCATGATCCTTTCCAAGCTATTTTCTTGAAGAGATAGCTCATCAATTGACGCCATTAATTTTAAACCATGATTTTGAAAAGCAGCTTTTCTGGCAACTTCTTCCGGCTCTACGCCTTGGCACTCCCACCCTTTCTTTTCACAGTTGGCTAATAGCTCTCCAGTGCCGGATCCAATTTCTAGTAATTTGCCCTCTGCTTTGCCTAACAATTTTGTTTTTTGTGCAAGGGTATAGGACCGCACAATTTTATAGGCTTTGTTCATTAGTCCCTTATTGGAATTGCTGTGGGATATGTAGTTTTCAGAATGGTAATACTGCCCTATCTTATCCATTTTAGGAAGGCCGTTAGTAAATACAAATCCACATTTTCTGCACTTCGACAGTCTAAACGTTTCACGTGAAACCAAGGCGTCTATGCATTCTAAATGCGTATCAAGTTCTGCAGCATTGCATATTGGGCAATTGTTAATTGTGGTCATTTTGTTGTGTTTTCACGTGGAACACTATCGCCCCATATATACAAGAAGAATATTAATATCAGAAGGAGTAACCCCGCTTATTCTTGAGGCTTGCCCAATGGAAGAGGGAGCGATAGCACTTAGCTTCTCTTTTGATTCTGAAGACAAAGCCCGTATTTTTCTATAGTCAAAAGTCTGTGGTATTTGAATGTTTTCAAGTTTGCTCAGTTTATTAGCAGTCTCTTTTTCCCTTGCGATATAGCCGTTGTATTTTATCAGTATCTCGGCTTGCTCTACAGCCTCTTTACTAAAGGCGTTTAATTTTTCTTTTATTGGTTGAATAGTTAAATAGTCTTCAATCTTAATTTGTGGCCTACTTAAAATCTTATCAAGTTTTGTTTTTTGTTTTATGGGTGCGCTGTTATTCTTTTCTAAGGTGTTGTTGATGAGTGCTGGAGTAATGCTTTCTTTTTGCAGGAACTGAATGGCTTCCTCTGTGTTCTTTCTTTTTTGCTGAACCTTTTCCATTCGCTCTTTAGACGCCAGTCCTAGCTCATACCCTTTCTCCGTTAATCGAAGGTCGGCATTATCCTGGCGAAGCAGTATTCTATACTCTGCTCTAGATGTAAACATTCTATAAGGCTCATCCGTTCCTTTTGTTATGAGGTCATCGATTAACACACCGATGTATGCCTCAGACCTGCTCAGCGTAAAGGCTGCTTCATTATTCACCTTTTTATGCGCATTGATACCTGCTATGAGTCCTTGACAGGCAGCTTCTTCATAACCTGTTGTGCCATTTATTTGCCCAGCAAAAAAGAGGTTTTCAACTAATTTTGTTTCTAGGCTGTGTTGTAGCTGAGTAGGAGGAAAATAATCGTACTCGATGGCATAACCGGGTCTAAAGATTTTTACTTTTTCGAATCCTGGAACCAACTTTAGGGCTTTGTGTTGGATGCTTTCAGGAAGCGAAGAGGAAAAGCCGTTCACATATATCTCTACGGTATTCCACCCTTCAGGCTCAACAAATATTTGATGCCTTTCTCTCTGAGAAAAACGGTCAATCTTATCTTCTATTGAAGGACAATACCTTGGCCCTAAGCCCTGAATTCGTCCAGTAAACATTGGCGATTGTTCAAAGCCCGATCTAAGCACTTCGTGTACCTTGGGGTTGGTGTAGGTTATGTAACAGCTCTTTTGCTCTAGCAATCTGGGCGTGTCTAAGTATGAAAATTTACCTGGTTTTGCATCCCCCGCCTGCTCTTCCATTTTAGCATAATTTAATGACCTTCCGTCAACTCTTGGTGGTGTCCCTGTTTTCATTCGGCCACTTTCAAAACCAAGTTTCTCAAGTATTTCAGTAAGCCCTGTTGCGGCACGCTCACCGCTCCTTCCTCCTCCAAACTGTTTTTGCCCTATATGGATGGTTCCGTTTAAAAAGGTTCCATTAGTTAGCACCACACTCTTACCCTCTATTTTTTGTCCCATAGCGGTTTCTACACCACAAACACTTCCGTTTTTTACAATTAAGCCAACGACCATGTCTTGCCAAAAATCGACATTAGGGATTCCTTCCAATGTTAATCGCCATTCTTCTGCAAAACGCATTCGGTCGCTTTGGGCTCTGGGGCTCCACATGGCAGGTCCTTTAGATCGGTTTAACATACGGAACTGAATCATGGTCTTGTCGGTAAGAATGCCTGAATACCCCCCAAGAGCATCAATTTCTCGAATAATTTGCCCTTTGGCGACTCCACCCATAGCCGGGTTGCACGACATTTGGGCTATGGTTTGCATATTCATGGTAACTAGCAATACCTTTGACCCTAGATTGGCAGCAGCAGCAGCAGCCTCACATCCCGCATGACCTCCTCCAACTACAATTACATCATATTTGCTCTCAAACATAGGTTAAGTTACTGTTAGTTAATTAATTAAGCTCGCAAAGATAAATAAAATTCTTCTTTTTCTCGCATCTGTATTTTTTCTTGATCGTTCTTGTCTTTGTACCCTAATAAGTGCAGCACTCCATGAATCAGTACTCGGTCCAATTCTTTCTCGAAATGAACCTTAAAATTTTCAGCATTTTCTTTTACCCGTTCAACACTAATAAATACGTCGCCACTGATTAGTTGTGCCTTGCCGTAATCAAAGGTAATAACATCGGTATAAGTGTTGTGATTTAAAAACTGCATATTTTTTTCTAGTAGATATTCGTCCGAGCAAAAAATAAAGTTCAAATTTTCAACTGCTTTTTCTTCCATTTTCACACATCTTAGGATCCACTTTATACGCTCCTCTTGGTGCATTAACTGAAAATCGCACTCATCATGAAAGAATACCTTATTTTCCATCTTCCTTAAAAAACTCATTCACTTTATTCTTGTAAAAAGGATTGAGCGAAGGAGGAATTGTTCGCAGTAATTCTTCTTGTCTTTTTTTATCTCTTTGGTATTTTTCAAGGGGATCCAATAGCTTGTTTGAAAGGTTTTCGAGCCATTCGTTGGACTCTCTTCTTTCTTCCTTCTCACGCTCTCTACTTGCTTTTTCTGCATCCAATAACTTGTCTAAAATTTCTTCTTGTCTTTTTAGTGTTTGTTGGCTAATGTTTCGATTAATGATGTCTGTTTCTGTTTCTTCCATTTGCTGCAACATCCTGTCAATGTTCTGTTTTGCTTGCTGATCTCCGCTCAGTTCTTGACGTAGTTCTTGCATTCTTTTTCGAATCATTTCCTGTTTTGCTGCCATTTGTGCAAGCTCTTTCCCTTTCCCCTTATCTCCTTTTCCTTTGTTCCCCTTACCTTGTTGATTTTTCATCATTTGCTCCATTTGTTTTCGGAGTTGCTCTTGCATGTTTTTCAGCTGTTTCATGCTTTGTCCGCCTGTGCTATTAGGCTTATTACACATTTTTTTACTCTGGCTATCGCTTTGCTGAGACATTTGCTGTTGCATCTGTTTCAAGGTTTCTGAAAGGAGTAATGCTAGGTTGTTGGCAGAGGTCATAGCAAACTGTTGTTGTTCACTAGCCTTTGCATTAGCACGTTCTGCCATCCATTCTAAGGAGTTGATCATCCCTTCATTTAAGGCAGACACTTCTCTGTTGACAATGGAGCTTATTTGCGGTTGTCTTTTACTGAGTGCAAAAAGGCTATCTTCTATAATCTGAGCATCGTTCTGCAACTTTTTTTGTTGTTGCATATGCCTTACATACATCGGACTGCTCTCTTTTGTTTCGGCTATGTCAGACAAGAGCGATTCTTGATCAAGAGAAAGGGTAATTAAATTTTCTAAAATCTGACGTAAAGTAGTCATGTCTTCAGCATTGCTGTCTGCTTCAGACTGCTGCATAGAAGATTGTAGTTTTTGACTCATTTCATCCATTTTCTGCGCAGCATTTTTTTGCGATTCTGCCGATTTTTTGCTTTTATTTTTTTGGAGTTTCTCTAAACTTTCTTGCATCTCTTGTTGAACCTGCTCCTCAAAGGATTGCATTTCAGGAAGCTCCTGTTTTTCTTCCAGTTCTTCATTGAGCTCAGCTGCTTTCTTCAACTCTTCTTGAACCTTTTCGAACTCTTCTTCTAGTTGTTTTTGTGCTTCTAACAGCGCTTCTTTGTCCGTTTTATTTTGATCTGTTTCTTCCGCCAACTCTTCTTGTTTCTTACTAAGCTCGTTCAGTTTCTCGATGGTATTCTCTAATTTCTGTTGAAGTTCAAGCTGTTTAAATAATTCCAATGACCGATCAAGCTCCTTTTCTATGTTATCATCGTTTTTTTCAAGCTCATCTAGCATTTCTTGTAGCTGGTCTTTGTCTATGTCATCCATCATTTTTTGCAGCTCTTCCATCATTTCTTTCATTTCATCCGTCATTATCTCCTCGAATAGCTTTTGCAACATTTGTTGTTTTTTTAACATTTCTTCATCCGGTTTTTTGAACCGATTTTCTTCAAGCTGATTTTGTGCCTGTTGCTGCTGTATATCAGATATCTTTTCTTGAAGCTTCTGTTGTTTATCCAATAAGGATTGGGCTTTTTGTTTGTCCTCCCATCGCAGCTCTTTTTCTTCAATTAGCTGACGATCTAATTCATTCATTTCTTGCTGTACCTCTTCCGCTATTTTCAGGGTTTCCTCAATCTTATTTTTTAAAGAGCGGTTGTTTTTTTCTGTTAGCTCCTCTTGTTCATCTTCAGAGGGTGTTTTATGCCTCATTACTGTGGAGCGCGTTGATTTACTGCCGTTTATGGCATCGTTATCCCAAACCTCAAAAAAATACTCCACCTTTTCTCCAGGAGCAAGCCTTATATCTTCTAGGTTCCAATAATGAAAAAAGGTTTGTGTACGCTCATCGCTGATGTCCAATTCAGTGCTTTGCCATTCTTCTAAAGCATCGGTGCTTTTACGGTAGTTAAAGGTAAGCTTATCCATGCCATAGTCATCCTGGATACTTCCTTCATAAAAGCGTAAATAATGATCATTGCTATCGATTACCTCAGTGATTGATATGGATGGAAAAGCATCCGGAATAACTTCAAGGGTGTAAAAGATACTATCGCCTTTGGTTTCGTTGTTTGTGACAAACAAGCCGTAAGACTGCGATTCGTAAAACGTATTTTGATAAGTGAAAACGCCGTTTTTTTCTGTAGCGAATTGCCTTAGGGTATCCATTCTAACAATCAGTGCTTTGGTGTGTACTGTTTCAAAAATCCATTTCAGCCTAGCGCCTTCAGCAAATCGTAAATTTCCTTGGTTAAATAGGGTGTCATTTGCTATTTCGGTGTAAGCTGGAGAGGTGATGTTTACTTGAAAAGAGTTCACAATGGGTTTTGGCACAACCGTTACCTTCCATGTTTGCGAGAAAAATCCGTTGGCCCAAAATTGAAAGCTGACCTCTTTTTGAAGGTTTTTTAATGAATAGGTAAACAACGAATCTTTGTTGGTCAGACGGTATTTATTTCCATCGATGAAAACATGGGCGCTTTTTGGAATTTCACTTCCTTCAAAATGCATCTTCAACAAAAAATCCTGTCCTTTTAAAGCCGATAAAGTTTCATTTTCGAGGACAAAACGAAAGGGAGCTTTCGGTTCAAAGTGTGTATTGTGCGAAAGGATGCGAGCAGAACTTTCAGTTACTATTTTTTTATTTCCGCTAAAAAATAAAAACAAAAGAATCGCTAGAGGTAATAAGGCGTATTTTAAATATTGTTTATTTTCAGAAAAGTCAATCGCTTTAGCAAAAGGAACGGGGCTAAGTTGTTCCGATTTTTGCTGAATACTAGCGTTTACTAGCTCGTTTTCATCCTTGCTTAGTTCCGCAAGCTGCAAAAGGTTCAACAATTTATCCTCTACTTCTTTAAAATGGGCGCCGATAATTTTTGCTGCTTCCTCTTGCGAAAGGGTTTCGCCAATTCTGTAAAGGCCTTTTAGTGGAATAGCAATCCACTTCCATAAAATAAGCGCATTGATGCATATAAAGCTCCAGAAAAGAGCTGTTCGGGTAGCAGTTCCGAAGTTTCCAAAATGTTCAGCAAACGATATAAGCAAGAAAAACAAGAGAAAGACGGCCATAAAATAGAGGACACCCTTTAGTAAGAGATTTTTGTAATACTTACTAATGAAAGCTTCTAGTTTTTGAGTCAGTTGGTTTTGCGCTCGCATTCTACAAAGGTATGATTTTTACAGCCATTAACATCAAGCCATTTTTGAAGAAAGCGTATCTTTGACCTCCCAAAAAAATCAGAATAATGGAGAAAGTAAGAGTTCGTTTTGCACCAAGCCCCACAGGGCCCTTGCACATGGGGGGGGTGCGTACCGCTTTGTACAATTATTTGTTTGCCAAAAAAAACGGTGGTGATTTTTTACTGAGGGTAGAAGATACCGACCAGGCCCGCTTTGTTGAAGGTGCTGAGCAATACATTGTTGATGCCCTAAATTGGTGCCATATTAAGGTAGATGAAGGGGTAGGCGCTGGAGGAGATAAAGGGCCTTACCGACAGTCAGAGCGAAAAGAAATGTACCGTCAGTATGCCGATCAGTTAATCGCTTCAGGACACGCTTACTACGCTTTTGATACGACCGATGAATTAGAGGCTATGCGCCAGCGCATGAAGAATGCAGGCGTTCCATCCCCTCAATACAACCAGCTTACGCGCTCTTCCATGAAGAACTCCCTTTCTCTTTCAGAAGACCAGGTGAAGTCTATGTTAGAAGCAGGTCAGCCTTACGTTATTCGCATTAAAATGCCTCGAAACGAGGAGGTGAAAATTAACGATATCATAAGAGGGTGGGTAGTAGTAAACACCAACAACTTGGATGATAAAGTGATTTTTAAATCGGACGGTATGCCTACCTATCATTTAGCGAATGTTGTAGACGATCATTTGATGGAGATTTCCCATGTGATAAGAGGGGAGGAGTGGCTCCCTTCAGCCCCCTTACACCTTTTGCTTTATCAGTTTTTGGGATGGAACATGCCACAATTTGCCCATTTACCATTGATTTTAAAACCCGATGGAAATGGAAAACTCAGCAAGCGTGATGGAGATCGATTAGGGTTCCCTGTTTTTCCGACAGAATGGAAAAACCCACAGACGGACGAAGTCTCTTCTGGCTATAGAGAAGAGGGCTATTTTGCTGAAGCGTTTACAAATATGTTGGCTTTTTTGGGCTGGAACCCTGGTACGCCGAAAGAAATATTTTCTATGGATGAGCTTGTAGAAGCCTTTTCGTTAGAGCGTGTAGGAAAGGCGGGTGCAAAATTTGATTTTGATAAAACCAAGTGGTTCAACCAGCAATACCTAAGGGCTATGTCGGGAGCCGAATTGGCCGATTTGGTGGCTCCTTTTGCGCAAGAGCAGTCTATAGATAAAAGCTATTTATCGGCCATCTGCGATTTAATGAAGGAGCGCGCCACCTTCCCCAAGGATATTTGGCAAGAGAGTCAGTTTTTCTTTAAAGCACCACAATCGTATGATGAAAAGACTGTGCGTAAGAAATGGAAGGAGCAGACCCCTGCCATCCTGAAAGAACTAGCCGATTTGCTTTCGTCTATTGCGGATTTTACTGCCCAAAACATCGAAACTGCCTTTAAGTCTTTTTTGGCGGAAAAAGAACTTGGTTTTGGGGCGGTATTACCCAATTTTCGCCTTGCAGTAACGGGTTTAGGGATGGGCCCTTCCATGTTTCAAATTTCCGCTTTATTAGGTAAAGAAGAGGTGCTTGAAAGAATTCATCTGGCCTTACAAAAAATTAAAAAATAATGGGAGTAATCACGGTATCAGGCATTCAGCTGTACGCCTACCATGGCTGCATGGAGGAAGAAGCTAAGATAGGATCAAACTACGAGGTAGATGTAGTGTTAGAAGCCGACTTATCTGAGGCAGCAGCCACTGATGAGCTACTACATACGGTAGATTATGTTTCCGTAAATCGGATTGTAACAGAAGAAATGGCTATCCGGTCTAAATTGTTAGAACATGTAGCCAAACGAATTATTGATCAACTTTCTACTCATCATCCCGAAATTATCTCAATGGAAGTGAGCGTAGCAAAGCTGAGCCCACCCATTAATGGTAATGTAGAGAGGGTAGTAGTAACAGCCTTTTTTGAAAAGCCTTTGGACGACTTGCAATAAAAAGGTAAAATTCCTTATGTTTGCCCTCCTTATTGGTCTCGTGGCCGAGTGGCTAGGCAGCGGTCTGCAAAACCGTGTACAGCGGTTCGAATCCGCTCGAGACCTCAACATCAAAACCCTTTATCTGTTTTAGATAGAGGGTTTTCTTTTTATAATTCCCGACCTATCCCCAAGCATTCAAGAAAAGCTCAAAAAGAGCTTACTAAGCACCCCCCTACACCAAAACTGACGTTTTTTTATTGATTTCCACATTAGTACTATTGTTATTCCCAAAATAGACAAAGACATTAAAAACTCCCTTTTTACAGTACTCCAAAACTCCTTTTCTGTAATCTCATTAACCGTATTAAAATAGTCGTTTAATGATGTGAGTAACATGAGCACAAACACAAATGAAAGTGCGAGAAAAAAATAAACGAATGTTAGATACCTATGCATGATTTTTAAATTAGCTTCTTGTTCTTTTAGTGTTGCCACCGTAATACATTATTGAGCTTAATGCGGCCGAAACACCAACACATTACCAATAGGTAAATTTTCTGTGCTTCTTTATATCAAACAGCAAAGTTGGAATTATACAAGCATCAAAAATATACAGACGATAGCGAGCGATACTATTATCACAAAGGTTTTGTTCCTATGGAAATAAGTTGAAATATTTTTTCTTTTAATAATTAGAATCATTGTAAAGTATAAGGCCATGAAATAGTACAAGTAATCTAGCCGAAAATTTACATATTCAATATAGCCGAGAAATACATAGCCTAAAAAAACGAATGATAAAATGTATTTAAACGTATTCATTGCTACAAATCACTAGTGTTGTGCTGTTTTTTATAGTGGGTTTCAAGGTTGCCTACTTGCGTATGTTTTATTCTTTGAAACATTTTACTTCAAAAGAG
>CBFIDX010000004.1:0-74821 GCA_965661505.1 Flavobacteriales bacterium | reverse complement strand
ATAAGGTACATGTGTTCTCTACCAATTTTGCATTGTATGGCGATTTATCCAAAAGAGTAATGAACACCTTGCAATCAGAAGTGAATAAGATAGAAGTGTATTCTATTGACGAAGCATTTATGAGTTTTCAAGATGTAGGAGGTTTGGAGGAAAAAGCATTAATGATAAAGGAAAAAGTAGCTAAAAATGTAGGTATTCCTGTCTCTATTGGTGTAGCACCCACCAAAGCTCTTTGTAAAATAGCCAGTTACATTGCGAAAAAGCACACTAAGTCAGGCGTCTTTTTGCTAAAAGATGAAAAGTTGATTGAGAGGGCTTTAAAGTGGTTTCCTGTAGAGGAAATATGGGGAATAGGAAGAAGGTACGCTAAGAGGCTCAAAGGCATGGGGGTCCACACAGCTTATGATTTATGCCAATTAGATCATAACTGGATTAAAAGAAACTTAACAGTTAGAGGTTTAAAGTTGGTAAAAGAGCTACAGGGTGTTTCTTGCTTCCCACTAGAAGAAACAGTAGTTAGAAAAAAGAATATCTGCACCGCTCGTTCCTTCGGAAAAGAGGTTTGTGACTTGAATAACTTAAGAGAGGCTATCAGTAACCACGCTAGCACATGTGCTAAAAAATTAAGAAAAGAAAAAAGCTGTTGTAACAAACTAAGCGTGTTTATCAATACAAACCCTTATAAGCCGCAAGCTAAACAGTACTATGCAGTAAAAAGTTTCCGATTTAGCACACCTACAAATGATAGTATCGAAATTGTAAAAGCAGCTGTGAGTACACTCAGTAAAATTTTTAGATCCGATTGTATTTATAAAAAAGCAGGAGTTATTGTTGGTGAAATTGTACCAGAAGATCAGGTGCAACTAAACCTTTTTGATGATACTAATAGGGAAAAACGAAAGGCGATTAATGAGTCTGTTGATTACATTAATAACCGTATTGGCAGAGATAAAGTAAAGTTGGCCGTTCAGGGTTACGGAAGAAAATGGCGATTGAAGCAAGAAAAACTTTCTCCATGTTACTCTACCCGATTAGATGAAATCTTACAGATTCAGCTATAAAAAAACACATTGCAAAGGGCATGCATGTGTTAGGAAAAAAAAGTCGGGATGAGAGGATTCGAACCTCCGCTCTCTCGCCCCCCAGACGAGCACTTTAACCGGACTAAGCTACATCCCGAAATTTCAGCAAATATCGTACTTATTTTAGTACGTATTGTATTAGCTTTGCAAAGCTATATAAATCGAGAGCATTCATTACAAATGAAAAAGCCTTTTTTATTATTTTTTTTGATGGGGATATCAATCAGTGTGTTTGCGCAAGAAAAACACACTATAAGCGGATACGTAAAAGAAGCCGAGACAGGTGAATACCTTATAGGTGCTACCGTTTATATTCAAGAAAACATGCAAGGAGTCAGCACCAATCAATATGGTTTTTACTCTTTAACGGTTAACGAGGGAAGCTATACATTAGACATTTCTTTTTTGGGTTTAAAAAGTATACAGCAGAAAATTAATCTAAGAGAAGATAAACGCATCAACGTATCTTTAAAAAACGCTTCTATCTTAACCGATGAAGTAGTAGTTGAGGCAGAAGCTCCTGATCAAAATGTGGAAAGTACTAACATGAGTCAGGTTAAGGTAGATGTAAAAACCATAAAAGAGCTACCTGCTTTTATGGGAGAGGTAGATGTATTGAAAACAATCCAATTATTACCAGGGGTTCAATCATCAGGAGAGGGGAGTTCAGGTTTTTATGTGCGTGGGGGCGGGCCTGACCAAAACTTAATATTACTAGATGAGGCAACAGTCTATAATGCGTCACACCTATTTGGCTTTTTCTCAGTTTTTAATGCCGATGCAATAAAAGACATTAACTTAATAAAAGGAGGGATGCCAGCACAGTATGGAGGAAGACTCGCTTCCGTTCTGGATATTAGCATGAAAGAGGGGAACTCTCGTAAACTCGAAGTGGATGGAGGTATTGGTTTGATTTCTTCTAGAATGACTTTACAGGGGCCCATTAAAAAAGATACAAGTTCATTTATCTTGTCAGGCAGAAGAACCTACATTGATGTATTGGTTAACCCGCTTATAAATGACACCTCCGCTTTTAAAGGGACGGGTTATTATTTTTATGACTTGACTTCTAAAGTAAATTATAGGATTTCAGATAAAGATCGTATTTTCCTAAGCGGATATTTTGGCAGGGATGTATTCACGTTTAGAAACAAAAAAAGAGGGTTTGCTTTCGATATTCCTTGGGGAAATGCTACAGCATCTATGCGATGGAATCACTTATTTAATGACCGACTTTTTGTAAATACTTCTGTTATTTTTAGTGATTACAACTTTTCTTTTAGTGCAGAGCAAAATGATTTTGAGTTTAAGCTGTCCTCTGGCATAACAGACTGGAATACAAAAGTTGATTTTTCGTACTTGCCTAATTATCGTCATACTATTAAGTTTGGTACCCACTTCACCTATCATACATTTGTTCCAGGCTCCGTTTCAGGGCGCTCCGGAGAAGTTTCATTTGAACCAGATCAAATTTTTAAGCAATACTCTAATGAAGGAGCGATCTATTTTTCGGATGATGTTGAAGTAAATGAAAATATTAAAATACATGCAGGTCTACGCTACAGTAGTTTTCAATATGGAGGGCCCGTTACCGTTAGAAATTATCTAAAAAATGAAATTACAGGCGATACGTCAAACCATCATAGACACCTTGAGCCAAGATTGTCTCTTAGGTATAAATTAAATAAAACATCTTCGCTTAAAACGTCTTACACTCAAAACTACCAATACATACATTTAGCATCTGTTTCAAGTGTCTCTTTACCAACAGATTTGTGGATTCCTAGTTCTAAAATTATAAAACCTCAATATGGAAGGCAGTTTGCTTTAGGGTATTTTAAAAACCTTTTTGATAATAAATGGGAGATGTCTGTGGAAGCTTATCACAAAAAAATGGAAAATTTGATAGAATACAGAGAAGGTGTTTTTCCAGAAGATAATACCAATTCTAACCAAGATGACGCTTTTACCTTTGGTAATGGAGAATCCTATGGAATTGAATTTTTTATTAAAAAACGACTCGGAAAAACAACGGGTTGGGTTGGTTATACTCTATCAAAAACAGATCGTCTTTTTGATAGTTTAAATAATGGAGAATTATTTCCCGCCAAATACGACAGAACACATGACGTCTCTTTTACAGCATCACATGAGTTAAATGATCAATGGGTTTTTTCTGCAGTTTTTGTCTATGCAACAGGTAATACCCTTACGCCCGTAAAAGACAGATACGTTTTTGATGGTAATTTCTATTCACAGTACGGTGAAAGGAATAGTTACAGAATGCCTGCATACCATCGCATGGATGTTTCGGCAACATATTCCAGAAATAAACCTAATAAAAAGTTTAACTCATCATGGAATTTTTCAATTTACAATCTATACAACAGAGCTAACCCTTACTTCATATATTTTGATGTTGAAGGAGAAGGAAGTCTTAATGAAGGAGATTTTCAAGCACAAGCATATCAAATATCTTTGTTCCCCATTTTACCGTCTATAACATGGAATTTTAACTTTTAATGATGAAAAAATCGATCCTTTTAATTGGTGTTATTTTTTGTTTTTATTCTTGTGATAAGTTCTTCGAGTTTGAAAAAGAAGTTGATTTTAGTCAAGGGAATACAGACAGTAAAATAGTGGTGCAAGCAATTATTCAGCCCGGCTTACCTGCTTATGCTGTTTTAACAAAAAGCGAACCCTTTTTTGACCCAGTAACCGAAGAATCTATTCAAAATCTTTTTATTACCGATGCATCAATATCCATAACCGATGAAAACGATAATGAGGTTGCCTTAACAAATATTTTAAGCCTTGATGTACTTTCAGGCATTATAGGCGCTGAATTGTATGATTCACTCAAAAATGCCCTTCCAGGCTTGTATATTCAAACAGAATTCCTTGAAACTTTTTCTCAGGCAAACCATCGATATGATTTAAAAATCATCCATGAATCTGATACACTAACAGCAACTACAACAATACCAAACATTCATCCCGTGGATAGTCTATGGTTTGAAGTAGATGAAAATGCTGACCGACCAAATCTTGGTAATTTTTGGTTTCACTATTCTGATCCTGATACATTAGGAAATACCATTATGATCGAACACAAAAGAGTTTTTCATACTAAAGAAACTCTATGGGGTTCAAACCCATCTAACCCTAATATTACACCAAATAGTATAACCGTTAAGGACATAGAAGATCCTTTGTTTATTAAATCACTTTGGGGCTTTGTAAGAAACGATTTTGAAGGATTAAATGGTACGTCCTTCGACACCTATTTTCAAAGAGGAGCTGCAAATAATTTACTTTTCAATACCACTGAAGCAGATTTTGAGCAAGAGGAAAATGGTTATTTTAAATCAGGAAAAAGCGTTCCCTCACATTCATATGTCGTTTATCCCGACACTGTTTTGTTAAGGCTTAGCCAAATCGATTATCAAGCTTATCTATTTTGGAGATCGGCTGATTTTCAAGCCAGCAGTGGAGGTAACCCATTTGCAGAACCCATCAATCTTCAATCAAACATCAATAATGGGCTCGGAATCTTTTTTGGTCAAGCAGCCACCTATTATAAGGTTGTTGCTAAAGAAGATACAATTTACAAACAGCAATACTACCCAACATTATTTGAAATATTTTAACTTTGACTTTTAACATAAACTAATAAATAATAGATGTCAGATACAATAGAATCCGTAGAAGTATTAATCATTGGCTCGGGTCCTGCCGGATATACGGCAGCTATCTATGCTGCTAGAGCTGATTTAAACCCGGTAGTGATACAAGGTTTACAGCCTGGGGGGCAGCTAACTACCACAACCGAGGTGGATAATTATCCAGGTTATCCAAATGGAGTTGATGGAACTAAAATGATGGAAGACTTTAAAGCCCAAGCTGAACGATTTGAGACAGATACCCGTTGGGGCATGGTAACTAAAGTTGATTTTTCTGAAAGACCTTTTAAAGTAGAAATTGATGGCAATAAAAAAGTCCTTGCCGACACTGTAATCATTGCTACTGGAGCTTCTGCAAAATGGTTAGGGATTCCTGATGAAGAACGCCTTAATGGCTTTGGCGTTTCTGCCTGTGCTGTTTGCGATGGTTTCTTTTACAAAGGCCAAGATGTAGTAGTAGTTGGGGCTGGAGATACTGCAGCAGAAGAGGCCACCTACCTTGCTAAGCTTTGCACAAAAGTGACCATGTTAGTTAGAAGAGATGAGATGAGGGCTTCAAAAGCAATGCAAAAACGCGTATTTAACACACCAAACATTGAGGTGATGTTTAACCATGAAACAAAAAGTATAAATGGCGAAAAAGGAGTGGAGAGCGTTACAGCTTACAACAATCAAACAAAAGAAGAAACAATTATACCAGCAACTGGCTTCTTTGTAGCTATTGGTCATAAACCAAATACTGATTTGTTTAAAGGTCAGTTGGATATGGATGATAACGGATACTTGATCATTGAGCCTGGAACATCAAAAACACAAATACCAGGAGTTTTTGCTGCAGGCGATGTGGCAGATCATGTGTACAGACAAGCGGTTACATCTGCTGGCACAGGTTGTATGGCTGCGCTAGATGCAGAGCGGTTTTTAGCTGCTCAAGGTGATTAAGAAAAAATACATTACAACATTATTAGAATGGAAAAAGCTCGTTTAAAATGAGCTTTTTTTATTGTTTCACTTCAAAACGATAATTCCAAAGTTTAAACTCGGCATACTCTGGTTTACTAAAAGGAATATCCCAATACCCATCATAATGAATATACGATGGAATCAGAATATCTAGCTCATAGTCCATAAACACTTCAATAGTAACATCAAGATCTATCAACCAATAGCGATAGGTCATCACATATTTTCGATACATTACATTAAATGTTTTTTTGTCAAAATAGGACACTAATTCTCTTATGAGCACTTGTTCTTCATCCTTTTTTTCTAACCCTTCTTTCATTCGGACCGTAAAGCTGTAACACTCTATAGAATCTTGAAATATTTCTTGAGAAATTAAATAATCGTAATACTGCTGCATGTCAATATCGAAAACTGCTAATTTCTTTTTCTTTTTACTATTTCCAGCTTCCACATTTCCAGATCCGATGCTGAAAACAATTGTTTTAGCATCTTCTTCATTTTGTTCATTTTCGTCTTTTATTTCTTTTTTTCCACCTCTTGCATTTTTGGTGACACTAATCGAGTCTTTTGGAAAAAAAATTTCATCGAAAAATTCAGGTGTATAATATCGATACTTTCCTTTTCTGTTATATATTTTACCGTCATTGTAAGAAGAATCAACGGATACCGTTAGTAAATTGTTTGAAATAGAATATTTGCCTTCTCTGTAGAGGAATCCAACTACATCACCATTTCCTTTTAAAACTTTTAGCTCACTATGGAAATCGTGATTATAATATCTAAGATTTTTAAACCCTTGATAAAATGTAGTATCTGTTTTTACATAGTGAATGAACTCATCCACGCTAAAACCATCTTTTACGGCAGTAATCATTACAGAATCTAACATAACTGACTGAGCAACTTTACTCTGAGAAAAACAAAAAACAGGGAAAATTAATAGAACAAGTATTTTTTTCATCTTTCAAATATCATAAAAAAAAAGCTGCCCACGAGGGGCAGCATGCAATAAATCATAAGCCGGATTCTGTTCCCAATAGGGCACTATCATTTATCTATGTGTTGCATTACTGCAATACTAAAGCTGCCTACCCCCCAAGATTGAATGAGCCATCCCTGTTCTTGGTATACATGGCATTGCACCGCATAGAGTTTACCTGTTTTCACTACAGCCGAACTGTACTTGCTTTCTGTTGCACTTGTCCTCATCTTACGATGGACGGATGTTATCCGCTATGCTGCTCTATGGTGTCCGGACTTTCCTCTTCCTAAAAAGCGATAGCGTCCTTTATTGCAATTGCAAAAATAAGAATTTACTACCTTTATCGACATGAAGAAAATTATTTCAACTTCCGAGGCTCCACAAGCTATTGGGCCATACAGTCAAGCAGTTCTAGCAAGAGGTGTGTTATATACCGCAGGACAGATTGCCATTGTTCCTGAAACTGGAGAGATCGAATTAAGTAACATCCATTCAGAAACTCATCAAGTAATGAAGAACTTGAAAGGGGTTTTGGCTGCAGCAAAGATGAACTTTTCAAATGTGGTAAAATCTACAATTTTCTTAAAAGATATGGCTCAATATGCCGCAATTAACGAAGTTTACAGTGAATATTTTTCAGAAAAACCTCCTGCAAGAGAAGCTGTTCAAGTTTCACAATTACCTAAAAACGTTAACATAGAAATATCTTTGATTGCTGTATTGTAAGCTAGTTGAAAACTATGTTAATAATCAATGCTAAAAATAGCCTCTTCAACTAGATAGGTTTTCTAAATTTACAGATCTATTTCAATAGATATTTCATGACAGAAAATCAATATACAGAAGATAGTATTCGATCGCTTGACTGGAAAGAGCACATACGCTTGCGTCCAGGTATGTATATTGGAAAGCTAGGGGATGGCTCATCTCCTGATGATGGGGTGTATATTCTCATTAAAGAAGTTATTGATAACTGTATTGATGAATTTGTCATGGGAAATGGCAAAACAATCGACATTTCCATCAAAGATAAAAAGGTTACAGTAAGAGATTATGGTAGGGGTATTCCACTTGGCAAACTTGTAGATGTTGTATCTAAAATTAATACCGGAGCAAAATACGACTCTAAAGTGTTCAAGAAATCAGTCGGCCTAAATGGTGTTGGGACAAAAGCTGTTAATGCTCTATCCAATTACTTTAGGATTCAATCGATAAGAGATAATCAATCCAAAACGGTTGAGTTTGAAAAAGGCATCATCATTAATGACGAACCCACGCAGGCAAGTTCTCAACGTAAAGGAACAAAAGTTACCTTCATTGCCGATAACGATATTTTTGGAAATTACAGGTTTGTAAATGAGTATGTTGAAAAAATGCTCTGGAACTATTGTTACTTAAACCCTGGTCTTACAATCTTATACAATGGCGAAAAGTTTCATTCTGAAAATGGCTTAAAAGATCTTTTGGAACAAAACATTGACAACAAAACGAATTATCCAATAATACACCTTAAAGGAGATGATATAGAATTAGCCATGACGCATTCTCAACAAGCCTATGGCGAGCAATACTATTCCTTTGTTAACGGTCAACATACTACTCAAGGAGGAACGCATCAAAGCGCTTTTAGAGAAGCAGTAGTAAAAACGATACGCGAGTTTTACGGAAAAAATTTTGATGCTGTTGACATAAGGCAAAGCATCATTGCTGCGATTAGTATTAAAGTAATGGAGCCTGTTTTTGAATCTCAAACAAAAACAAAATTGGGATCTACAGATATGGGTCCAGGATTGACTTCTGTTCGTGCTCACATAAATGATTTTTTAAAAAACAAATTAGATAATTACTTACATAAGAACGCAGCCACAGCAGAAGAATTATTAAAAAAAATAATACAGGCAGAGAAAGAGCGTAAAGCCATGGCGGGTGTAAAAAAACTAGCCAGAGAAAGAGCGAAAAAAGCCAATCTTCACAATAAAAAACTTCGAGATTGTCGTGTTCATTATAACGATATAAAAAAAGAGGAAAGGTTAGTAACCACCCTATTTATTACGGAGGGAGATTCTGCATCTGGATCGATCACAAAGGTAAGAGACGTGAACACTCAAGCTGTTTTTAGCTTAAAGGGGAAGCCTTTAAACTCATTTGGATTATCCAAAAAAATCGTTTACGAAAATGAGGAGTTTAATTTACTACAGGCAGCCTTAAACATTGAAGACGGATTAGAAGGGCTTCGCTATAACAACGTAGTAATTGCTACCGACGCTGATGTTGATGGGATGCACATTCGTCTGTTATTGATTACTTTTTTTCTTCAATTCTTTCCAGAATTAATAAAAGAAGGGCATCTGTACATTCTTGAAACACCACTATTTAGAGTGCGAAATAAAAAGGAAACACAGTATTGCTACTCTGAAGAAGAGAAAAGACATGCACTTCAAAAATTAGGTAAAAGACCTGAGGTAACTCGATTTAAGGGATTAGGAGAAATTTCTCCCAATGAATTCAAACACTTTATTGGAAAAGAAATGCGCCTAGAGCCAATAATAATTGGAAAGGAAGCAAGCGTTGAGGAAGTGTTAACTTTTTACATGGGAAAAAACACCCCAAAAAGACAAGAGTTCATAATAGATAATTTACGTATAGAAAAAGATCTAATCGATGAATAATAAACAAATAACAAGCAAGCCCAGGGTTTTAAAAATACAGCAATGGTTAGTTTTAAGTATTTTACTTTTTATCTTACTCCCTGCTATCTTTGTTTTAACTACTGATGGTTTAATAAAAAACGTTATTTTAAATAATTTTAATTTTTTTATATTACTACTTCTCATACCTATTTTTACAACCATAATTGGACTTTATACTTTTTCTTTTAATGAGGATCAATACATAGTAAAAATTAAAACAAAATGCTTGGGAATGGGTAATTTTTCCAGTAAGTTTAGGTCTAGACTAGAGATTCCTAAAGATCATATTGTAAGCTATGAACAAAACGAATTTCTTTTTGGCTTGAGAAAAATTTTACAAATAAAATACATGGTGAATAAAAGAATACAAACCCAAAAATTTAATATTTCATTGTTACATAAAAATGATCGTGATTTATTATCGATTTACATAAGTGACATCATTAAGGAAAACAAAAATTAATTCAGTAAAGAGTGAAAAATCCAGAAAATAATAATGAGCAAATTCAAGATGTTTTACATGTTTCAGGCATGTATAAAAATTGGTTTTTGGATTATGCTTCTTATGTTATTTTGGAACGTTCTGTGCCTTTGTTGGAGGATGGGCTAAAACCTGTTCAAAGAAGAATACTTCATTCGCTGAAAGAGTTAGAAGATGGTAGGTTTCATAAAGTAGCGAATGTCATTGGACATACAATGAAATACCACCCCCATGGTGACGCCTCAATAGCAGATGCAATGGTTCAGATTGGACAAAAAGATTTATTGCTCGATTTGCAAGGAAACTGGGGGAACACCCTAACTGGCGATAGAGCAGCTGCTCCAAGGTATATTGAAGTAAAACTAAGCAAGTTTGCTTTAGATGTTGTTTACAACCCAAAAATAACCCAATGGAATGCATCCTATGATGGCAGAGGTAAAGAACCAATTTCTTTGCCAGTAAAGTTCCCTTTACTATTAGCACAGGGTGTAGAGGGAATAGCAGTCGGCCTATCAACTAAAATTCTGCCACATAACTTCATTGAGTTAATAGACGCATCTATTAAAATCTTAAATGGAGTGAAGCCAAGGATTTTTCCTGATTTTTCTACGGGAGGAATGGCTGATTTTAGTGCTTATAACGATGGCAAGCGTGGAGGTAAAGTAAGGGTTAGAGCGAAAATTGAGACTCAAGATAAAAAAACACTAAAAATAACGGAACTTCCCTTCAGTACAACCACCACATCATTGATTAACTCTATTATTAGAGCTAATGAAAAAGGGAAGATCAAAATAAAAAAAATAGAAGATAATACTTCAGAAAATGTTGAAATTTTAATTCATTTACCAGCAGGAATATCACCTGATAATACAATTGATGCCCTTTATTCCTTTTCCGATTGTGAAGTATCCATATCTCCATTAGGCTGTGTTATTGAAAACGATACGCCAAGATTTCTTGGTGTAAGTGAGATGCTTCAGGTTTCCACAGAACACACTTTACAACTTCTTCAGGCAGAGCTACAAATTAATCTTGATGAGTTAAATGAGAAATGGCACTTTTCTTCTTTGGAGAAAATATTTATAGAAAAAAGAATTTATAGAGACATAGAAGAGTGTGAAAGCTGGGAATCCGTCATAGAAACCATACATGCAGGTTTAAAACCCTATCTAAAATTGTTGTTGAGAAAAGTTAGTGATGAAGATGTTGTCAGATTAACAGAGATTAAAATCAAAAGAATCTCAAAATTTGACTCACTAAAAGCCGACGAAGATATCATTAAGCTTCAGGAACAAATTGATCAAATCAAATACCATCTTGATAATTTAACCCCGTATGCCATTGATTATTTTAAGAATCTTAAAAAGAAATACGGACCCAAAAGAGAGAGAAAAACAGAAATTAGAACATTTGATAATATAATAGCTGCCAAAGTGGTAGCTAAAAATCAAAAACTTTTCATTAACAGAGAAGAGGGGTTTGTTGGTACTGCTATGAGGAAAGATGAGTTTGTTTGTGATTGTTCAGACATTGACGATATTATCATTTTTAGAAAAGATGGAAAAATGATTGTAACAAAAGTCGATAAAAAGACATTTGTTGGGAAAGATATTATCCATGTAGCCCTGTTTAAAAAGAAAGATGAGCGTACAACCTATAACATGATTTATAAAGACTCTTCAACAGGAAAGTCTTTTATGAAACGTTTTCATGTAACCAGCATAACAAGAAATAAAGAATACCTATTAACTAAAGGAAAAAAATCTGAGGTATTATATTTCACTGCAAATCCAAACGGAGAAGCAGAGATTGTTACCATTCATTTAAGAGCACTGCAAAAATTAAAGAAGCTTCGTTTTGATATATCCTTTTCTGACCTTTCCATAAAGGGACGATCAGCAGGAGGAAATCTAGTAACAAAACAACCCATCAAACGTATTGATCTTAAAGAGAATGGAGTGTCAACCCTATCCGCAAGAAAAATTTGGTTTGATGAATCCATCATGCGTTTAAATGTAGATGGGGTTGGAAGATTTTTAGGAGAATTTCAAGCTGATGATAAGATTTTAACAGTAAATCAAAATGGTACTTATCAACTAGTATCTTTTGAATTATCAAGTCGATTCAGCGATGAAATGATTATTATTGAAAAATGGAAACAAAAGAACCCGCTATCAGTAATATATTATGATCATTTAAAGAAAACTTTTTTAGTTAAGCGTTTTCTGATTGAATATAGTGATAAAATTGTCCCATTTATACCGCAAGAAGAAAAGTCAGTTCTTGAACTTGTAACATCAAATTTATCCCCAATAGCTGAGGTTGTCTACAAAAAAGAAAAAGGAAAAGAAAGAAGCATAGAGCAAATAGAGTTAGCCAAATTTATTACTGTCAAAGGAATTACTGCCCAAGGAAACAAATTGACTAATAAAAAAGTGAATAAAATAAACTTACTGCTTAACGAAAAAAATAAGTATAAAGAGGTTGAGTTAATCAATGAGGAGCCAATAAAATCTTCAGACAATCTAGCTGATTCAGAGGATGTAACGGACCTTAAAGAAAACGATTCTAACAAAATTATTATAGATGAAGATAGCAGCGACAATCAATTTAGGTTAGAATTATAGTGAGTGAGTGAGTAAGTAAAAATATACTTATGTTCAAGGAAGCCTAAATTAGCTGTATTTTTGTACCTAAATTCATTTTTCTTATGCTTCGTTTTTTTATACCACTTTTTCTTTTCCCTATTATCCTTTCAGCACAATCAAGCCTGAATATGGGTGTTGTTGGAAGTTATAATTATACAAATAATGAATGTAGCGACATATGGGGCTATGTTGATCCCTCAGGTACTGAATATGCACTGGTTGGCCTTTTAGATGGCTTCTCAGTAGTAGATCTATCTACACCAAGCAACCCTAGCCAGAACTTTTTTATTCCCGGTGCACAATCTATGTGGAGAGATATAAAAGTTTGGAACAATTATGCATTTGTAACTTGCGACCAAGGATCTGATGGTTTACTGATTGTGGATCTAAACGATATGACTGGTAATACCCATGTATATACAAGCATTGACAATAATGGTAACAATATGTTTACCCAAGCACACAATATCTATATTGATGAATATGGCAAAGCATATATTTTTGGAGGTAATGTTGGCACAGTTGGAGGAGCTTTAATATTAGATGTCACTACCACAGATTTATCAAACAATATATTGCCATCTATTATAGGTGTTTTTGATGAATTTTATTTACACGATGGAATGGCAAGAGGTGATACCCTGTGGGGTGCGGCAGTGTATCAGGGTAACTTTTACGCCATAGATGTAAGCACACCATCCAACCCCTTCATAATGAACAATGGAGCAGCATTTCATTCCACACCTGATAATTTTACGCACAATTGTTGGATATCAGATGATGGCCATACTCTATTTACAACAGATGAAGTTAGCGGTGCCTATATTGGTGCCTATGACGTATCAGATTTGAACAACATTTATGAAGTTGATCGAATCCAACCAAATCCAGGTAGTGGCGTAATACCTCATAATACTCATGTGTTAGGAGATTTTATTGTTACTTCATATTATAGAGATGGTATAAGAATTCATGATGTTACCTACCCAAACAATATGATTGAAGTTGCTTACTACGATGCCTATCTGGGAAGTGGTAATGGTTTTGATGGTTCATGGGGAGCTTACCCATACCTTCCTTCTGGTCTTATCCTTTCATCTGAGATAAATAGCGGACCTAACAATGAAGGTCAACTATTAGTTTTAGAGGCTTCCTTACAACAAGCATGTTACTTAGAGGGGAATGTATTATCAACTACGGGTCAAAACATAAGTGGTGCAACGATTGAGCTGTTGACTACTGCTGACTCAGTAACAACAAATTTAAATGGCTATTACTTTACAGGTACTGCAAACTCAGGCACCTATCAAGTTGTTTTTTCAGCAGCAGGATATTTTCCAGATACACTGACAGTCAATTTATCAAATGGTGTTTTAACGGTATTAAATGACACCCTTGTTTCAATGACACCTATTAGTATTAATGGAGAAGTAATAGATATAAACGGTCAGGGAATTCCGAATGCCCAATTAAACTTCACGAATAACAACTACAGTTATAGTACTTTTTTAACTACAGCGTCAGACGGATCCTTTCAAATAGATTCGATTTACGAAGGAGTGTTTTCTGTTGAAGTAGGCGCATGGGGTTACCTTACTTCTTGTGAAAACCTTAGCATTTCTAACAATGGATCTGCTATAACAATTACGCTTGACGAAGGGTATTATGATGATTTCACTTTCGATTTTGGATGGACTACCTCTGGTAATGCTTCTGCAGGGCTATGGGAAAGAGGAATACCCAATGGAACAAGCTCTCAGGGTAGTCTTGTTCAAACCGACTCAGATGTTAGTTCGGATTGTTCAACAGAATGTTATATAACAGGAAACTCCATGAATGCCGGCGTAGGGTTTGATGATGTAGATGATGCAGATGTAAACTTATTCTCGCCACTATTTGATTTAACAAATTATACAAATCCAGAAATCAGTTATTTTTGGTGGTTTGCTAATTTAGGAGGTAACGGAAATCCAGACGATAGTTTAGTCATTAGCTTATCCAATGGAAATATTGAAGAGGTATTAGATGTTATTACTTCAGCTTCTACAACGCTCTCTCAATGGGTAAATGCAACTCATACAGTTAGCATCCCTACAACAGCTAATATGCAGCTTAAATTATATACCGCAGACTATGGCTCAGGCCACTTAGTTGAAGCCGGTTTTGATAAATTCCAGATTAACGATTTGGGTGTTGTTATTATAAACGATTGGGAATGCATTGCAGGAAGTTGCATAGAAGTAGGAGGAAATACAGGTTCTTTCATGAATGAACTAGATTGCTTACAGTCTTGTCTGACAACTGGATTAATGGATGCTGACGATATACGTTTTTATCCCAACCCTACCTCAGGAATATTAAATTACAACTCAGATCAATTAGGTTCGATAAAAATCACTAATCTCTTAGGTGAAGTGCTTTATTCTGATGTGAAAAACCAAAGTGAAATCATTTTAGATTTAAATTTCCTAAAACCGGGCTTATACTTATTCGAAACAGAATCGGAAAAAATCAAATTTCTGAAGCATTAAATTAATTTTTAATGAGAAATTTTTGTATTAAGGGATCAAATAATCGACCCATTTTGTGTGACCTACGTTTTGCCAAAAAGAAAGATTTATCAAAAATTATTGTTTTCTCTCATGGATTCAAAGGATTTAAAGATTGGGGAGCTTTCAATGAAATAGCTGATTTCTTTTGTGAAAAAGGCTATACTTTTTTAAAATTCAACTTTTCTCATAATGGAACTACTTTAGATCATCCTAACGATTTTGTGAACCTAGAATCTTTTGGTCAAAATAACTTTTCTAAAGAGCTGTTTGATTTAGATCAAGTTTTAAATTGGATCACTAAAAACTTAAATAATAAAGTTGACATACATAACATCATACTTGCCGGACATAGCAGAGGAGGAGGTATTTCAATATTAAAATCACATGATGCAAGGGTTTCAAAAATTATTTCTTGGGCTAGCGTTTCTGATTTTGAAAAAAGATTACCCAGCGAAAAAATAGATCTTTGGAAGAAGAGAGGAGTAGTTTATGTGTACAATGGCCGCACGAATCAACAAATGCCTATCAATTATCAGTTTAGGGAAGATTTCTACAAAAACAAAAATAAGTTAAGTATTCCTGTTGCCGCTAAAGAAAATATAAAGCCAACATTAATTGTTCATGGCGATCAAGATACTACGGTTTTGTTAAATGAAGGCTTACAATTACATGAGTGGATAGCTAATTCAGAATTACAAATCATTAAAAGTGCTGACCACGTTTTTAACACCTCGCATCCTTTCAATAAAAAAGATGGATTTTCTTCTCAACTAAAAGAAGTTTTAGCCAAAACATTGCTTTTTGTCAAACAATAAAGTAATTTCAATCATCTGCGCAATAGCTTAGTCGCATCTTCTTTACTGTTCTCATAGCTGAGAATAAATGTTATATTTGTTTTTAAGCGATAAATTAAACTTTCATGCATAAATATTTTATTTATTTTATCCTATTTCTGTCCACTTCTTGTATTAGCACTAGAGATATTGATGTTTTAAAGGTAAAAAATGATACTGAGTTAGCTTTAAACAATCACAACTATAAATTAGATGCCGGTGATCTTTTATATGTGCAGATTTCAAGTTTGACTCCATTCAATTACGATTTTTTCAATAAAGAGTCAGAGGGAAATAGTAATCTTTATGCTCAAAACCCATATTTGTATGGTTATAGGTTAAACGCAAAAGGTGAGTTAAACCTACCCACGATTGGTACTTTTAACCTTTTAGGAAAATCATTAAATGAAGCTGAAGAAATGATACGCAATTCTACAGAAAAGTATTTTTCTGAGCCTTTTATAAAACTGAATATTTTAGATTTTGGCATAACCATTATGGGTGAAGTAAATAATCCAGGTAAAATACAGATTTTCAAATCGGAAGGGAATTTACTTGAAGCCATTGGTATGGCAGGAGGATTTACGGAATTTGCAAATAGAAAAAAGGTGAAAGTAATTAGAATTTCAGAAGAAAAAACAAATATTTTCTTCCTAGATTTAACTAATAAATCATCTTTAAATAAAGCTCATTTTTTTCTACAACCAAACGATATTATTAGCGTAGTTCCGATGAATAAACGCTTCTTTACAATTGATAATCTGCCATTAGCAATTTCAACAGTTATCTCAGCCATAACACTATTTCTTTTAATACAACCTGATTAAAAAATGTCGAAGATTAAAAAAAATAATGATCTTGAATTACTGAGTATTAAGCAAGTGTTCCACCTTGTTAAGCACAATGCTTCTAATTTTCTAATTGGCGTATCAATTCTCTTATTTATTGCGTTTCTTGTTAACAGATATAGTAATGAATCTCATTATCTTGAAACAAAAGTGTTCATCAAAGAACCCTCCAGTTATTCAAATCCAGTTTCTGTATTAGCATACGACCTAGGACAAAATAGAACAGAAAAAGTGATTAATGATGAAATCATGTCATTGAAATCATATTCACTTATTTATGAGGTAATCAAAGAGCTAAACTTCGAAGTTAACTATTCGATTATAGGAAATATAAGGAACGTTGAAACTTTTGAATGGAGGCCAATAGATATTCATTTCCAAACTGATAAAAGAGTATATGGTTCTGAATTAGTTATTGAGATAAAAGACGAAGATCATTTCTTACTTAAATCTGAAGATTATTCGCTGAAAAAAGTATTTCAGTTCGGAGAAAAGATAGATTACAATGGGATGGAATTCATTATAAAAAAGAATAATTCTTTTCCTTTTTCAAAATCCGCCACCAAACCCATAACCAAAATCAATCTTGTTACCCCAGACAAAATGACCCAAAAATATTTGTCTAAACTATCTATAGAGATCATCAAAAAAGATGCAAATGCCATTAAAATATTTACTGAAGGTGAATGCCCTGATAAAGAGGTTGCATTTTTAAACAAGTTAACAAATCTTTACATTGAAAAAAACCTTGAAAACAAGAATATTGCCCATGAAAACACCATTAAGTTTATTGATAAACAACTAAAAGAAACAAGTGACTCATTAGCATTTATAGAGTTTCAACTACAACAATTTAAAAAGAAAAATAGTATCACCAACTTGTCTATTGAATCTCAATATTTCTATGAAGAATTAAATGAATACAATAAAGAACGCGCAGAGTTGTTAATCCAGAATAAATATTATGATTACCTATCAGATTATCTAATTAGCACTAGCGACCTGTCAAATATAGTCGTTCCTGTCACTTATGGCGTGAAAGATAATATTCTAAATTCTATGATAGAAAATCTTGTTAACTTACAGATTGAAAAGAATATTAGAAACCCAAGAAATTCGCTCGAAAACCCAGTTATAAACGACATCTCTTTTCAAATTTCTGATTTAAAGAAGGCTATAATCGAACTTATCAGTAATCAAAGAAAAGCAAACCAAATACTACTTAATGATATTGCATCAAGAAAAAGTCTTGCTAAAAGTTCTTTAAATGCCCTTCCAACAGTAGAAAGAGAATTAGTTAATATTCAAAGGCATTACCAACTCAGCGAAAGTATTTATTTGTTTTTGTTACAAAAAAGGGCTGAAGCAGGAATTAGTGGAGCTTCAACAATTTCCGACATACAAGTTTTTGAACCAGCAAGAATTGAGACTGGAATCTTAAAATTCCCAAATAAAGTCAATGTTTATTTATTTGGTTTTTTACTCGGAATCTTAATTCCTTTAGTCATTATTTTATTAAAAAATGTTTTAAATGATAAAGTTATCTCTAGAAGAGATATAGAAAAAATTACAGCCATTCCTTTTTTTGGCTTTATAGCCCAAAATCACAGTGGCATAGATCTAATTGTTAATCACAGTCCTAAATCATCTATCGCAGAAACATTTAGAGTTATTCGTTCTAACTTAAACTTTATAAATAGCGAAAAGAGCACGAAAATGATAGTTGTCACATCTTCTACAAGTGGAGAAGGGAAGACTTTTTGTGCTAAAAATTTAGCTGCACTTTATGCTAGCTCAGGCAAAAAAACCATTCTAATAGGTGCAGATTTAAGAAAACCAAATCTATATCTTGATTTTGATAAATTCAATCAACTGGGTTTATCCACCTTTTTAATAGGTGAAAATACCTTGGATCAAGTTATAAAGACAAGCTCAATCAATAATTTAGATGTAATAACCTCAGGACCAATACCACCAAATCCATCAGAATTATTATCTAAAGAAAAAATAAATCTGCTTAGTAGTAAGCTTCAAGAAAATTACGATTACATAATTATTGATACGCCACCAGTAGGTCTTGTTGCTGATCCAATCAATTTAATGTCCGTTGCTGATATTAATATATTCATAACCAGGCAAGAATACACACCCATGCATATGATTAAGTATATTGATGAGTTATACACTTCTGGCAAAATACCTAATATTGGAATCGTACTAAATGAGGTAAGAAATAATAAACTATATGAGTACGGCTATGGCTATGGGTATGGTTACGGATACGGGTATGGCTCAGATGGTTACTATGAGGATGAAAATTCTTTAAAATGAAGCTGATTTTTAGACTCCTACAACCATTCTATATCAGGTCACTTTACACCTCTTTCCAGCACTATTTCAAATTTTTTAATCGCAAAAGAAACATTGATATATTGTTCTATGCTCCTGTTTATTTCAACCGTAACAATTCACACTTGTTCAACACCTTATTCAAAACATGTGATGAAAAAAATATTTCATACTTATTTGTGGAAGAAGTTGATTATGCCAAAAAGTGTGACTTTAATTTAAAAGGCAAACGAGCCGACTTTTTTGTATTACTTGTAGTAGTAGCTAGGAAACTGATAAAATCCAAAGAAATCATAAATAAGGATAGATTGATCGGTAAATATTTACGGCCATATTGTGGAATAAAACCAAAAAATATCATCGTTTTATCACAGAGTATGGTAAGTGTTTTTAGAGGAATGTATCCTGATGCGAAAATTTTTGATTTACAACATGGTATTATTCATTCAAATCATGAGGCTTACAAAACAGAAACAACTTATTTAATTAAAAATAAAGTATTACCTATTGTTTACGGCCTTGGCTTTAAAGAAATTTTAGAGAATGTAAATATATACTATAGCAACACTAAAGTGCTTGGGAATAGTGAAGCATCCCCCGTCAAAAAACACTCAAAATTTAATGGAAACATTCTTTTGAGTCTGCAGTTTACCGACGATCATTCAAAAGAAGAAAACAAAACACTTTATTTAAACATAGTGAATGTCCTTAGGCAGATTGAAGCTCTTAAAAGTTCATCCATTCAAGTTTACTACAAAAATCACCCTAGATATAAAGAAGAAGTTGATTTATCCTTTGTCAAGGATTTTGATTTTGTACAGAAAGCACCCAATAACTTAGAAGAATGCTTTGACTTGTGTAGTGTTAATATTACAGCATACTCGACCGTTGTTTTTGATGCAGCCTTACATGGTGTTCCAACTATCTTTTATTCAAAAAAACATACTGTTTTCAAAGATGAATACAACTACCCAATCGACGCTGAAGTTAAGAATTTAGTAAGTTTAAATTATGATGAAACATCCTCTAAAGTAATGTTTTGGTATCAGCAGTATTACCAAGAATACAATCATTCAAACTTTCTAAATATACTGAAATGAAAAATAAAGTGATTGTTACTGGGGGAGCAGGTTACATAGGAATCCATACAATAGTCGATTTGGTTGAAAACAATTACGAACCGATAATTATTGATAACTTCTCAAATTCATCAATTAAAAATATCCTGGGAGCTGAAAATATATTGAATAGAAAATTAAAAGTTTTCAATATTGATTGTACACAAGAAGAACAAGTGAAAGAAGTTTTTGAAATCGAAAAAAATATTGTGTCGGTTATTCACTTTGCTGCATTTAAATCCGTTGAAGAATCTGTAAAAAACCCAATTAAATATAAGGAAAATAACATTGGATCATTACAAGTAATGTTGAATCTTTGCGTGCGATATAATGTGAAAAAATTTATTTTTTCATCATCGTGTACAGTTTACGGTGAAACTAACAATCAACCCGTTTCTGAAAAGATTCCTTTTGGCAAAGCTCAATCGCCCTATGCAGAAACAAAACAAACATGTGAACACATATTGGCTAACCATTCTATCAATAGTGTTTCTCTCAGGTATTTCAATCCTATTGGATCACACTATTCTGGACTAATAGGAGATAGGTCTAAAGATCAACCTTCAAATCTCATCCCTATCCTAACAAGTGTTGCCATAGGAAAATATGAAAAACTCAACGTTTATGGTGGTGATTACAACACACCTGACGGAAGCTGTATAAGAGATTATATTCATGTAACAGATTTAGCAAAATCTCACATTAAAGCATTAAAGTATTTACATGAAAATAATGGAAAACACATTTTTAATATAGGAACCGGTAGAGGGCATAGTGTCTTAGAGGTAATTAATGCATTTAATAATGCAAATAATCTAAATATTAAGTATGAAATTACTTCTAGAAGAGACGGAGATATTGAACAGATATATGCAGATAGCACCTTAGCTAAAAGGGAACTGAATTGGGATGCGAAAATAACCATAGAGAAAGCGATGAAAGACGCCTGGAATTGGGAGTTGAAAAAATGAAGACATATTTAGCCATAACTCCTTTTTTTCCATCGAAAACAAACTTTCGAGGAAGTTACGTATTTGATCAATTAAATACCATACAACAAAATCATGATTATCAAGTCAAAGTGATATTGATTACAAGTTGTTACGTCATAAAAAAAACACCATACATATTTCAAGGGATAGAATGCTATCCTTTTCGTGTTTGGGATTTACCTTCCTTTATTCTTCCGGGTATTTTTAGCTCAATCAATAATTTTCGTTTAGATTTTTTCTTAAAGAAGAATAAAATCATTTTAAAAAAAGGCGATATTGTTCATGCACACGTTACTTACCCTGCAGCATATTTTTCCGCATTTCTGAAGAAAAAATATAAGTTAAAAGCATTTGTTCAACATCATGGATTGGATCCATTTCAACTAAAACTAGGAAGATTTTTACAACTCAAAGAAAAAGTTCAGAACCGAATCATTATAAAGAGGAATAGAAAAGTACTTAGCTATCACAATTTAAACATTGGTGTAAGTGAGGCTGTGATTATCAAGCTGAAAAGTTTTTTCAAAAAGAATAAAATAAAAACAACTATTCTATACAATGGTGTAGATACTACAAAGTTCTATCCTCTTACAAAGAAGCCTTTAAATAAGGTGTTTACAATTGGTTGTGTGGCCAATTTTTGGAAATTAAAAGATCAAATAACGTTAATTAAAGCTGTAGAAATTTTACTTTTAAATGGTTTGAAAATAGAAGTGAAATTTGTTGGTACTGGAAAAGAAAAATACAATTGTGTTAGTTACATAAAAAAACATCAACTAGAAAAACATTTCGATTTCAAAGAAGAGTTAAAACACACTGATTTAAACTTATTTTACAATCAATTAGATCTTTTTGTTCTTCCTTCTTTTAACGAAGCATTAGGTTGTGTTTACCTTGAATCTTGGGCTACTAATACACCATTTATTGGTGTCAAAAATCAAGGTATTGAAGAACTTGTTCCTGAAAAGCTGAAACATCATATGTTAATAAATGAAAGAGATGAAAAAGAGCTTGCTGAAAAAATAAAATACTTTATGAATCATAAGTTTTTATGTGCTTTTAATGAAGAATTGAAAATTGATCATACCATAAAAAAATTCATGCTTGAAATTGAAAAACTGGATTAAGAAATACAAAAAAATTCTGAAGGATAAATTGGCTATCCATGACATTAAAAAAGAATTGAAGAACCCCAATTCGCTAGTTTATACTTTTCAAAAAACGAAAAGTATATTTGTTCATGTTCCCAAAACAGCTGGCCTTTCACTTTTATATGCTGTATATGGGGATAAGGTAGAACTATATGGTCATAAAAGAATTATTCAGTACCAAAAAGTTTTTAGTCATTTTGATCAATTTTATAAATTTACAGTAGTCAGAAATCCTTGGGATAGACTTTATTCCGCATATCGTTTTTTACAAAATAACGGACTTAATGAGCACGATATGAATGCAAGAGAACAACACTTAAAACACATATCTTCATTTGAAGAGTTTGTTTTGATATGGCTTAATGAAAACACCATGTGGGATATTATTCACTTTTTTCCTCAGCATCATTTTTTGTGTTCTGAAGAAGGTAAATTGCTTATTAATCAGTTTATAAAATTTGAAGATATTGCAGCCGGAAATATTGAGTTAAGCAGCTATTTCAATAGAAAAATTGATCTTCCTCATATTAATAAAACAACCGAAAGTAAGGAATATATAAATCATTATTCTGAGGCTATGAAAGAAAAGGTGCAAGAAATATATCGCAAAGACATTGAACTTTTCAATTATAAATTTTCTTAATTGTAGTTCTGAAGATGAAACATATAATAAACATCATAAATCAATCTTTCTTCTCGTTCTCTGGAAGACTATTTGCTATTGTGTTTGGTGTTCTTTATAAATTTTATCTAGTAGATAAACTAGAAGATCCTACCTATGCTCTGGGACTATTAGGACTTGTAATTTCTTTTATTTCCATAACTACTTCATTTACTTCATTAGGATTTTCAAAGGCTGCAAATCGATTTATTCCTTTATGGAAAACGCAAAATAACCATTCACACACTACAGACTTTATTAAGACCAGTGTCCTCGTTTCCCTTTTCACTAGCCTTATACTAGCTTTTTTGTTATGGGTTTATCAAGACTATATCATATCTGCTTTTTCATTCGATACACAAACTTCTGATTTAAAGAAATTTTTAATTTGGTTTCTTATTTTAATGGTTTCCAGGAATTTACTTGATGTTTTTCAATCTATTATTGTAGCCGTTAAAGAGGTAAAAACAAACGTTTCTTTTGGTGTGTTTTTCAATTTAGGCTTAAAATTTACTCTTGTGTTAGCTCTTCTTTATTTAGGTTATGATTTAAAAGGGTATATATTCGGAGAAACAATAGCAATTTTTATAACATCTATTATTTTTTTGTACCTCGTCGTTACTAAGATACCCACAAAAGGAATCCTCTCTTTTCCGAAAACAACATTCATCAATAAAGAATTTAGATCTTACACTTTATCAATGCTACTTCTGGCAATCTTAGCTATTCTTTCTGGAAACATGGATAAAATACTTCTAGCGAAGTTGTCAATTAACGATTTAGGCGTTTACACAATGACTCTTTTATTTACACCATTTATTGGAATGATTTTGTATTCTGTAAATAGCATTTTTGCTCCAATAATAAGTGAGATATTTTCAAATGGCGAACTAAAAAAACTTGATGAACTGTATCAGTTTTTCACGAAATGGACTCTTTTACTTACCACTCCGCTATTTATTTTTTTAATGTCTTTTAGGAATGAGGTGCTTCTGTTTTTTGGAAAAGATTTCGTTGTGGGAAGCTCCGCATTGGCGGTTCTAATTATTGGACAGATGATAAGTGTTGGTTTTGGCTCAATTGGAATTATTTTGCAGATGACTGGTAAACATGTTAAAGTGCTAAAGATTTATTTTTTACAAACATTGATTGTTTTAGTACTTATGTTTGTTTTAATACCCAAATACGGCATTATAGGAGCTGCAATTTCTTCTAGTATGGGAGTTCTTTTGTCAAATTTATTTAATTACTCCATTGTTTATAAAGCTTATAAATTAGTTCCTTACAAAAAAGAAACAGTAAGAATTTTCACAACGTTAATCATTAGTTACCTGCTTAGTTATTTCATTTATCATTTCATTGCCAAAGAAGTAACTTTTATTTCTTTCTTTCTAAATTTTATGATTGCAGTTGTAGTTACTCTAACATTTTCTAGAATACTTTGTTTTAGTCCTGAGGATAAATCTGTTTTTCAACGAATTTTTACTAAAAAGTAATGAGGTGGTTCGCGCAATATGGTGGGTATTTGTTTGTGGTTAATACAATATTATACCCAACATATTTTGGTGTACTTTTTTCGGAATATATTTTTTATGCACTTATGTTTTCAGGCCTTGTTTTAGTCGTTTTAAACAAGGATATTATAAAAAGCGTCATACTTCACAAACAATTTAAGTTCTTTCTAATACTCAATTTAATTAACCTTCTCTACTTTCTGTTGTTTGATATAAATAAAATAGACTCACTTAATTACCTTTCTGTTAGGTTTTTAATGTTAACCCTGTTTTCATCTGCGGTATTCATTAGTTCAGATTTTTTCGAGAATAAGTTTTTACCTTTTCTGAATAAATTCATATTGTTACTAGTTGCCCTTGGTTTTTTTATTGAGCCAATTTCATTAGATGGAAGGTATTCTGGAATTTTTTTAAATCCAAACGAGTTTTCTATATTATTAGTTTTCAGCTTCTCCTATATTCTTTTTTATTTCCAACAGCATTTTTATAAAGCTCCCTTGTTGCTTTTACTCATTTTCCTAATCACTATTTCCGGCTCTAGGGCAGCTACTTTAGCCCTTTTGATACCTGTTTTTTTAAAATACAAACTCTCACGAAGGCTTTTTGCAGTTCTAATTATAACAACCACGATACTAATTGCTGTCACACCTTTTCTTCCTGAGTTAAATGCAATAAGTAGAATTTTAGATGGGAAATTAATTTTTGAAAATAGAAAATTAGAATTTTTGTATGCTTATGAAACGTTTAAGAATCAATTTTTATTTGGCAATGGACTCTATAATTATGCGTACATAAATCCAAGTCTTATTAAGAGCGTTCATCAAAATATTGATATAGGAGCTCATAATGGTTATCTTGCAATAATGGTTCAGTATGGAATATTTTTTTCACTTCCTATTTTTGTTTTACTCTTTTCATACACCTACAAAATCTATGCTTTTTTATCAGATAGATTAGCAGAGAAAAAAAATCAATTTATAGTCTTTGCTTTGTTATACACCTATTTTAATGCTTTTTTTGAGACCGCTTTTACTGGGGTGAATTATTTTCTAACAGCATTTTTTTGGTTTTGCATGGCTTATGGGTTAAAAGAAATTTACGCTAATGAAGAAGTTCAATAATACCGTTGCTTACCTTACTGAGCCTGCTTCATATACTCAGGAATTAGTCAAATCTGTACATGAAAGATTATTCATTAAGTACCGATACCTTCAAAAGCAAACAAAACATGCTAATAATCCAGTTGACTCTCTATTTTTATCTGAAATAAGTTTTGTTAAACGAATCAGAATACTCCATAGTGATTTTAAAAACCATGAAAAAATAATTTTTAATGGTTATAACAGATTAGATTTCTGGGTATTATGGTTTTTTCAGTTATTTTCTTCTAAAAAACGATTATTCTTCCTCGAATCTGACACCACACTGAAAATCCCAAAAAATCGAGTGAAGCGATTAGTTAAAAAAAGTGTCCTAAATTATCTTTTCACAAAAAAATACGTTTTTGGTTTATCAGGGGGAGAGCATAAACATAAAGATCATTTTAAATTCTATGGTATGTCCGATGATAGAATTTACTTTGTACCAATGGTATCAAACATAAAAAAATTCAAAGGGTATCCAAGAAAATATAAAATCCCTTTTGTACTATTATTTGTTGGTCGTTTTGTGTCCTTAAAGAACATTGAATTTTTACTTATAAATTTTGAAAAATTTTTACAGAATGACTCTACGATTATACTTAGACTCGTTGGAGATGGACCATTAAAAAACGATTTGCAAAAAAAGTATGCACACCTATCAAATGTTCGTTTTGTAGGGAAGAAGTTTAATGATGATTTAATTAATGAATACAAAAAAGCAAGTGCTTTAGTACTGCCTTCTTATAAAGAACAGTGGGGATTGGTTATAAATGAAGCCATGGCATCCGGTTTGCCCGTAATGGCAAACAAAAATGTTGGAGCAATTGATGATTTGATTGTTAACAGAGAGACAGGCTTTGTTTTTGACTACGAAAAGCCAGAAGACTTTATTAATCACTTAACTAAATTGAGAGAACAAAATACTTACGAAATGTTTAGTAAAAACGCATATTTATTGCTAAATGATTATTGGAATTATAACCTTTACTATGAAAAAATAATAGATGCTTTAAAAAAGAATACTAATGAGAAATACGGTTAAAATTTTAATTTTCTTTTTTTCATCCTTTTTTTACTCAAATAGAAAAAGTAAAATTTTGTTCTATCATGATGTGCATAACAAAAAGGCATATAGCAGTATGTCAACTTCATTAAAAGATTTTCAACAACACATTGATTTAATACATGAAAATAAATTTGAAATAGTTAAGAAAATAACAAATTCACATAATCAAGTGCAAATTCAATTTGATGATGGATTTAAAGGACTTTATGACTGTTTGCCATTTATATTAAAAAATAAGATATTCATTGAGTTGTTTGTTATTACTTCACGAATAGGAAAGAAAAATTACTTAAGTAAAGAAGAATTAATCACACTACATAAAACAGGTCTTATCAAAATTTCTTCACATACACATACACATCAAAACTTGTCATTCTTAAATGATGAAGTTATTGATAGTGAGATGATAACCTCTAAAAATATTCTTGAAGAAATTTTAAAAACTAGCATTGATTCAATCTGTTATCCTAGAGGGTATTTTTCAAAGTCAGTAATTTCAAAAGCTAATACACTTGGCTATTTGCATCAATATTCGTCCTTACCTGGGAATTATTTTGATACTTTCAACACGGTTTATAAAAGAAATTTAGTGCAAAAAACAAATAAAAAAATGTTTACCTTCTTACTCTTTGGAGCGCAAAATATTTTTTTTAAAAAATATTTATCAAAACATTACAAAGGATGAGAGTTGCCGTTATAATTCCTTCTTTTTATCCCGCATTAATTTATGGTGGTTCTATATTTGCTTCTTATAACTTAACCACTTATGCATCAACTCTAAATATCGATATATGGGTTTCGACTACAAATGCAAACGGAAGAAAAAGACTTAATGTTAAAACAAATGAGTTTATTCCGTTACATAAATTCCATGTAAAATATTATCATGAAAATATTTTAAATTTACTTTCGTTAAAATTGATTTTTGGCATTTATAATGACATTAAAAAGTCAGATGTAATTCATATTCAATCAATCTTTTCATACCCAACACCAATCTCATTACTTTTTTCAAAAATCTTAAAAAAGAAAGTTCTTTTATCGCCAAGGGGAAGTCTAGCATTATGGTCTTTTAAAATGAATGGTTCATTAAAAAATATTTGGCTTAAAACATTAATCAACCCTTTTATTAAAGGGATTTTTTGGCATGCTACTTCTCTCAAAGAAAAAAATGAGATTTTACGATTCTTCCCAACAGCTAATGTTGCAATTGTTACTGATGGAGCAATAATAAATAACAGAACTATTTCTTACCTAAACAGAGCAAAGATGTTTGAAACTTTTAATTTAAAGGATACTAAATATATTTCTTGTTTGGGCCGCATACACCCTGTGAAAGGATATGATTTAATAATCAAGGCTTTCCCTTCTATCTTAAAAAAATTCCCAACTATGAAATTATTGATAGCAGGCCAAGATGAAGGAGCGAAGAAGGACCTACAATTGCTAATAAAAAAACATCATTTAGAAAAAAAGATTTTATTTGTTGGTCAGGTCTCTGGTAATTTAAAAGAGTCTTTTTTAAAACATTCAGAAGTTTTAGTTATGCCATCTCACACAGAGAATTTTGGAATTGTTGCTCTTGAGTCTTTAGTAAACGGGACACCCGTTGTTGCATCCAAAGAAACACCATGGAGCATACTACACGAGTACAAGGCAGGATATTGGATAAATAATACTCCCTCCGAATTATCAAGTGCAGTTATTAGTTTACTAAGCAATAAATCTGTAAATTGGGGAGAGAACTCTAAATTGCTTGCTATCAATTATGATTGGCAAACTATTGCCGAAAAATATAAATCTTTAATAACTCAGGTTTTAAATGACTAATCTAGCTGTTATTATATTAACATTCAATGAAGAAAAACACATCAAAAGGTGTTTGGATAGCGTTTTTAAAATTGCAGAGAAGGTTTATATTATTGATTCGTTTTCTACAGATAATACATTAAGTATTGCCTCAAAATACAATACTAAAATCATTCAAAGAGAATGGAAAAATAATGCTGAACAGTTTCAATATGCTCTTGATCATTTTAATATTGATACTGAATGGACAATGAAAATGGATGCTGATGAATACCTTACAGATTTACTTGTTGAAGAATTAAAAGAAGAATTACATAATAGTAATGACATAAATTCATTTTACTTGAATTTAAGAGTAATCTTTAAAGGAAAACAAATTAGGTTTGGAGAATCACCTGCAATTTTGCGTGTTTGGAAAACAGGATCAGCTAAAATGGAACAGCGATGGATGGATGAACATATTGTTGTCGAAAATCAAAAATCAAAAAAATTAAGACACCACTTTATTGATCATAATTTGAATAACTCAAGTTGGTGGATTGAAAAGCATAACAAGTATGCTTCAAGAGAAGCAGTTGAAATACTAAATCAGAAATATCATTTTTTACCAATTGATAAAGATGTTTTAAACGCACCCAACAATGCAAAATATAAACGATTAGTAAAAGTATATTTATATAATCAATTACCAATAATCATTAGACCTATTTTGTATTTCACCTATCGTTATTTTATCAAGCTAGGTTTTTTAGATGGGATTAGAGGTTTTTTCTTTCATTTTTTTCAGGGATTTTGGTACAGAATGTTGGTAGATTTAAAGTACTATGAAGGTAAGAAATTGATTGCTCCTTTAAAATCAAAAGAAGAAATGAGAAATGAATTAGCCAATCATTTTAATTTAAAATTATAAATATGGAGTTAAATACTTTTAAAAATGATTGGTTTAAACCTGGATCAAAAACTAAAATCTTTTTATGGATGATCGTTAACCACCTTTTCCTTAGAACACCTTTTCCTTGGCCTTTTTTTTTAAAGAAATGGATGCTCTATCTATTTGGATGTAAATTTGGCAAAGGCCTTGTTATAAAGCCTAATGTAAACATTAAATACCCTTGGAGATTACGTCTTGGAGATCATGTTTGGATAGGAGAGGATGTTTGGATTGACAATTTAGCAAATGTGACTATTGACTCAAATGTATGTATTTCGCAAGGAGCAATGTTACTTACAGGAAATCACGATTATAAATCTAAATCATTTGACTTAATAATTGGTGAGATTAATCTAAAAGAAGGTGTATGGATTGGAGCGAAATCTATTGTTTGTCCAGGCGTTATATGCAATGAAGCTAGCGTCCTTAGTGTAGGGTCAGTGGCAACAAACCACTTGAAACCTAATAAAATTTACCAAGGAAATCCTGCTACAATAAAAAAAGATCGATTCTAATGAAAGTTAGTATTATAACTGTTACTTACAATAGCGCGCACACTTTAAAGGATTGTATTCATTCTGTTTCCTCCCAATCTTACAATAATATTGAGCACATCTTTGTGGATGGAAACTCTACAGACAATACTGTTGAAATCATTAAAAATCATGCCTCTAGCTCTATATATATCTCAGAAACAGATAAAGGTTTATATGATGCTATGAACAAAGGGCTAAAATTAGCTACAGGAGACCTTATCGGAATCTTGAATTCAGATGATATGTATGCCTACTCAAATGTAATACAAGACACGGTAAATTTAATAGCTGATAAGGATGCATTGTACGCTGATTTATGTTATGTTGATAAAGCTAATTCAGAAATAATTAAACGCTATTGGAAATCTGGACCTTACAACAGAACTTCTTTTAAGTACGGTTGGATGCCACCACATCCAACACTATTTGTTAAAAAGAGTATTTATAATAAATTTGGTTGTTTTAACCTTAATTTAAAAAGTGCTGCTGATTATGAGTTAATGTTGCGCTTTCTTTATAAGCAGCAAATAAAAACGGTGTATCTACCTAAAATAACTGTTAAAATGCGTGAGGGAGGGGTTAGTAATCAGTCTTTAACACACAGGATTAAGGCAAACAAGGAAGATCGAATTGCTTGGGAACTGAATAAACTGAAAATGCCCTTTTTTTTACCGTTTTTAAAACCACTAAGAAAATTACCACAATATTTTCAAAAACCCTAATATTTTTGTTTTGATGGAAAAATCATCTTCTATATATGTGGCTGGGCATACTGGCCTTGTCGGTTCGTCAATTGTTAGATTGCTTCAAAAAAATGGCTTTACTAACCTTTTACTTAAATCTTCGTCAGAATTGGATTTAAGAAATAGTAATCAAGTTGATAGTTTTTTTAAAGAAAATAAGATCGATTATGTCTTTTTGGCAGCTGCTAAGGTGGGGGGTATATTAGCAAACAGCACTCTTAAAGGAGAGTTTATTTATGATAACCTTATGATTCAGAATAACGTTATACATAACGCTTATCTGGCCGGAGTGAAAAAACTTTTGTTTCTGGGCAGCTCATGTATTTACCCTAAAATGGCAACTCAACCTATATCAGAAAACTCCCTTTTAACAAGCACTTTAGAATCCACTAACGAACCCTATGCAATTGCTAAAATTGCAGGTATAAAATTATGCGATGCTTATAGACATCAATACAACTGTAATTTTATTTCTGTAATGCCCACAAATATGTATGGGCCAAACGATAATTACAATTTACAAACAGCTCATGTGTTACCTGCCTTACTTCGAAAATTTCATGAAGCAAAAATGAAAGAAAATGAAAAAGTCCTAATATGGGGTGATGGTTCTGCTATGAGAGAATTTATGCATGTTGATGATTGTGCAGAAGCTTGTTTTCATTTAATGGAACATTACAACGAATCTGGAATCATAAATATTGGCACAGGTAAGGACATAAGCATAAAAGAATTGGCCTTGACAATCAAAAAAATAACTGGTTATAAGGGAGAAATTGAATTTGATACAACGAAGCCAAACGGAACGCCAAAAAAACTATTAAACGTCAAAAAAATTGAAAGGATTGGATGGAAGCATAAAATTTCACTTAATGAGGGTTTAAAAATGACATATGCTAAGATTGAAGATGAATTGGCTTTACTAAAGTGAAAATCCTAATAATAGATAACTACGACTCATTCACCTACAACCTTGTTCATATTGTTGAGCAATTTGTAGAGGAAGTTCATGTAATTAGAAATGATAAAATTACTGATTATTGTGCCGATGCCTATGATAAAATTATTATATCACCCGGTCCAGGCTTACCTCAAGAAGCAAATATGTTAATGGATTTTATTCGAAATATTAAAACAAAAAAAAGCATATTAGGAATTTGTTTAGGTCACCAAGCACTTGGAGTGTTTTTTGGGCTTCGCTTACGAAACATTAAGAACACAAAACATGGAGAACATTCTGTTTTAACTGAAGTGGATTTTGAAGAATCACTCTTTAGAGGCTTAAAAAATCCCGTTCAAGTTGGTCACTATCATTCATGGGTTATTGACCATGAAAATGCTTTTAATGACTGGAAGATAACGGCTAAATCTGATGAACTTATAATGGCAATATCACATAAAAAATACGATTTAAAAGGTGTTCAGTTTCATCCAGAATCTATTTTAACACCAGATGGAAAAAAGATTTTACATAATTGGATTTGTGATTAATAGTCGTACCAATCCTTCTTCTTCTCCCATTTTAGATCTTGCAGGGTTGATGCTTTTACTCTAATCGTAAAGTTGTAACTCTGATGATATCCAAATGGTATCCATTTGAATAACATCTCCCAGCAATGTAAGTCTCTATAAATATCAATTGAAGTGTGTGATAGTGTCTTAGCATCAAAATCATAACCTGATCGAAAACCAAGCTTCCATTTTTTCGTTAACTTAACGTCTCCACTAAAACCTAAAGATTGAGTTATTGTCGACTCAAGTAATGTTTTTCTCAGATCGTATGAGTAGTTGAAGCTTAAACTCCAAGGAATATCGAAGTTAATATAATTCCAATTGGAATTTATGTCATTTTCTTCAGAGCGATTTCCATTATTATTTAACTGATAGCTAACCGTTGTATTCATTGAGTTTAAACGACCTAATTTAAAGGAATCATTTATATACATTGAATTGATACGCTGACCGTTGTAATTCATTTTATATGGATCGTAGCTTGCTCTAAAGTTTATGTTAAAACCATTTAACACTCTTGTCCTAGCATTTAAGGATATCATCGAAAGATTCATGGAATCTGCAAAAATATTGTAAGAAGATGATAAATTGAGACTCTCCAAAATCTTTATCTTTTTGATGGTATTTAGTGTGTCTTTTTTGTTGTCAACTTTCATTTCTAAAATGTTACTCAAACTAAGACGAACATTACCTTGCTCGCCACTACTGGGAGAACCATAAACTCCATTTTGAAAGATAGAATAATCCTGTAGGTTGCCAGCTTCATCAGAGACAATACTTTCATAAAAACCAAATGAAGACTTAGAAAAATCAGGTGTATAATTAAAACTTAAAGAGGGGGTTATGACATGTCTTATAGCTTTTATTAGTCCCTTTTTAAATTGCACTAGGCCATATATTTTTGTATTTATACTAGTGGAGTAGTTGTAGTTATAAGCTCTTTTAAAGCCCGAAATAGTATCTGTATCAATACTTTCTCCGTTCCATTTTTTCTGGATGTAGTTAAAATACCACCTTTCAGTATAATTTACTCTAGGAGATATTGTAAAATGTTTAAGGGTTTTAAATGATGCATTAATTGGGACAGTATGCTTTATGCCGTTTCTTATGTTATCCAGTGATTTTGGAGTAAAAAGAAGAGAATCTAATGTGGATATTTCATTTTTTGCATTAGCAGTATATGAAATGCCTATTTTATCATACCATCTGGATTTTGAAGATTTATTTAAAGCTTTTAAAGGGTGAAAACGATTAATGCTATAATTTACTTCAGGTAACTTTAGGTTAACACTGTTATTCAAGGTGTTTTGGCTGTGTCTAAAATTAGCTGATAGGTTTGAAAAAGTCCAATTTCTATTATACGAAATACTAGAACTATATGTATTATTCAGATAATCATTACTATTAAAACTGTTATTTTGATGATAAGCACTACTTCCAGCATTTACATTTGCAGAAAATCTACTATTTGGATTTGCCTTTGGATCTTGGCTATGTTTCCAATTAATAAAAAAATCACGTAAATCTGTAAAGTTTTCTAAATCTTCATTACCACTTTTGAGACTCGCATAGCTTAAACTCAAACTTCCATTATATCGATATCGTTTTTTATAATTTGATTGAGCTGTTAGTTTCCAGCTTTTTTTTGTAAATATATCTCCCTTTATTGCTAAATCAACATAATCGTTCAGCGCAAAATAATAGCCTCCATTTCTTAAAAAGAATCCTTTATTTGCTGATTCGCCATAAATTGGAAAAATGATTCCAGAACTTTTTTTGTCTTGACTAGGAAAGAAACCAAATGGTAAAAATAAGGGAGTAGGCACACCGGCAATTTCCAGATTAGCAGGTCCGGTTATTATTTTGTCCCCTGTAATTGTTTTTATTTTTCTAGCTCTTATTGCAAAATGAGGACACTCCTCGTCACAAGTTGTGTATCTTCCTCTGTGGGTATGAATGATTTTGTCGGTTTGTTTTTTTACTTTTTCACCCAATAGATACCCTTCTCCTTCTTGAGTAATAACATTTTTAATAACCCCTTTTTTGGTGTTGAAATTATACCTAATGACATCAGAATTAAAGCTTTTATTTTTTTCTTTAAACTCCGGCTTACCATAGGGGTTACCCAATGAATCGTTTAGCCAAGTTGCAAAAACAGAATTTTCATCTTGATTCAATTCAATAAAGGCTGCCGTTAGTTCAATATCTCCATAAGTAACCTTTGCGTTTTTGTACAAACGAACTTTTTTATCCTTCAAATCATAATCAATGGAGTCTTCAGCAAACGTAATTACTTGTAAATCTAAAGCGTTTTCACTAAGCAGTGTGTCTGTGTAAAAAGTTGCGCTATCGGTAGCAAAATTTGAGGCCATCGATGTTGAAAAAAGTGCAGTAAATAGTGATATCAAAAAACTTAAATAAGCTATTTTTGATCTTATTTGATGTATGTTAGGACAATTATCCAATAAAAGAATATTTCAGCTTTCAAAATTAAGCATTTATAAAATCTTATAGAGGCAAATTTATGAAACGTACTTTTCTTTTATTTCTTGTTTTTATTCTGGTTTCTTTACCTCCGGACACTTTTTCTACACCAGACGCTTCTTTCATTGTAGTGCTTGATGCAGGTCATGGCGGAAAAGACCCAGGTAATTTAGGCACAGGCCGATATAGTAAAACAGAAAAACAAATTGCTTTATCAGTAACGCTTAAATTAGGGGATTACATTAAAGAACATCTTCCAGATGTAAGAGTTGTTTACACAAGAAAAACAGATACCTACCCAACCTTATGGCAGCGTGTAAATATTGCCAATTCTTCAAAAGCAGATTTATTTTTATCGATTCACTGCGATGCATTTACTAATAAAAATGCTTTTGGATGCGGATCCTACATAATGGGGTTAGATTATACGGATGAAAACTTAAGAATGGCTCAAAAAGAAAATTCTTCTATTTTTCTTGAAGACGACTATGAAGAAAATTACGATGGTTTTGATCCAAATTCTATTGAAAGTGTTATTGCATTGACGCTTAATCAAAGTGTTTACATGGAGAAAAGCATTCAGATAGCTCAAAAGATTCAAGATCAATTCAGAGAAAGAGTCAATCGAAAGGACAGGGGCGTTAGGCAAGCGCCTTATTTGGTTACTAGCAGAACGTTAATGCCGAGTGTATTGGTAGAATTAGGCTTCTTAACAAACCCACAAGAAGAAGATTTTTTACAATCTGAAAAAGGCCAGACCTACATGGCATCTGCCATTTATCGAGCTGTAAAAGAGTATAGAAATGATCAGTTTTTAGATAAAGTAACGAATTCAACTACCGAAGATAATCCTTCACAAAACACTGATTCAGAACTCGTAAATACTAGTGAAGAGACCACGACTGAAAACCTTCCTGACTTGCATTTTAAAGTTCAGATATACTCCTCAAAAAACGATCAAAAATTAAAGCCCTTAGATGAATATACTGTAAGTTCTTACAAAGAGGGAAATTTACATAAATTTACCGTTGGAAATTCGACCACTATCGAACAAGCAACAATGCTTCTTAACAAAGCAAAAAAACATGGTTTCAATGATGCTTTTATCATTGCTTTTTACAAAGGAGATAAAATAAGTATCAAAGAAGCAAAGCAAATTATTAAAACAAATGAATAATAAAAATCTAGAAGTTCGATTAGCAATTATCGGGATTACAACCATTGCTTTGCTGGTATGGGGTGTAAGTTTTCTGAAAGGAAAAAACATCTTTAATAATGGCACACATTATTATTCAGTTTATGAAGATGTAGGGGGCGTTGAATCTTCTGCTCCTGTAAGGATAAATGGGTATACCGTAGGAAAAGTATCCGAAGTCTATTTTCACCCAAACAACTCTGGAAAGATTATCCTAAAGTTTGAAATGCATGAAGAGTTCGCAATCCCTAAAAATACCGTTGCTACTATTTACAATTCTGATTTGATGGGCTCAAAAGCAATCCTTTTGAATCTAGGAAATAGTGCTATATATGCAAAATCTGGTGATACTTTGTACTCAGAAATTGAAGGAAATCTGAAGGATGAAGTTAATAAACAGGTTTTGCCTCTAAAAAACAAAGCCGAAGACCTAATTTCTTCAATTGATTCTGTAATGACAGTAATTACAACAGTATTAGATAAAGACGCAAGACAAAGTTTAACAAATAGTTTAATTAGTCTCAATCGCACTTTTTCAACAATGGAATTAGCTATGGTTAGACTAGATAGCATGATATACTACAACGATAATCGAGTTACAAGGATTTTAACTAATGTAGAGTCCATAACAACAAACTTACACAACAACAACAAAGCAATAGGTAACGTCATAAAGAATTTTGAAGCGATTTCAGATACTATTGCAAAATCAAAGGTTCGATCTACTATAAATAACTTAGACTCTTCATTGAAGCAATTCGATGAAGTAATTTCTAAAATTAATAATGGAAAAGGTTCCGTTGGTTTATTAATAAATGACAATCAACTATATACTAATTTAGCGACCGCTTCAAGTCAGTTGGAACAACTACTGTCAGATATGAAGAATCGACCCAAAAGATACCTTAACTTTTCATTACTTGGTGGACAAAAAACAAACTTTGAATTTAAAAAGAACCCTGTAGATAGCGTTAATTAATGAGTTGGAGTAATATTATTTTCATTTTAGTACTGATTGCATCCGTTGCACTGTTCGCTAGAAATATTAAGCGAATTATTAGAAACATTAAATTAGGAAAATCAGTTGATAGAAGCGACAACCCTAGTTTAAGATGGAAGACAATGCTAAGAGTTGCTTTAGGACAATCTAAAATGGTAGTAAGACCAATTGCAGGCATAATGCACATATTACTATATGTAGGCTTTGTAATTATCAATATTGAAGTGATAGAAATTATTATTGATGGTGTTTTCGGAACACACAGAGTTTTATCATTTATGGGAGTATTTTACAACTTTTTAATTGCTTCATTTGAGGTGTTGGCAATTTTAGTTTTAGTTGCTTGTGTTGTATTTTTTGTAAGAAGAAACATTCAACGTATAAAACGATTCTGGAATCCTGAAATGAAGGGTTGGCCTACTACTGATGCCAACCTTATTTTAATTTTTGAGGTAATTCTTATGACCGCATTTCTTTTTATGAATGCGGGAGATAATTTACTTCAACAAAGAGGGGAATACGCTATGGCTGGTTCTTTTCCAATAAGTAATTTATTAACGCCTCTTTTAATAAACCTAAATAATGAGTCTTTATTATTTTTAGAACGCTTTTGCTGGTGGGTTCACATTGTAGGCATTTTAGCTTTTTTAAATTATTTAGCTATTTCTAAGCATTTACATATCATTTTTGCTTTTCCAAATACATACTATTCTAATTTAAACCCAAAAGGTCAGCTTAGCAACATGAGTTCTGTAACTAAAGAAGTACAGTTGATGCTAGATCCTAATGCTGATCCTTTTGCCAATGGTACTTCATCAAAAGAAGCCGAACTTTTCGGCGCCAAAGACGTAATAGATTTAAATTGGGTTCAGCTATTAAATGCATATTCTTGTACGGAATGTGGACGCTGTACTTCGGAGTGTCCAGCAAATGTTACAGGAAAAAAACTATCTCCTAGAAAAATAATGATGGATGTTCGTGACAGAGCAGAAGAAGTTGGAAGAGGAATTGATAAAAACGGAGTCGATTATAAGGATGGAAAATCGTTGCTTAACGATTACATAACAAAAGAAGAGTTATGGGCCTGTACGTCTTGCAATGCTTGTACAGAGGCATGTCCTATAAACATAGACCCTTTGTCAATAATTGTTGATTTAAGAAGGTATTTAGTGATGGAAGAGTCAGCAGCTCCAACAGAGTTAAACATGGTTTTTACTAACGTTGAAAATAATGGTGCTCCGTGGCAGTTTCCTGCTACTGATCGTTTAAAATGGAAAGATGAATAAAGAAACTGAACTAATTAAAAAAGTCGTTAACGGCGAACAAATAAGTCCAACCTTACCAAAGGATGTGAAAAACTATTTAATAGATATAGACGGGACCATCTGTGATGACATTCCTAACGAAAAGCCAGAGAGAATGAAAGATGCGGCGATTTATCCAGATGCTCTTAGAACACTAAATAAATGGTATGATCAAGGGCACATCATTACCTTTTTTACGTCAAGAATTGAAGAACATAGAGCCATAACAGAAGAATGGTTAAGCAAACATGGTTTCAAATACCATGGTTTACTTATGAATAAACCGAGGGGTGGTAATTATCACTGGATAGATAATCATATAGTTAGAGCAACTCGTTATGAAGGTGCGTTTACAGATCTTATAGAAAAATCACTGAAAATACAAGTTTTTGAATAGATGAGCTTAGAGGTAAAAACAATGGCTGAATGGATGGCCGAAGGAAAAGAGCCTGAAATTCTATTTTGGGTTGGTTCAGCTGGAAGTTTTGATGAAAGAGCAAAAAAGATTAGTCGTTCTTTCGTGAAAATTCTCAATAATGCAGGAGTAAAGTTTGGTGTACTAGGAACTGAAGAATCTTCTAGTGGTGATGCCGTTAAACGAGCAGGAAACGAATTTTTGTTTCAGATGCAAGCCATGATGAATATTCAAGTGATGAATGCCTATAACGTTAAGCGCATCGTAACCACCTGCCCACACTCTTACAATACCCTTAAAAACGAATACAAAGGTTTAGGAGGAAAATACGATGTGCTACATCATACAGAATACATAAATGAGTTAGTAAAAAATAATCGCTTTAAAATAAAGGGCAGTCTTGCTGGTAAAAAAGTTACCTATCACGATCCTTGTTATCTAGGTAGAGCTAATGATGTAATATCTGCACCTAGGAATTTATTAAATCAGCTTGATGTTGAACTTGTAGAGATGAAACGTAATAAAAGGCGTTCATTTTGTTGTGGAGCTGGAGGGGCTCAAATGTTTAAAGAACCTGAAGCAGGACAACAAGACATAAACATAAATAGGACAGAAGAAGCAATACGTACCGATGCCACAATAATAGCAACCGCCTGTCCTTTTTGCAACACCATGATGACGGATGGTGTTAAAAACTTAGCTGAAGGAAAAATGGATGTGTTGGATATTGCTGAACTTATCGTTCAAGCAGAAAACTTATAAGTATGTACATTCCTTATTCAGAATTAGCGAACACTTCAAGAGTTTGGATTTACCAAGCCGATAGAATATTTTCAGAAAAAGAAGAAGTACTCATCAGCCAAAAGCTGCTAGATTTCTGTAATGATTGGAAAGCGCACCAAAATCAGTTAAAATCCTCCTTTAAACTGGTTGAAAATTGTTTTCTAATTTTATTAGTTGATGAGCAGCACCATACAACCAGTGGGTGTGCAATTGATTCATCAGTAAAAACAATTAAGGAGATAGAAAAAGAGTTCAAACTAAGCTTTTTCGACAGAACGTTGATAGCCTACGAAAATGAAAAGGATGTTAAACTTGTGCCCATCAAAGCGTTTAAAAAGATTGTTTCTCAAACAACTGTGGTTTTTAACAACCTGGTCACAAATAAATTAGAATTTGAAAAAGAGTGGCGAACAACGGCCGTAAATAGTTGGCATAAAAAATACCTAGTTTAAAAAAATATCTTCTTTTTTGCTTGGTTTTTCTTCAAATCTCCACCTAAATCCATCTAATTTTCTCCATTTTTTAGGTAGCTCATCGTAGGGATAAAGTATTGCATCGGGTTTGTTTTGAAAAGAAATGCGTTGTATCTCCTTATCTTTTACATCTATTCGCATTTGAGAACAACTAACGGTGTTTATCCCTGTTATTTTGTCCGATTCATCTTTTAAAACATAAACCGTTTCACCATTTCCATAAACATTAATCTTATCCAATTGACTATTTCGAAAATAACCAAACATCTCGCGACCCTTTATCTGATTAAATTGTATTGACGAACCTTCTGAAGCAATAAAAGAATCATCAATAATATGCATGTAATCTATACTATTTCCTTTAAGCTGAAGAATTATATGTTGACCCGAAAGTTGATAATCACTGCTCCACAAAATGGGTTTCTCAAAAAGACGTATTGTTGAATCAGACATAGTATAGGTAAGGTGTAAACACTTGCCTTGCAGGTCTTTACTAAAAAATTTAACATGATTAAAGCAACTTAAAACGCGGTTAGCAGATTTGTCTAGCGTTCCTTTTATGGTGTCTCCATGTAAAAATAAAGAATCATCTTCCATAAAAAGAGTAAGCAAAGTTTGATCGGTTATGATAGAGCTATCTTGCTTTTCGAAATATTCTGCCCACTCACCATTTAAAAGATAATCATTCAGTGTATCTAAAATGGATACATTATTAATGGCATTTCCATATCCTCTATTTCTATCATAGTACAAGCTGTCTCCAGAAAGACGCTGGTCCTTACTCCAGAGGTAAGCGTTTTTATTAAATTGTGATATGTTTAATTGAGTGTTGTACCAACCGTTCTCGCAATATATAAAATTACTATCGCTAATGATTTTTGTTGGTCCTAAAAAATAAGCTATTTCAGAGAGGGTATGATACTTTAAGGTATCGCAGTACATAATGTAACTAGGGTTTTCAAGAAAAACATCATCTTTAAAAAACATTAGCTTATCTTCTGACAAATAATGTCCTTTATTACTTACAAGTTTATTATCTGAGTTTATAATAGTAGCTCCTGTGTAGTAAGAAGCTCTTTTAACGGATAAGTCATAAATTAACTGATCGGACACTAATTCTACTTGCTTATCTTTCAATAAAATATCACCACTAACAATTGCTTTATTTTCTTTACCAATATAGTTTAGGTGATTGCCATATAAATGCAGGGTATCGCCCTGGTTGATGTGTATGTTTCCAAACGCTTCAAAACGATTTTCTTTAAAGTAATGCCAGGCAGAGTCACAATACATAATAGCGCCTTCGTGTTTGAAAATGACAGAATCAACTAGTCTTCTTGCATCAGGATTTACATCCGCATCATAATAAGAAAAGTTAGAGTTTATAATCTCTAACTTGGTTTTTTCTTGGGCATTAATAGCATTTACAAAACTGAAAAGTAATGTGATATATAAAAAGGGTTTCAAATTATCTATTTAAGGTCTGTAACCTATCAGGGCCAACAGATACTATTTTAATTGGTGTTTCAAGCTCGTTCTCCAAAAAGTGAACATAATCCATCAATTCTTTGGGTGCCTCACTTATTGATTCAAGACTGGTTAAATCTTCGTTCCATGCAGGAATTTCAGTATAAACAGCTTCTAATGACTTTTCATCGGCATCGAAAGGCATGTAATCAATCAACTCTCCATTATACTTATAATGAGTGCAAACTTTGATATGGTCTAAGTTGCTTAACACATCAGCTTTCATCATCATTAGTTGTGTGACACCGTTAATGTTAATAGCATATTTTAAAGCAGGTAAGTCAATCCATCCACACCTTCTTTTTCTTCCCGTTGTAGCGCCAAATTCATTGCCAACACGACCAATTTTTTCTCCCACTTCATCAAATAATTCGGTAGGGAAGGGGCCACTGCCAACACGTGTGCAATAGGCTTTAAAAATCCCATACACTTCATTAATACTATTAGGAGCAATTCCAAGCCCAGTACAAGCTCCAGCAGATATAGTATTTGAAGAAGTAACAAATGGGTAGGATCCAAAGTCTATATCTAAAAGGGTTCCTTGTGCGCCTTCAGCTAGTATTTTTTTTCCTGATTTTTGAGCTTGGTGTAAGTAGTGCTCGCTGTCAATGTGATTAAACTGCTTTAAAACCTCTATGCTTTTAAACCAATCACTTTCTAACTCTGTCAAATCAAAATCTAAATCGTGTGCAGCTAAAAGGTGTTTGTGTTTAGTAACTAATCGATCATAACGGTCCTGAAAATCAGCAGCAGACAGGTCACCAATACGCAAGCCATTTCTTCCTGTTTTATCCATGTAAGTAGGGCCTATTCCCTTTAAAGTAGATCCGATTTTGGCTTTTCCTTTAGACTTTTCAGAAGCAGCATCTAACAATTTATGAGTGGGTAAAATTAAATGTGCTTTTTTAGAAATTAATAACTTCTTTCTTATGTCAACATTTAAAGAATCTAGTGCGTCAATTTCAGCTTTAAAGATAACAGGGTCAATAACTACACCGTTTCCAACAATGTTTACCGCATTTTCATGAAAAATTCCTGAGGGAATTGTGTGTAAAACATGTTTTATTCCATCAAACTCTAGTGTATGCCCTGCGTTAGGACCACCCTGAAAACGAGCTATGACATCATAATTAGTTGTTAAAACATCTACAATTTTCCCTTTTCCTTCATCGCCCCACTGAAGGCCTAGTAGTACATCTACTGCCATTTATATATATTTATGATTGACATTTTTTACAAAGCCCATACATATTTAAAGCATGGTGTGAAACTTTGAATTCTAAAACTTCTTCTATGGTATTTTTAATTGTTTGAATACGTGGATCACAAAACTCACTAACATCGCCACATTCTGAACAAATCAAATGATCGTGCTGACCGCTGACAAGCGCTTTTTCATATTGGGCTTGGTTTTTTCCAAACTGATGCCTTCTTACAAGTTTGCAATCCATTAACAGCTCGATAGTGTTGTAAAGGGTGGCTCTACTTACACGATATTTTTTATTCTTCATTTTGATGTATAAAGACTCTACATCAAAATGGCCACTATGACCATATATTTCCTGAAGTATAGCAAAACGTTCAGGAGTTTTTCTTTGTCCGTTTTGCTCTAAAAAATTAGTAAAAATTTCGATGACTGATTCTGTTGACCTGTCTTTTGACATGATAATCAATTAAAAGATAAAATTACACTTTTTTCTAATCTAGAAACAACTTAGCATCATGTTTTTTTATACTTTTCTACAGTCTTTCAACATTGTTTATACCGTCAATTTTTTGCAATTTTTCGATCAAATTTGAAAGATGAATTTTACTAAATACATTTACTGCTATGTATCCTTCAAAAATTCCATCTTTAGTAGAGATGTTAATGGAAGCTATGTTAACATTCAGCTGATTAGAGATAATTCTCGTAACATTATTTATTAACCCCAGTTGATCTATTCCGCTTAAATGTAATTTAGTCTTGAAGTGAATGTTGTCCTTATTTGTCCATTGTGCATTTAATATTCGGTAAGCATACCTAGAGTGTAATTGAATGGCATTAGGACAATTATTAGAATGAACTTTTATTCCTTCATTTATGGTAGTAAAACCAAAAATATCATCTCCTGAAATTGGCGAGCAACACTTAGCTAATTTGTATTCTAGTTGTTGTTTTTCAACTCCAAATAGAACAATGTGATCTTTTGTTGATTTAGCTTTAAAATTGACAGATTTTTGATTTTTAGGATTGTTATTTCCGGAGATTTTATTTTTAATGTATCCATACCAGCCATTGTCTCTTTTAGTTGCAAAAGATCGTATATCTTTGTTTGTAAGCATGCCTGCGCCAAACTGATAATAAAGATCTAGGCTTGTTTTTAAATGAAAAAAACGAATTAAGTCTGTTTCTGTTTTATTGTTGAAAGGGATTTTTATGTGTTTTAACTTTCGTTGTAATATTTCTTTACCTTCTTTTCCAATCCGTTTTTTCTCTTCTTTTAAGGCATTTTTTATTTTCGATTTTGCTCTTGAGGTTTTTACAAAAGACAACCAGTCTTCTTTTGGTTTTTGTTTGTTAGAAGTAATTATTTCTACTTGGTCTCCACTTTTTAACGAATAGGAGAGAGGCACAAGTTTCCCGTTGACCTTTGATCCAAGGCATTTACTGCCAACTTGAGTATGAATTTCAAAAGCAAAATCAAGCGGTGTTGCATTAAGCGGTAAGGTTTTTAGATCTCCAGCAGGCGTAAAAACAAAAATTTCATCTGAAAATAAATTCATTTTAAAATCATCAACGAAATCAACTGCATTAGAGTCAGGGTTTTCTAGCATTTCACGAATACGATTTATCCACTCGTCAAGGCTATTGTCTTTATCTCCTTGTTGTTTATACTTCCAATGTGCAGCATATCCTTTTTCAGCAATTTCGTCCATCCGAACAGTGCGAATTTGCACCTCAACCCATTTTCCATTTGGTCCCATAACTGTTGTATGTAAGGCTTCGTATCCATTAGATTTAGGTGTGGATATCCAATCCCTTAAACGATCAGGGCTTGGCTTATAAAAATCGGTTACTATTGAATAGATACGCCAACAGTCAGCTTTTTCGTTTTCGGCTTTAGAATCAACAATAATACGAATGGCAAACTTATCATAGACTTCTTCAAAATCAACCTCCTGCTTTAGCATTTTATTCCTAATAGAGAATATTGATTTGGGCCTACCTTTTATTGAAAAGTTAAAGTTTTGCTTTTCCATTTCTTCACGAATAGGAACAATAAACTTACCAATGTATCTTAAACGTCCTCGTTTGGTTTCGGCTAACTTTTCTGCTATTGCTTTATAAACCTCCGACTTAGTAAACTTTAAGCCTAAATCTTCCAACTCTGTTTTCACAGCATAAAGCCCTAGCCGGTGGGCTAATGGAGCGTATAAATAGAGTGTTTCAGAAGCTATTTTTAGCTGTTTATGTTTTGGCATACTATCTAGTGTACGCATGTTGTGTAATCGATCGGCTAGTTTGATAAGAATAACTCTTACATCATCAGAAAGTGTCAATAACATCTTTCTGAAATTTTCAGCTTGCATGGATACATTTTGATCATACACGTCTGAAATTTTTGTTAAACCATCGATTATCCGAGCAACCTTATTGCCAAATAGTCGTTCAATATCTTCTAATGTATATTCAGTATCTTCAACAACGTCGTGTAATAAAGAACACACAATAGAGGTACAACCTAGGCCTATCTCTTTCGCTGCTATTCGTGCAACATCAATGGGGTGATAAATATAAGGCTCGCCAGATTTCCTACGCATCTCCTTATGTGCATCAACAGCAAGATTAAATGCTTTGCGAATCATTTTTTTATCCTCAGCATCGGTTTTATTCTTACAATCACGCAGGAGACCCTTATACCTATTAAGTATCTCTTTCCGCTCTAATTCGAGATCAATATCTTGCATAAAGTAAATTTAGTTTTTTTAAAAGAAAAAACCATGACTAGCATGGCTTTTAAAAAATCTATGAATTTCTTTAGATGGCAGGTAGCACTTTAGTTGAAACCTCACCAAAACCAATTCTAAGCTCGTCTTTTTGTGAGTATGCCGTCATTGTAACAGTATCTCCGTCATGAATAAATTTTCGCTCGCTTCCATCAGGCATAGAAATTGGCTTGGTTCCTTTCCAGGACAACTCTAACATGGAGCCATAAGCACTTTCATCATTTCCAGAAATTGTTCCTGAAGCCATCATGTCACCAGCATGTATATCACACCCATTTACAGTATGGTGAGCAAGCTGCTGCGTCATGTTCCAATACATGTATTTATAATTGGATTTTGTTACTGTAAACCGGTCAAATGAGTCATTCGAAATTTTGACTTCTAAGTTGATGTCGATATTTTTATTTTCTTCAAACTTTAGGTAGGGAAGTACTTCTGGCACCTGTTCTTCTCCTTCGCAACGAAATGGTTCTAGGGCATCTAGTGTAACGATCCAAGGAGAAATTGATGAAGCGAAATTTTTTCCTAAGAAAGGACCTAAAGGAACATATTCCCATTTTTGAATATCTCTAGCGGACCAATCATTAAAAATTACCATACCAAAAATATAATCATCTGCTTCGGTTGTAGAAATACTTTGACCTAATGGCTTTCCCTTACCAGTAATAAATGCCATTTCTAATTCAAAATCTAATAATTTGCAAGCACCAAAAACTGGTTCATCAGCACCCATCGGAAGTTGCTGACCCTTTGGCCTGTGTATTGGAGTTTCGGAAAGAATTATGGATGAAGCTCTTCCATGGTATCCAACAGGAATGTGCAACCAATTGGGTAATAGGGCATTATTGGGATCTCTAAACATGCAACCTACATTGTAAGCATGTTGCCTCGAAGAATAAAAATCAGTGTAATCGCCAACTTTTACAGGCATACACATTTTAATATCATTTATGCTGAACAAACAATTGTTTTTTAACTCCTCATTCATATCGGAAGTAAAAATCTCAGAAATACGATTTCTTACAGCTCTCCATGTGTGCTTACTATAGGATAAAAAACCATTAAGTGTAGGTTCTGAAAAACAGTTTTCATTTAAGATATCAGAAAAAATACCCGCTTTGAAAAGCGCTGACAGGCTGACAACAGTATCACCAATTCTTGTTGCAGCAACTTTATCACCTTTAATATCAACCATTCCAAATGGAATGTTTTGTATTGGAAAATCACTGTCTTTTGGAACGGTAATCCAAGTTTTAAGTTTTGGGTTGTTGGCTGGAATCATTTTTTAAATTTTTGTAAAGATAAATAAAGAATGAAAATACGCCTCTAGTTTTTATATTTGTAAAGTGAAAAATATATTGATCATTTTCATTCTACTTTCAAATTTAACTTTTGCTCAGACTGATAGCATCAAATCCTTTAAGGTTGCATTAGGTGTTGAGGCTGGCTTGTATGGTGCAAGTATGTATGGTCTAAATCAACTTTGGTACGCAGATTACCCAAGAAGTAATTTTCATTGGTATAACGATAATGATTCATGGCTTCAAATGGATAAATTCGGACATTCATTAACAGCTTATCATGTTGGATTAGTTGGGATGGACATAATGCGATGGAACGGAGTGCCAGAAAAAAAAGCGATTTGGTATGGAGGAATTTATGGATCTTTTTTTCTAACTACTATAGAAATTCTTGACGGTTACTCTAAAGAATGGGGAAGCTCATGGGGCGACTTGATTGCAAATACTACTGGGACAACAATGTTGATAAGCCAAGAACTTATCTGGAAAGAACAACGAATTCAGTTAAAGTATAGTTTTTTTCCCAGCGAATATGCCAAACACAATCCTTCATTATTAGGCGAGAATACCTTACAACAATCTCTCAAAGATTACAATGGTCAGACTCTGTGGGCATCACTTAATGTCAATGATTTTTTACGATATTCTAATGTCCCAGAATGGTTAAATATTGCATTTGGTTATGGTGCTGAGGGAATGATACACGCAAAAGAGTTTAACAACTACAGTTCATTAGAAACCTTTAACAGACATAGGCAATATTATCTTTCTTTAGATGTAAATTTAAGAAAGGTGAAAACAGGAAGTGTTTTTTGGAATAGGTTTTTAAAACTAATGAGTTTCATTAAAATACCAGCACCAGCCCTTATGCATACTGAGCAAAATAAATTGAAGTTTTATCCACTTTATTATGGACAATAAATTTTGTGTTGGCACAAAAATCGTTTTTAAGGATGAGATAGGAGGTGGGAAGATTACTGGTGTCATAAATCACTCCAAGGTTCTAATACTAAGAGATGATGGCTTTGAAGAAGTTTATTCAACAGATAGCATTCTTGTTTTAAGTGATGAAACCTACTCTGAGACAGCATTTAAATTTATCCCAGACCTATCAAAAGAAGAAAAAGTTAAGAAGAAAATTTCAAAAAAAAATAAAAAAAAGAACAAGCTTGTATGGGAAGTTGATTTACACATTGAAGAATTAGTTGAAAGACACAATCTACTTAGTAATTATGAGATTGTTCAAATTCAGTTAAGGCACTGCGAGAACATGATAAGGAAAGCCATCCAACATAAGGTGCATACATTAGTCATCATCCATGGAAAGGGAGAAGGAGTTTTAAAAGAAGAAGTTCGAATCTTACTAAGAAAGTATAATGTTGAAGTGAATGACGGAAATTACAGCAAATATGGTTTAGGCGCTACCGAAGTACACTTCTTTTAAATTATTTTGATTTTCTTCTTATCAAATCATTTATTTGATCTATGCCAATGTTTCCTTTAATAGCATTTACTAATATTTTTTTATATCGATCAAGCACATACATTTTTGGAGTACCGTTGATATCATAGAGCTGCTTGATGTAAGGGAAGGGAGTAACATACGGGTCATTTTCCCTTACATACTCACCGTCCACAATTGTTTTAAACTCACCTACATTAACCCATTCACCTATGTCATAGGTTCTGATAAATTTTAACCATTCAGCCTTTTCTAACTCAACACATACGGCATATACTTGTACCTCTATACCATCGCTTTTCCATTCTTTGTACATATCGTTAATTTTGGGCATTTCTTTTTTACAATGTCCACAATCAGGATCGTAAAATATGACTAGCGTAAAATCCGATTGTAACTGATGTAATATACGCACTTTATCAAGTGTATCTCTTAAGTGAAGGTTGGGAGCGATTTCACCAATTAACAAAGGAGCTATTGTTTCGGCTCTATCGGTAATATTAAACATACTGGCTTCATCTATCCAACTTACTTCACCTGTCTTATAATAGGTGTTTACCATGTGTACAAAAACTTTTTCCAATCCCATCACTTTTGACCTTTCATAGTTAGAAGTTAAATAAGAAACCATGTATTTAAATACTTCCTTATTGGCTCTGGATTGATTTACTAAATAATCACATGAGATAATAATTGAATCAGGATGTTTAACAGTAAGGTTTTCTAAGTAAGTATTAATTTTAGAATGAAAGACGGGGGTTCTAAGCAACCTATCATCTGAAAAGTCTAGATATTCAAAAAAATGATTTTTATAATACCTAAACTGAAAAGAGCTATCTATTCTTCCATCAGCTAAAGTTGGAGCATCTGGTAATTCAATTTCTTTGTTTGCAAGTAATACTTTACTAAAAAAGGCATCTGGATTATTTTGAATAAATGTTTCTTGAAAATTGGATACTTCCTCACCTAATTTTCGTAATTTTTCTTCATGCAATTTTTTTTCGCTTTCGTTTGTTGCTGCTTCAATACTCCCTTTTAACTCAATTGATTTTTGTTGCTTACTAGCAAGTGATTGCATGTATTCGTAGAACACTTTATTTTCTTGAGTATTACTCAATTGCATAGAACCCACAAGGTCGTTTATGTCAGAGGAAAAAGAAAAATGCTGCTCCGAGACAATAAATTCAGCATACTTTCCTTCTGGAAATACAATCATATATATTCCACCTTTTAATGCTTTCTCACCCTCGAACTTAAAAGAACCATTTGCATCAATTACAGCTGTGTCTTTTGCATATTGCTTATCTCCAAAATAATAGGCAAGAATACAGCTTGTGTCAGAAACTCCTTTAATAGTTCCTTCAATCTTATGCCCTGTTTGAGCAAATAAAGAAAGTGTTAATGTGATAAAAACCGATAGTAAAAAATTCTTTTTCATCTTAATTTAATTTGAATCGCAAAAATATAAACTGATAACGAAAAATGCACAATGCTAGTGCATAGATTTTTGTTTTGTTTTGAGGTAGCCGTCAAAAAATACTGTTAGAATGATGATGCTAGCACCTATGTAAAAGGAAGGCGTCATTTGTTCACTTTCCCCAAATAATAATAAAGCTAATACAATGCTGTAAATGGGTTCAAGATTTACAGCCATAATCACAGAATAGGGTGAGAGTGATTTCATTACCTCAACACTAACAACAAAAGCAAATGAGGTGCAAACAATGCCTAAAGCTAGTAAAAAAGTTAAATCTTCTTTAGAAATAATAAAATCTACAGCTGTATAGTCTGTAAATACAAGGATGTAGATACTCATTGCTAAAAAACCCCCAAGCATCTCAAAGAGAGTAATTCTTGGAGCATCTATTTCCTTTATAAGAATTGCATTAAAAATGGTAAATAATGTTGCTAAAAAAGCAGCAATAACACCATATACGTAACCAATGAGGTAATTCATATCTGCTTTTAAGGCGAAAGCCAAAGCTAAAATTACAATAACTCCAAAAACAACTTCAGAAATACTGATTTTTCGCTTAAAAAAAAGAGGTTCAATTAATGCCGAAAAAAGTGATGAAGTAGCTAAACAAACTACAGCCACAGAAACATTAGATGCCTTTATACTTTCAAAGAAAAATAACCAATGAGCCGCTACAACAACACCTGTTCCTACTATTTTAAAGAAGGTCTTTTTTGAAATTAATAAAAGTTTACTCTTTAGTAGTATATAAATACCAAGGGCAAGGAAGGCAATCATCATTCTATACCAAACTAAAATGGTTGCACTTGTTTCAATTAATTTTCCAAGCACGCCTGTTAAGCCTAGAATAATAACAATTAAATGAATTATTAAAAGACTCTTTTTTTGTGTCAGACTATTCATTTAGTTTTTATAATTTTAACGTAGCAAATGAAGCTGATTTTTTTGATATAACCGCCACAAAAATGATAAGTATCGTTTCCCCAGCAAAATCTCTTGATTTTGATGTTTTGCAGTCTGAAATAGGATTTTCTCAATGTGCATTTTTGAATGACAGCCAAGTGCTCGTTAATCAACTTAGTGCGCTTAACGCCAATGAAGTTTCTGAGTTAATGAATGTGAGTGTTAATTTAGCAGAGCTTAACTCAAGACGCTTTAAGGAGTGGAACTTACCCTTTAATACACATAATTCTAAACAAGCTGCATTTGCCTTTAAAGGAGATGTTTATAAAGGACTTAAAATTGAAAGTTTTTCGAATGAAGATTTGAACTATGCACAGAGTCATTTTAGAATATTATCTGGTCTATACGGAATCCTAAAACCACTTGATTTAATACAGCCCTATCGATTGGAAATGGGAACCTCACTCGAGAATTCAAATGGAAAAAATTTATATGAATTTTGGGGAAGTAAACTAACAAACAGGTTAAATAATGATATAAAAGATAGTGACTCAACATATTTATTAAACCTAGCCTCGAACGAATACTTCAAAGCTGTAAAACCAAAAGATGTTAAAGCCAAAATCATAACTCCTGTTTTTAAAGATTGGAAAAACGGAGAGTATAAAATGATCAGTTTTTTTGCAAAAAAAGCAAGGGGTTTAATGGCCTCTTATCAGTTAAAGAACAAAATTAAAAACCCTAACGACCTAAAAGGATTTAATGAAGAAGGGTACGTTTTTAATGAAGATATGTCAAAAAACAATAACTATGTCTTTACACGAATACAACAATAGTTAGTTCAAAATCTCTTTTTAAGCTGTCTTTTCAGACAGTTGATGACCCTAAAAATAGCAGTTTTTGCTCCTTAAATGGTATTTTATATCAAAAACCAGGACTTTTTTTTAAATTGTTAAAAATATCTTTAGAAACACATTTTCGTTTCAGAATAGTTAATCATGATAAAGAATATACTCGTCATTTTTTAAAACAGAAAAAAAAATACAAAGTGCTGTTAATTAAGAGTTTATGTTTTTTTGCGTTCGTTTTCTCTACTTCAGATATCTAATAAAGGTAGTAAGCTAAAAAGGAGGAGTTAATCTTGATAGAATTGTTAATAACTTTAAAGCAAACATATTTTACAATCCTTCTCTAGAAAATTTCAAGTATGCATATGATTTTATTTCATTTTTTTTATAACTTCACCTCAATTATAGAAAAACAAGTTTATTAACCATTATTAAAACTAAAAACAATTATGGCATTTTCTTACAAGAACAGCAAAGGTCAAACTTACTTCTTAAACTCTAAAGACGTCACGTTAAAATCAACGGGTCGTGTTCAAACGATTTACTTTTTCTCGAAAGATGAAAGAGATACTGCTTTAAATGAAGTTCCTTCTGGAAAAAAAGTTGTTGAAAACGAAAGAACTGGACTACCTTTCTTAAAGAAAGCATAAAACAGTTAAAATTCAAAATGAAGCCTCTTCAGTCTGAAGGGGCTTTTTTTTATATCATGATTTATAGGTGGTTGTCTGATATTAAAGAGTAGTTTTGCAAACGCAATTTAAAACAGTAGTGAAATTGAAAACATTCTCAGAATTAGGACTTTCCGACTCCATCCTTCGCGTCTTACCCGAGTTAGGATTTGAAAATCCTTCACCCATACAAGAACAGGCAATTCCGCTACTAAAGGAAAAGCCTCAAGATTTTATAGGGCTAGCTCAAACAGGAACTGGAAAAACCGCCGCATTTGGCTTGCCCCTATTAGACTGGATAGATCCCCAGGCAAGAGGCACACAATCATTAATTCTAGCTCCAACAAGAGAACTAGGACAACAAATTGCTGAGCAACTAAAAAAATATTCAAAGTATCTTTCAAAAATAGAAACCCAAGCCGTATATGGTGGGGCTTCTATTATGGTGCAAATGAAAGCGCTTAAAAGAAAAACACCTCATATTATAATAGCTACTCCAGGAAGACTGTTAGATCTTATTAGAAGAAAAGCCATTGATTTAAGCACCATTAAATATGTAGTACTTGATGAGGCAGATGAAATGTTGAATATGGGTTTTAAAGAAGACCTTGACAAAATATTAAGCTATACTGGAAATAGTAAAAATACTTGGCTTTTTTCGGCTACTATGCCCTCAGAAATACGCTCCATAGTTAAAGAGTATATGAGTAAACCAGCAGAAGTAAAAGTTTCTGATGGTAAACAACTAAATGAAAATATTGAACATCAATATGCCATAGTTAAAACCTCTAATAAGTACGATGCTATGAAACGTATCCTAGATGTAGAGGAAAATTTTCGAGGCGTTATCTTTTGCAGAACAAAAGCCAAAACACAACAACTTGCTGATGAACTAAAGAAAGATAGATACCAAGCTGAAGCCTTGCATGGTGATATGTCACAAGCACAGCGCGACAGGGTAATGAAATCATTCAAAAACCATAGTTTACAAGTTTTAGTTGCAACAGATGTAGCAGCTCGAGGAATTGACGTAAATGATTTAACGCACGTTGTTCATTACGCCTTACCAGATGATCCTTCGTATTACACCCACAGGAGCGGCAGAACAGCAAGAGCAGGTAAAAAAGGAATCTCTTTGGCTTTGCTTACTTCAAGAGATATGCGAAAGTTTGATTTACTAGAGAAGAAGTTAAAGTTAACGTTTAATAAGATCGAAATCCCTACAGGAAATGACATTGCTGCTACAAGACTTTATCGTTGGGCACAACGAATCTTAGATACACCCTCACAAAAAAATATTGATGGCAAGCTTTTGACCGAACTTCAAATGTTATTGGGTTGCATGTCTTTTGAAGAATTAGTTGAAAAACTAGTTACCATCGAATTACAAAATTTAGGAATTGATAAATCATCCTCTAAAAACCTCAATGAGGAAGCTAGAAGATCTAAAAATACAAGAAAAGTAAGAAAAGATAACGATCGTTCAAGTAATAGAAGAGGAGAAAAACGTAATAAAAAGGATGTGAATGGTGTTCGTTTTTTCATCAATGTAGGTAAAATGGATGGCGTTAGTAAAAGAGACTTAGTTGATTTTATTTCTGAAACGGCAAACATAAAACGATCCTCACTCGGTACCATAGAAATTCAAAAAAACTGTGCATTCTTTGAAGTTGATAAGAAGCAATCAAAAAACATTGCCAGCTCCTTTAACGGCATTTATGTTGACGGAAGAGAACTACGAGTAAATAGAGACGCTTAATTATCCATTAATAAATTCGAAATGCAGTCTATTAGAAATATTGCAATTATTGCCCATGTTGACCATGGGAAAACAACATTAGTTGACAAACTTATTTATGCTTGTGAAACCTTAGACCCAAGAAAAGAAACAAAGGAACTTATTCTTGACAATAATGACCTAGAGCGAGAGCGAGGAATTACTATTCTTTCAAAGAATGTTTCTGTCATTTACAAAGGAGTCAAGATTAATATCATTGACACTCCAGGTCACGCAGATTTTGGTGGAGAAGTAGAACGCGTGCTTAAAATGGCTGATGGTGTATTATTACTAGTAGATGCTTTTGAAGGTCCCATGCCTCAAACACGATTTGTAACGACCAAAGCAATAGAGCTAGGCTTAAAACCCATAGTTGTTGTAAATAAGGTAGACAAAGAAAATTGTACACCAGACTTAGCACAAGACAATGTATTTGACTTAATGTTTAATGTAGGAGCTAACGAAGAACAGTTGGATTTTGAAACTATTTTTGGCTCAGCAAAGATGGGCTGGATGAGTACAGATTTTAATGCTCCCACCAACAATATGTTTCCACTTTTAGATGCTGTACTAGAAAATATTCCTGAAGCTCCATATAAAGAGGGATCTCCACAAATGCAGATTACCTCATTAGACTACTCCGCTTTTACAGGACGAATTGCTATTGGCCGATTAATGCGTGGCGATTTAGAAGTAAACAAAGATTATATGCTTTGCAAAGCCCAGGGTACAAAAAAGATTCGCATTAAAGAATTACATGTTTTTGAAGGCCTAGGAAAAACAAAAGTTGAAAAAGTAAGAAGTGGAGAAATTTGTGCCGTGGTAGGGATCGAAGATTTTGAAATAGGTGATACAATTGCTGATTTAGAAACGCCTGAGGCTTTAGAACGAATCAAGGTTGATGAACCTACCATGAGTATGCTGTTTACCATTAACAATTCGCCCTTTTTTGGAAAAGAGGGAAAATTTGTAACTTCTCGACATTTAAGGGATCGACTCTTTAAAGAAACAGAGAAAAATCTAGCATTAAGAGTAGATACAACCGATAGTGAAGACAAGTTCAATGTTTTTGGTAGAGGAATACTTCATCTTTCTGTACTTATAGAAACAATGCGTAGAGAAGGGTATGAGTTGCAGGTAGGAAAACCACAAGTAATCCTTAAAGAGATTGAGGGAGTGAAGTGTGAGCCATACGAAACCTTAGTGATTGATGTACCAGAAGACTATTCAGGTAAAGCCATTGAATTGGTGACACAGCGTAAGGGAGATTTATTAGTGATGGAGCCAAAAGGAGATTTACAACATTTAGAATTTGATGTTCCTTCTAGAGGTTTGATTGGTTTAAGAAACAACATCTTAACAGCTACAGCAGGCCAAGCCATTATGACGCATCGATTTAGAGAGTTTGGGCCCATAAAAGGAGATATTCCTTCACGGCTTAAAGGATCTCTAATCTCATCAGAACAAGGCCCTGCAACAGGCTTTGCATTGAACCGACTTCAAGATAGAGGTCGCTTTTTTGTAGCGCCAGCTGATGTAATCTATAAAGGGCAAGTGATTGGAGAACACTCAAGAGATAATGATTTAGAAGTAAACCTTGTAAAAGGAAAACAATTAACTAACATGCGTAAGTCTGGATCAGATGAAGCAATGAAAATTGCTCCTAAAATCCAGTTTTCTCTTGAAGAGTCGATGGAGTATATTGCAGAAGACGAGTACTTAGAAATCACTCCTGAAAGTCTGCGAATGAGAAAAATAAAATAACTTTAGTTTTCATAGCTTTACCTCAATGAAAAGGATAGCTATAATAGGTGGAGGAGCAGCCGGTTTTATGGCAGCTATTACCGCTAAGGAACGAGCGCCTCATGCGGAAGTTACCCTGTTCGAAAAAACAAACAAAATATTAAGTAAAGTCAAAATCTCTGGTGGTGGAAGATGCAATGTAAGCAATGCCTGCTTCAATATTTCCGAGCTTTGTAAAAACTATCCAAGAGGAGGGAAGCAGCTCAAAAAATCATTTATACACTTTTACACCAAAGACACTATTGAATGGTTTGCCAAGCGCGGAATAAGCTTAAAAACAGAAGCCGATAAGCGTATATTTCCCGAAAGCAACGATTCTCAAACCATTGTTGATTGCTTAGTTCAGGCTTTGAAAAAGGTTGGCGCACAACTAGCTACCCAAAGTCTAGTTACTCAAATTACCCCTTTAGAAAAAGGCTTTCAGCTATCCATTAACAATCAAGAGCTATACTTTGACAAGCTGATTGTAGCCACTGGCGGAAGCCCTAAGTTAGGTGGACTGCAATGGCTGGCGGACTTGGGCTATTCCATAGAAAACCCAGTCCCTTCTTTGTTCACCTTTAATATGCCTTCGGAGTCAATTAAAGAATTGATGGGAGTAGTAGCACCAAATGCATCTGTAAAAATACAAGGAGCCAAACAAAAACAAAGTGGCCCAGTATTGATAACGCATTGGGGAATGAGCGGCCCCGCTATTCTTAAAACCTCCGCTTTTGAGGCTAGAACACTTGCAAAACAGGACTATCAGTTTAAAACACAAATAAATTGGGCTGATTTAAGCGAGCAAGATTATTTGCAAATTATAGAAGGGCAGGGCAGAAAAAAAATAGCGAAAAATCCTTTTGACTTACCATCTAGATTATGGCTCTACTTATTGGATAAAATAGAAATCAAGGCTGATCATCTTTGGAGTCAATTGGGTAAAAAAAATAAAAATCGATTACTCAACATACTGATGAATGATGTATATGATATAAGGGGAAAAACGACCTTTAAAGAAGAATTTGTGACATGTGGTGGTGTATCTTTGTTAAATATCAATATGCAAACAATGGAAAGTAAGTTACATCCAGGAATGTATTTTGCTGGCGAAGTTTTGGACATAGATGGTGTAACAGGAGGTTTTAACTTCCAGGCAGCTTGGACAACAGGTTTTTTAGCAGGTAAAAGCAGTGCTTCATGAATTATTTATCAGTAGAAAATTTAGGTAAAAACTACGGAGAGAGAATTTTATTTGAAGGGCTTACTTTTGGCTTATCACAAGGCGATAAGATGGCCTTGATAGCAAATAATGGCACAGGAAAATCTAGTTTATTAAAAATCATTGCAGGCGTTGATATTGCAGACCATGGTACCGTAACACTTAGAAATGGAATTAGAGTAGGATATTTAGCGCAAGAGCCAAAGTTTGATCCTTCCTTAAGCATACAAGAAATCATAAACTCAGCACACACTCATGTTATGGAACTGATACGCTCCTATGAAAGTGCTATAAGTGAGCAATCAAATCAGATCAATGCTTCATCTCAAAAAAAACTAGAAGACCTTACTTCACAGATGGATGAAGCCAACGCATGGGATTATGAACGTCAAATTGTACAAACCCTTTCTAAGTTTAATATTCATGACTTAAATCAAAGAGTAGGTGATCTGTCTGGCGGACAACAAAAACGCCTTGCGTTAGCCTTATTATTACTTGATCAGCCTGAATTATTATTGTTGGATGAACCCACCAATCATCTTGATATGGACATGATTGAATGGTTGGAAAAATTTTTACAACAACATAAAATCACTCTGCTGATGGTTACTCATGATCGCTATTTTTTAGACAGAGTGTGTAACCACATATTAGAACTAGAAGGAGGGAAGCTATATCATCATTTAGGAAATTACGCCTACTTCTTAGAAAAGAGAGCGGAAAGAGAAACCTCTCTAGATGTAGAATTATCTAAAGCGGGTAAATTGTTGAAAAAAGAGTTGGACTGGATGAGAAGGAGTCCAAAAGCTAGAACCACTAAATCCAAATCAAGAATAAGTAGTTTTTACAAAATTAAAGAGAAAGCAAATAGTAAAAAAGTTAAACAAGAACTTCAACTATCTGTAAAGATGAGCCGTATTGGCGGCAAAATACTAGAGCTTAAAAAAGTTTACAAAAGCTATGGTGATTTAGAAATTTTAAAAGGCTTCGATTATACCTTTAAAAAGGGTGAGCGCATAGGAATTGTTGGTAAAAATGGAGTTGGTAAAAGTACTTTTTTGAATATCATTACTCAACAAGAAAGTGCTGATAGCGGAAAAATAAATACAGGAGAAACAATTGTTTACGGTTACTTTTCACAAAAAGGCATGCAGTTAAAAGAAGATAAACGTGTTATCGAGGTGCTGAAAGATATTGCAGAGGTGATAGTCATGGCAGACGGAAGAAAGGTAAGTGCATCACAATTGTTGCAGCATTTTATGTTTTCTGGAGATATGCAGTACACTTTTGTTTCTAAACTTAGTGGTGGAGAGCGCAGAAGGCTTTACCTGCTAACAGTACTTATGAAAAATCCTAACTTTTTAATACTGGATGAACCAACAAACGATTTAGATCTTTTAACCTTGAACAAATTGGAAGAGTTTCTATTACAGTTTAAAGGGTGTTTGTTATTAGTATCTCATGACCGTTATTTTATGGATAAGCTAAGCGATCATCTTTTTGTTTTCAAAGGAAATGGGCTTATTGAGGATCATTATTGTTCGTATTCTGAATACCGTGAAAAACAACAAAGTGAAGAAAAGAAGAGTAAGCAAATCCAAAAAGAAGCTCCCATAAAAAATGAAAAATCAAAAACTAAAAAGAACGTTACTTTTAAGGAAAAATACGAATACGAAGAACTAGAAAAAGAAATTGCTTTGTTAGAAAAAGAAAAAGCTGAATTAGAAAAAAAACTTACACTTAATTCTTTAAGTTTTGATGAAATATCCCAATCTAGTGAACGTTTAGGAAAAGTCGTTGAGGCAATAGACGAAAAGTCTTACAGGTGGATGGAATTAGATGAACTAATGTAGCTTTCTATAGTAAGCTATATAGCACCACTAGAATCGAAACTATTAAGGAGGATAAAAAAGCCCGATTACCCACTTAATAGGACTTTGAGAAATTGCTGCAGTATTAGAGGCCATTGCAAATGTGCTAATCAGCATTAATGGAATAAAAAAGTCATTTCCTTTTAGCATCATTAAATAAAATAAAGCAATGGAAGCAATTCCTGTGCCTACAATTATGGTGAATGACATAATTGCAAATCGATTAAATTCTAAGGTTTTCCAAAAGTTGTCATTTTTTAAAGTTTTCATAAGTTCATTGCTTTTATATATTAATAAAACAAATTTCACGTTATAATCATTGTTATCTTATGACTGAAATCATAAAGAAATGATCCCTAAAGAATTACTTAGCCAATATCAAGGAGAAAAAGTGAGATATAGTAAAGGAGATTATGTGTTTAAAATTCATACAAAGCCTCGTTTTTTCTTTCAAATTGACTCAGGAGAATTGAAAATTTATAATGTTAATTCTGAGGGTAAAGAGTTTATTCAATCTATTTTTTCTACCAATCGCATATTAGGTGAAGCAGCCATTTTAGGAGAATTTATGACTTATCCTACAAACTGTATAGCACTAACTGAGGCTATTCTATGGCAATTAAGTAAAAAGAATTTTCTGATGCTTTTAAATGATCATCCAAAAATCCATTTTTTAATCTCTAAAAATTTGGCTAATCGCTTTTATTATAAATCCATGATTGCAAAGGAAGTTTCTTTTGAAAATCCTGAACATCGAATCATTACATTATTATTATACTTAAAGCATTTTATATACAACAGTCAAGAACCGTTTGAGTATTGTGTTGAATTGAGTAGGCAGGATATTGCTAACCTAACTGGCTTACGCGTAGAAACTGTAATACGTAGCGTAAAAAAATTAGAAGCCAATAATCGATTAATCATCAGAAATCATAAAATCCATCTCTAGTCAATCTGCACTATTGAATGATAATTAATATTATGTTAAATAGATATTTTGAATTATACCCTACTAACATAAAGATGTAAATCTAATTAACGTGCTTTTTTAAGTTGCTCTTAATAATAAAACTTAAAAACATTTTATGCTGACGCGTAGAAAGATTCCCTTGGTTTATGGAAAGATTAGAATTTAGCCAATCTAGATTGTAATATGTTGACGATTTAGCAATGTTATCGTAATTTGAATCTGAATCAATAATTGACAATAATCGATTCACATAACTAATTTGTAGGTTTTGCCTAATGGTAGAAACATCTGAATACATATCTTCCTCAAAAATTGCTTTTCTTAAATCAATAAGATATTCAGAAATTTGATATTTATTTCCATATAAGCTTGAATTAGTAATTCTTTGTAAAACTTTTGGATGCAAAAGATGATCTAACAAACGATTTTGGTAAGCTAAAACTAATTGATGAATATTTGGATCTTTAGAAACAGTGAATCCTCTTCTTTGTTTCTGTAAAAATGGTATTGATTCAGGACTTAATAAAATTTTATTGCTAAATCCATATTCTGCTAAAATATTTAATGCTTCAATCTGTAAAGCCTTTTCAACACTTTTGAATGGTTTGGCAAGAGAGTTTTGATCTGTATGAGCAAGATCTACTTCAACTCCCCCAATCTGTCTTGAAATAATATTTAAAGATTGATAATATGAAAACAATAGTGTTCTATATGATCGATAAAACTCTTCATATGTGTCATTTGTTTCAATATACCTTTCTCTAAGGCTCTCGACCATAGTTAAAATTTTATGTATTTTCTCTAAAGAGTGTTCAACAGGATTACTTGACAAATCGTAAATCATGGCATTTGGGTCAGTACCTTTTCCAGGATACCTCATGTCAAATGCATCATTAGCAAAAGCAAGTTCTTTTTCTACTGATCTTGATAAAATTTCAGAGAGAGAATCAATTTCATCCTCTTGTTTATTAAAGGTTGTATAGCCATACTGTATGGCCCAGATATCATAAATGCCTGGTTTTACATCAAAAAATAATCCTTGATTTTCAGGATTTCTAGCTATATTAATTGCTGGGTATTCCATAACGGATGAACATACCCCTCTCTCATTCACGATGTTTTTATCATTTAATTCATCATTACTAAGCAATAGTGATCCTTTAAAATTATGACTTAAACCTAATGTATGTCCTACTTCGTGTAGTACTAGTCTATATAATGACTGTTTGACCAACTCTTTTTCAATCTCTTCGGATAAATCCAAGGATTTTAAATAATTTTTTGCAAACAAATTTTCAATCTGATGATGTTTGGCAGCATTACAATAATGATGATTGTCTGCTGATTCGTTGAATAACTCATCGGCAACTATTCTGTTGGTAATGTAAGTCCATTCCAACATAATGTCAGCACCAAGAATTTCACCTGTTTTTGGATTAACAAATGATGGGCCGTAGCCTCCCCATGGTGGATTTGGTGAAGAAGTCCATCTCAACACATTGTATCTTATATCGCCTGCATCCCAATCAGCACTATCAGGCTGAACTTTTACTTGAATAGCATTTAAAAAGCCCGCTTTCTCAAAAGCAATATTCCAAGACTCTACTCCCTCCTTTATTATATCTCTTAGATCATGAGGAGTGGTATTTTCGATCCAATAGACAATGGGGTTTACGGCCTCCGAAAGTTCTTTTTCAGGCTCTTTCTTTTCTAATCTCCATTTGTTTATGAAATCTCGATAATTTACCCGGTCGATGCTTGTCATATTATTTGATTGGGTTGTAAAATACCCAACGCGAGTATCATCTAACCTAGGAACAAAACCATCATCTGGCATTTTCACTAAACTGTGTTGAACAACAATAGACACACTTCGAGAGTCTGTAATAGCTTGCCCTCCTCTTACTGGAGGGTATTTACTTTCGTAAACATAATTGACTATAATATCCGTATTTTCTGGATAACTTTTTATCTTCAAATACCTTGTTTTTTCTTTGTTTATGCCCCCTAGCTTAAAGCCTCTATACTTTGGACTGTATGAATATTTGACCTGTTGAAATGATTCATTAAGAAAAATATTATCAGCACTTATCAAAAATTTAGTTTTGCAAGGGCTGGTAGCTATAATCTCCTCAGAAATAATTAGAGGGGTATTGATATTTGCTTTTGAGGATTTGCTTAAAGGGTTATCTTTATCAAAGAAGTATTTTGTATTTTCTATTACAAAATCAATTTTATTATAAAACTTTTGAATTTTAATAACTTTAGACCCCCTATACCTTCCTCTCACAGCACCTGCGTCGGTAACACCATTTTCAAAATAACTAAAATAAAGAAACTCCTGATCAATATGGGAAGTATCAATTTCTATGAAGGATTTTCCATTTTTATTATTCTGATAAATAGTAAACAAACCCACAATTGATCTGCATGACTTGGTCTTTTCATCGATTTCATTAAGAACTTTGACTTTTTTCTTTTTTATGGGAAATTTACTGTTTAATGAAGAAAATTGAAGTTGTGAAAAAGCAATATTACTAAACAGAAAAAAAGAAAGAAAAACAAATTTTTTAATATGGGTCATATTGATTTAATAAAACGTTTAAAGAAAAAATTAATAAAAACGATATGAAAAAATGTGATTAAATTTTCTTAACTATTTCGTTGTAAGCATCGGTATTACCATTACGGTAATATAGCTCTTTGAGTATCAATAGTATGTTCTTATCATTTTCATCAATCTCATAACAAGCTTCAATATGTGGCAATGCTTTTAACATCGTTGTTTCTGCTTTTTTAGTGTGAGCATCGGCTTTTTTCCAATCACTCATATTGTTTGCTTCTTTTATCATATCTCCTCCCTTATTATAGAACAACACACCTAGATTATATAAAGCATCGAAGAAATCTGATTTTATAGCTACTGCTTCTTCGTAAGCAGAGACAGCTTTGTCAAATTGACCAAGGTTGTCGTAACTACTTCCCAAAGCAAAAAATAATTGATGATTATTAGGGTCTTCTTCTATTGCTAGTGTTAAAAGTTCTTCTGCTTTTTCAAAGTCCTGATTAGCAAGATGATAGTTTAATTCAGCAATAATTAAATCAACATTGTATTCAAACATTTCACGTCCTAAACGAATGTATTCAAAAGCCTTTTCCATATTATCTTGCTCTTGATATATATTTGCCATGAACGAATATATTTTTGGCTCTTGATAAGCAACATCAATCAATTTTTGAAGATAATCTTTAGCTAGTTCATAATCTTTGGTATCGTAGGCTACAAAAAAGGCATTGAACCAAACGCTCTCTTTGGTTACATTGCTTCTTGATAGATTTCCTGATTTATCTAAAGGAAGCAAATCAAAAATTTTATTGTAATGTTGTAAGGCTTCTTTGTAATCTCCATTACTGTGCAATCCAACACCTGCATTAAACAGGGCCACTCCTGCATTGGTAATTCTGGTATTTATTTCATCATCGCTAAACCACTTTTTGGCTTTTGGGTGATTTGCTAATGCCTCATAGCTTTCGGCACATTTCAGTGCAGCCATCTTATCAAACTGCTTATACTCATCATTAGAATATACTTCGAAATAAATTTCACCTCTTTTATCGTGCGTTTTATAGTAGTCTGATGAGCTAGGGTTTGAAGCTGCTAACTCAATGTATTTAATGGCTTCCTCGATGTTGTCATCTTTCATTGCATCGATGGCATTTTGAACATTCTTTTTTTGAGCAAAAACACTTAAACTGATGCTTACAAACAGTACAATTAATAGATTTTTCTTTTTCATTTTATTTTAGTTTTATTTCTTGAACTTTCCCAAACTTACTTAACTTCTCTTTTAGAGAGTATTTATTACCGACAACAACAATAACCATGTTTTCTTTATCAATATTCTTCTTTGCTATTTCGTGAATATCATCAGTAGTAAAGCCTTGTAATATATCTCTTTGTTGAGTAGTATAGTTTTGATCAAGGTTATAACGTTGTATCCTACTTAAGAAGCGAGCTTTTTGCCCGGGTGTTTCATACCTAAGGGCATCAGAATTTGCAATGGAATTTTTAGTAAAATTCAACTCTTCTTGCGTAATTCCTTCGCTTAAGTACCCTTCTAATTCAAGAAATATCTGTGTGAGGGAACTATCCGTTGCTTCTCCTTTTACTGAGGCAGATATACTAAAACTTCCATCCGTATCATTTCCATTAAAGCCTGAGCGAATTCCATAGGTATATCCTTTATCCTCTCTTAAGTTTAGGTTAAGCCTACTATTAAAGGCTCCTCCAAGAACGTAATTCATCACCTGAGATTTAAAGTAATCTCCCGTAACGTCATATTTTAATCCATGATGTCCCATTAAAATAATGGATTGAGGGCCTGGTTTGTGAACTAAGTATATAGTTTTGCCAACTATATTTTCTTGATTTAAGTTTTTGTTAATATTTGTTCTTTCTCCCTTCCACTCATTTAGGAAAGAAAGTTTAGGCATAATTTCTGATTGAGGAATATCTCCAACTATAACCAAACTGGCTAGCTTTGGTGAATATTGTTTCTTATAGAAACTTTCAACATCTGATAGTTTTAGTTTGTCAACACTTTTGACAGATGGCGATACACCTCTAACATTTTTCTCTCCATACATCATCTGATTGAAGGCAATTCTAGCCATGGTGTTGGCAGATTTTTTGTCATTATTTATAGATTCTCTGTAAGCCTTTTTAACTCTCTTGAAATCATCAGATCTAAAACCTGGTCTGAATAACTTTTCTTCCAAAACTTCTAGTGTAGCATCAATATTATCCACTAAACAAGAAACAAAAATACTTGAGCTTCTACTTCCGCTATTGAAAGAGATAGAGCTTCCTAATTCATCTAACTTCAAGCTGATTTCTTCAGTAGTGAAATTTTGTGTACCCTCTTGCAGCATCATGGCTGTTAATTGAGGCAAACCAGCTTGTTTAACATTTTCTTGTAACAATAAGTCTCCTCCCTCTAGCGTAATCAATATTGTCACCTTAGGTACCTCAGTCGTTTCCGTACCAATAAATGGGATTCCATCACCTGTTTCGGCCAAAAGGTTTTTTACCGTTCCTTGATAATAAGTAGGAATTTGAACAGGTTTAGCTTCTGGAACTGATGGTCTGCTCGATCGATCAAAATTATCGCTTGGTTTTTCATATGTTAATCCTTCGTATTGCTTATCTTTTTTGAAAGGAATATGTGCATTAGGATTGATAGATTGAACAGAGTCTGTTGATCCAAAAGGCAATGGATAATAATCAATTATTGCAGATTTTTTATTTTTTATATACTTGCTGTAAACCTTTACCACATCTTCTAAGGTAATCGCATTATACCTAGCCAGCTCCTTTTCAAAGTTGTAAGATTCATCTAGCAGATAAGCCCAACCTGTTAATTGAGATGCTTTTCCGCTAACACTTGAAAGGCCTTCAATTAGTTGCGAACGCATTTTTGTTTTGAATCGCTTTAATGCTTCCTCAGTAATATTTTGATCAAAATTATTGATCATATTATTGAACTCCTCCTCTACTTCGGCAAAAGTATATTCTGGATACGATACTACATTAATCATGAACTCACCAGCTAACTCATAACAAGGGTGACTAACCGATGCTTGCACTGCTTTTTCGGTTTTTACAAATGCCTGATAGAACGGCGAATTGTTCCCCCCTCCCATCATATCAGCTAAAGCATCAAGGGAAGGCTCGTCTTTATGATAATTTGGGACAGTAGGGTACACAAATGAAGCCATTGGAAAGTATATCTGATCGGCAAACTTTCTATACTTATGTTGTGGTAAATTGACTCTAGGTACTCTTAGATCTCTTACTTCTGCACCTCTTGGGATAGGGCCGAAATATTTTTGCGCTAGTTGAACTACTTCTTCTGTATCAACATCTCCTGCCACTACTAAATAAGCATTGTTAGGCCCGTACCACCTCATAAAAAAATCCTTCAACTCTTGTACTGTGACCCTGTCTAAATCATCTACATATCCTATTGTTGGCCAGCTATAAGGGTGTCCATTTGGATACAATGTTTGGCTCATCACTTCATAAAATAATCCATAAGGAACATTGATCTGATTCTGCATTTTTTCATTCTTAACAGCATCTCTTTGATTTGCAAATTTCTCCTCTGTTACTGCATCTAAAAAATAACCCATCCTATCAGATTCTAACCAAAGTGCTGTTTCTAGTTGATTGCTTGGTAATGTCTCAAAGTAATTTGTTCTATCTCTATTAGTTGTGCCATTTAATGTTCCTCCCGATTCAGAAACAATTTTAAAATGTTCCTCATCGGCTACATTATCAGAGCCTTGAAACATCATGTGCTCAAAAAAGTGGGCGAAGCCGGTCATCCCTATTTGCTCCCTGTTGGAACCTACGTGATAGGTTACTTCTACGTGTACAATGGGATCAGAGTGATCTTCATGAACGATTATAGTTAGACCATTGTCAAGTTTCCAGCTCTCATAAGCAATGTCAATACTGCCAGGTGCAGGAACAATTTTTTCAATTAGTGTTTGTCCTTGTAAGTTTGTAACTATTAGAAGGGAAGCTAGGATTAAAAATACGTTTTTCATCATTTAAAATTTTAGTAATGAGTGCAAATATAAGAAAAAGGGCACTAGATTATAAGTGCCCTTTTTAATGTTGGAAAAGAATAGGGTTAGTCTGTTGACTCTTCGTTTTGAGGTATAGTGTTATCAGTAGCCCCTTCACCCTCCGTATCTTCTACATCATCAGCAGCAGGAACTTTTGCAACGGCAGCAATGGAATCTCCTTCTTTTAATTTAATAATTCTTACACCTTGAGTAGCTCTACCCATTTCTCTGAGTTCAGCAACCGATATTCTGATAGTAATTCCAGACTTATTAACGACCATCAAATCATTTTCGTCGGTAACATTTTTTAATGCAATTAACTCTCCGGTTTTATCCGTTACGTTAATTGTTTTAACACCCTTACCTCCCCTATTAGTAATTCGATAATCTTCTATGCTTGATCGTTTTCCGTAACCATTTGATGAAACAACTAAAACACTAGATTCTAAATCGTCCACACATATCATTCCAATTACTTCATCTTTATCATGTGCTAATGTTACTCCTCTAACACCAGATGCAGTTCTACCCATAGGTCTTACCTTTTCTTCTTCAAATCGAATTGCTTTTCCAGAACGAACTGCCAACATAATTTGAGAACTTCCAGAAGTTAGTTTTGCTTCTAATAACTGATCTCCTTCTTTAATGGTGATGGCATTAATACCATTTTGTCTTGGGCGTGAATACGATTCTAAAGAAGTTTTCTTTACTTGACCTTTTTTGGTACACATAACAACATAATTGTTTGCTATGTAATCTTCATCCTTTAAGTCTTTGGTATTGATGAAAGCCATCACTTTATCATCCGAGGGTATGTTTATCATGTTTTGTATGGCTCTCCCTTTTGATGCTTTTGCTCCTTCAGGGATTTCAAATACGCGTAACCAGAAACAACGTCCTTGTTCTGTGAAAAACAGCATATAATCATGGTTCCTAGCAACGAAAATATCTTCTAAAAAATCTTCATCACGAGTAGTTGCTCCTCTTGAGCCTACCCCACCTCTTCCTTGCGATTTATATTCCGTAAGTTTTGTTCGTTTTATATAGCCTAAATGAGAGATAGTTACAGCAACTTCCTCGTCTGGAATCATGTCTTCAATACGAAAATCTCCACCAGCATATTCGATTTTTGACCTTCTTTCATCACCAAATTTTTCTTTAACTTCTATCAACTCCTCTTTGATAATGTTCATTCGCAAGTCTTCGTTTTCCAAGATGGATTTGAGATAAGCGATGGTTTTCATTAGTTCAGCGTGCTCCTCTTTTATTTTATCTCTTTCAAGTCCTGTTAATTTCTGAAGCCTCAAATCTAAGATCGCTCGTGCTTGTACTTCGGTAAGTTTAAAATTATCAATTAAACCGTTTCTAGCATCTTCAGGGGTTCTTGAACCTCTAATTAAACTTATAACAGCATCTAAATTGTCTAAAGCAATTAGTAAACCCTCTAATATATGCGCTCTTTTTTCAGCTTGTTCAAGATCATATTGCGTTCTTCTTACCACTACATCGTGCCTGTGCTCTACATAATGTTCTATTAATTGTTTAAGGTTAAGCTGTTGTGGCCTACCTTTAACCAAAGCAATGTTATTTACACTAAATGAGGACTGTAATTGAGTATATTTAAAAAGTTTGTTAAGCACAATGTTTGGGATAGCATCACGTTTTAACTCATAAACAACTCTCATTCCGTTTCGATCCGATTCATCACGGATATCATGAATACCTACCAGCTTCTTGGCATTAATAAGATCGGCTGTTTTTTTAATCATATCCGCCTTATTAACCATGTATGGGATCTCTGAAACAACAATAGCTTCACGATTGCCAATCTCTTCAAATGAGGTTTTGGCTCTAATCACGACTCTTCCTCTACCGGTTTCAAAAGCGTCTTTCACTCCCTCGTAGCCATAAATAATCCCTCCTGTCGGAAAATCAGGAGCCTTTACATGTTGCATCAATTCGGAAATATCAATGTCTTTATTGTCGATATAGGCAACTGTAGCGTCAACCACCTCAGTAAGGTTATGAGGAGCCATATTTGTTGCCATACCAACAGCAATACCTGATGTACCATTACATAAAAGATTCGGTATTCTTGAAGGTAAAACGGTTGGCTCTTTTATAGTGTCGTCAAAATTTAATTGATGATCAACAGTATTCTTATCTATATCAGATAACATTGATTCAGCAATTTTTCGCAAACGCGCTTCAGTATAACGCATTGCTGCAGGGCTATCACCATCAATAGACCCAAAATTACCTTGGCCATCGACTAACATATACCTTAAAGACCACTCTTGTGCCATACGAACCATCGTATCATAAACAGAAGAGTCACCATGAGGGTGGAATTTACCTAAAACTTCCCCAACAATACGAGCAGATTTTTTGTAAGATTTATTAGACAAGACTCCTAATTCATGCATACCATACAAAACCCTCCTATGTACAGGTTTTAAACCATCTCTCACATCTGGAAGTGCTCTTGAAACAATCACTGACATTGAATAGTCAATGTATTTCGCTTTCATTTCTTCCTCAATATTTATAGGAATAATCTTTTCTCCTTCAGCCATAATATTATATTAAATCATTTTTTATGTAATTGAAACGAATTTAGAAATTCGCTCTGTTCTAAGTACTTTTATATGGTAATAATTATCAACAAATATTGTTGATAAATGACGTATTTATTGCATTAATAAAATAGTGTTTTATGTCTATTTTTAGTGAATAATATTAGCGTACTAATTAAGCAACACTAAAATCAATTATAAAACTATGGATGCGAAGTTTTCACCTAGGTTAAATGATGTGTTAAGTTACAGTCGAGAAGAAGCACTTAGACTAGGTCATGCTGCTATTGGAACGGAACATTTGTTACTAGGAATAATAAGAGAAGAAGAATGTTCTGCTGCCATAATTTTGAAGGCACTCAGCATCAACCTCGCTTCTTTACGCAAGGTTATCGAAAGCGCTATTAGAAATAATGAGGGCAGCGACTTTGCTAATAACGACCATATTGAACTTAAAAAGCAAGCTGCAAGGGCAGTAAAACTAACCTACTTAGAGTTAAAAGTTTTTAAAAGTAGTGAGATTAGAACCACTCACTTACTACTGTCAATGCTAAAAGACGAAGACAGCGTAGTTACACGGGCATTGCTACAATTCAACGTTGATTATGAAGCAGTAAAAAATGAGTTTATGATGATGCTCTCTGATTTAAATACCGAATCAGACAACAAAACAAGCCCAAAAGCTGAATACAGTGAGTCCAGTCCTCAAGACGCTGATGACGAATTGTTTTCAAAAAAACAAGGCAATCCTAAAACTTCTAAGGTTAAATCAAGCACACCTGTTCTTGATAATTTCGGAAGAGATTTAACCAATATGGCATCCAACGATCGTCTTGATCCAATTGTAGGAAGAGAAAAAGAAATTGAACGTGTATCACAGATTTTAAGCCGAAGGAAAAAGAACAATCCTATTCTAATTGGAGAACCTGGTGTAGGTAAATCTGCTATTGCGGAAGGCTTAGCCTTAAGGATTGTTCAACGAAAGGTTTCAAGGGTGCTTTTCAACAAGAGAATTATTTCTCTAGATTTAGCAGCTTTAGTAGCAGGCACAAAATACAGAGGTCAATTTGAAGAGCGGATGAAAGCCATTCTAAATGAACTTGAAACCAATGTTGATATCATTTTATTTATTGATGAAATTCATACAATTGTTGGTGCAGGTGGTGCTTCAGGATCTTTAGATGCTTCAAACATGTTTAAACCAGCACTAGCAAGAGGTGAGCTACAGTGCATTGGCGCAACCACTTTAGATGAGTACAGAACCAACATTGAAAAAGATGGAGCTCTCGAAAGACGTTTTCAAAAAGTAATTGTTGAGCCCACAAATATTGAAGAAACATTGGAGATTCTTTCTAACATTAAAGAAAGATATGAAGACCATCACAATGTAAAATATACCAATGAAGCACTTGAAGCCTGCGTGTCTTTAACAAATAGATACATGAGCGATCGACACCTTCCTGATAAAGCCATTGACGCCCTAGACGAAGCTGGCTCGAGAGTTCATATAAATAATATTAACGTTCCTAATAACATCCTAGCGCTAGAAAAAGATCTTGAAGACATCAAAGTGGAAAAGCTACAGGTTGTTAAAAAACAACGATTTGAAGAAGCCGCACGGCTAAGAGATAAAGAACGTCAAATAGAAACCGCATTGCTAAAAGCAAAAGCGGAGTGGGAAGAAGAACTTAAATCTCATAAAGAAACCGTTACTGAAGACAACGTAGCTGAGGTTGTAGCCATGATGACAGGCGTTCCAGTACAACGAATCGCTGAACAAGAGACAAACAAACTCATACAGATGGAGAGCGAGCTTCAGTCAAGGGTTATTGGACAAGATGAAGCAGTAACAAAAATCGTCAAAGCAATAAGGAGAAATAGAGTTGGCTTAAAAGATCCTAACAAACCTATTGGTTCTTTTATATTTCTTGGCCCCACAGGCGTTGGCAAAACCCAGCTGGCTAAAGAATTAGCTATTCAAATGTTTGATACTGCAGACTCACTAATTCGTATTGATATGAGTGAATACATGGAAAAATTCGCCGTAACTAGACTTGTTGGGTCTCCTCCTGGCTACATTGGGTATGAAGAAGGAGGTCAGTTAACTGAAAAAGTTAGAAGAAAACCCTACTCTATTATTTTGTTAGATGAAGTAGAAAAAGCGCATCCTGATGTTTTTAACCTTTTATTACAAGCCTTGGATGATGGTCATATGACAGATAGCTTAGGAAGAAAAATTGATTTCAAAAATACCATTATTATAATGACCTCTAATATTGGCTCACGTCAATTAAAAGAGTTCGGACAAGGTGTGGGTTTTGGTACAACTGCCAAAATAGCTGATGCTAATAATCATGCAAAGGGTGTGATAGAAAAAGCACTTAAAAAAGCTTTTGCTCCAGAATTTTTAAATAGAATAGATGATGTCATCTTATTTAACTCTTTGCAAAAAGAGGATATTCATAAGATCATAGATATTGAACTCAAAGCGCTTTATGATAGAGTTGAAGAAATGGGTTACTCATTAACTCTTGATCAAGAAGCAAAAGATTTTATCGCAGATAAAGGATACGATGTAAACTTTGGTGCAAGGCCATTGAAAAGAGCTATTCAAAAATATTTAGAAGATGCACTTGCTGAGGAAATAATCAATGCTCATCTGAGTGAAGGCGATAAAATTAAAGTGATTCTAGATAAGAAAAAAATGGAACTCAAAATGAAAATTTTAAAGCCAAAAAAAGTTCCCACAAAGAAATAGTTAAATAAAAAACCCTCCAAAAGAGGGTTTTTACTTTTTACTTAAATGAAGTTTTACTTCAAATAGTTCTTCATTACTTTTTCACTTATTCCAGTATTAGAAAAACCACCATCATGAAAAAGGTTTTGCATTGTTACAGCGCGTGTTAAATCAGAAAACAAGCTAACACAATATTTAGCACAATCTTCAGCACTGGCATTACCTAAGGGCGAAATTTCATTTGCATAATTGAAGAATCCATCAAACCCTTTAACACCACTTCCAGCAGTTGTCATGGTTGGAGATTGTGATATGGTATTTACACGAACGTTGTTTCTTACTCCGAAATGATACCCAAAACTGCGAGCGATACTTTCTAAGAAGGCCTTGTTATCGGCCATGTCATTATAGTCAGGAAAAACGCGTTGTGCAGCAATATAAGACAATCCTAAAATAGAGCCATAATCATTTACTGCATCCATCTTCCAAGCTGTTTGCATGGTTTTATGAAAAGAGAGTGCAGAAACATCGAGCCCTTTGATAGTAAAATCATAATTCTGATCAGTATAATGACGTTTTTTACGAACGTTTACAGACATTCCTATTGAGTGCAAAATAAAATCTACCTTACCACCTAGAACTTCCGTTGCTTTCCTAAATAAATTCTCAAGATCCTCTATCGAGGTTGCATCGGCAGGAATAATCTCTGAACCTGTTTTCTCAGAAAGTTCTTTAATTGCTCCCATTCGCATAGCTATGGGTGCATTAGTAAGAACAAACTTTGCCCCTTGTTTATGACACTCTTCTGCTACTTTCCATGCAATTGAATTGCTGTCAAGCGCTCCAAAAATAATCCCTTTCTTATCTGATAATAAATTGTTCGACATCTGTCAATTTTTTTAAAAATTAAAATACAAATATACTATTTGTTAGGCTCCTAAAAGTTCTTCAGCATTTCGGATTGCTATTTGTGTTATCTCGCTGCCGCTTAACATCTTAGCTAATTCTTGAATCCGCTCATCTTTATTCAACCTAGTTAGCCTAGTTTCTGTTGAAAGCGCCGTGTTATCTTTTGTAACCAATAAATGATCATTTCCTTTTGCTGCAACTTGTGGTAGGTGGGTAATGCTGATTACCTGAATATTTTGACTCATTTGTTTCATAAGTTTACCCATTTTATGAGCAATTTCACCAGAAACACCACTATCGATTTCATCAAAGATTATGGTTGGTAATTTGTATTTATATGCCAATAAATATTTTATACAAAGCATCAATCGAGATAGCTCTCCTCCAGATGCAATTTTACTTATTTCTTGTAACTGAGAACCTATGTTAGCCGAAAAATAAAAAACAACCTCTTCCTTTCCCCTATCATTAATGTGCTCTATTGGATGTTGAGTGATTTTAATGGCTGCATCAGGCATACCCATTTCAGCTAATAAAGCAATTAACTCTTTTTCAATAGTGGGTATAACTGCTGCACGGTTTAGGCTAACTTTTTCTGCTAACTGACAGGCAGATAGGTAACAAGCTTCTACCTCTTTTTCTAGAACGCTTAGTTCTTCCTCAAAAGACTGTGCTGAATGTAAACTTGATTCCAATTCTTGTTGAAGCTCAATGAGTTGCTCAACCTGAATAAACTGATGTTTCTGTAAAAGTGTATTTATGGTACCAATACGCTGGCTTAGAACATTGATTTTTTCTGGATTATGTTCAGTTTTTTCCAGAACACTCTCTAAATCTGAAACAACGTCATTTAAATCAATTCGTATGCTTTCTATTCTGTTAGCGAGTGTATTTATTTTATCGTGATTTGAAGCAATAGACAATAGTAAAGAATGGATATTAGAGAGCTGTGTTAGTACAGCGTGTTCAGAAAGTTGAGTTTGGTAAATGCTTGCATTTAACTTTTGCTCAATTTCTTCTGCATTTTCAAGGACATTCAACTCCTCCTCTAGTTCATTTAACTCTCCAACTGAATGTAAACTTGCGTTTTCTAGTTCATTTAACAAAAAAACTTTGTAATCTAGATCGTTTTTCTGACTTATACTCTGAGATTTTAACTGTTTTAGAAGTAACTTTTTCTGATTCCATCTCTCGTACTCCAATTCGTATTTGCTCAATAAAGAATCATGGGAGGCAAAAGCATCAACGATAGTAAGTTGAAAACTATGGTTGTTCAACATTAAGGTTTGGTGTTGAGAATGGATATCTATTAGTTTGGCTCCAATATATTTCAATTGACTGAGGGTGACGGGTGTGTCGTTGATGAATGCTCTACTTCTACCAGCTGGATTGATTTCTCTACGAATAACGGTTTGAATAGCGTAATCTAAATCGTTTTGTTCAAAAAATTCCTTTAGAGCGTACGATTCAATCAAAAAATCTGCTTCAACAATGCATTTTTTTTTAGAATCTTGAAGTACAGAAGTGTCAGCTCTTTTCCCAAGTATTAATCCCAGAGCTCCCATTAGTATAGACTTACCTGCTCCTGTCTCACCAGTTATGGTTGTAAATCCCTGACTAAAAGAAACTTGAAGATCTTTAATTAAAGCATAATTTGATATGTAAATTTGATTTAACATATTTACATTCGTCCATTTTCAATATTCGATTTCTGCTCTTTAATTTTATTATACTTACTAATATTTGAGGGATCAAGTTCAGATAATAAGCTAATGATTCTTGCTTTTTCATCAGGAAAAGCATCAGAATAAATATTGGCAAGTTCTGAGGACTTTGCATCAAAAAATAATTGTAAGATAAATGCCGTTGGATTTTGTCTTTTTACTTTTCTCAGAAGCTCTAAGCTTTCTGTGATGGAAGCCCTTCCCTTTTCAGGATCTTCAAACATCATATCTAAACCCATCCGATGATAAAAATACAAAGCATCTGTAAAAGCGCTGTATTTTGGGTCTAACAACTCTTCGGCTATCCAGAACCTATTTTTGTTACTTTCATAAGCTTTCCAGCCTTTTTCTTTTGCACTCTGGGCATTGGTTACTATTGATTGGGCTTTTTGCATGTAAACAACTCCAGCGTCTTGTGAAAAAGTGTAATAATCAAGTGCTATTGCTGTGTATATGTAGAAAGAAATCAGTGAAGTTAGATTTGAAAGATGCGTATTTTCA
>CBFIDX010000003.1:0-80183 GCA_965661505.1 Flavobacteriales bacterium | reverse complement strand
AAGAAAAGAACTACAACTACATACCCAAAGATTATAACATTCCTATTGACGCAGATTATTTTCACTGTACTTCAAATAATACCATTTATGGTACTCAAATGAAAGAATTTCCTAGCTCACCTTGTGCTATGGTATGCGATATGTCTTCTGATATATTTAGTAGAAAAATAAATGTTGCTGATTTTGATTTAATCTATGCTGGAGCTCAAAAAAACATGGGGCCTGCAGGAACAACACTTGTGATTGTAAAAGATGAAACTTTAGGTAAAACGGGAAGAAATATCCCAACTATGTTAGACTACAAGACGCACATCAAAAAAGATAGCATGTTCAATACTCCTCCTGTATTTGCTGTTTATGTATCTATGTTAACACTAGAATGGCTTAAAGAGAATGGTGGCGTTGAAGAAATAGAAAAAATTAACGAATCAAAAGCTCAGTTAATTTACAACGAAATTGATCGAAACAGCTTATTTAATGGAACTGCATCCTTTGAAGATCGATCTACAATGAATGCAACTTTTTTATTAAATGAAAAGACCTTAGAGGACACTTTTAATAAAATGTGGATTGAAGCAGGCTGTAATGGTTTAAAAGGTCATCGTTCTGTTGGAGGCTATAGGGCCTCAATGTATAATGCGCTTCCAATAAGTAGTGTTCAGGTATTAGTAGAAATCATGCAAGAATTAGAAAAAAAAGCATAAAATGATAAAAGTATTAGCTAACGATGGCATTTCAGCCAGTGGAGAAAAAGCACTTAAAGATGCTGGTTTTGAAATCATCACACAAAAAGTTGCTCAAGAGCAGCTGGTAAATGTAATTAACCAAAAAGACATACATGTCTTACTAGTACGTTCAGCTACCAAAGTAAGACAAGACCTAATAGATGCATGTCCAGGCCTTAAAATGATTGGACGAGGTGGTGTTGGCATGGATAATATAGACGTAGATTATGCTAGAGGAAAAGGGATTGAAGTAATCAATACACCTGCTGCATCCTCAGCATCTGTTGCAGAATTGGTCTTTGCACATTTATTTGGAATGGTTCGTTTTCTTTATGATGCCAACCGACAAATGCCATTAGAAGGAGAATCCAGTTTTAAAGACCTCAAAAAGGCGTATGCCAAAGGAAAAGAGCTTGCTGGAAAAACCTTAGGAATTGTAGGTTTTGGGCGAATAGGACAAGAGGTAGCTAAGCGTGCTATTGGACTAGGTATGAATGTAATAGCTCATGACAAGTTTGTTGAAACTGGAAACATTGAGCTCAACTTCTTTGATGGTCAAAAAATGAATTTTAAGATCACACCTACAAGCTTGGAGGAGGTGCTAAAGAAATCTGATTTCATCACTTTACACATTCCAAAAGTTGGTGAAAAGGCTGTAATTGGTCCTGAAGAAATTGGTATGATGAAAGATGGTGCTGGTATAGTTAATGCTGCACGCGGTGGAGTTATTGATGAAGACGCTTTGATGTTTGCCCTAGAGAAAGGGAAGCTTGATTATGCCGGCTTAGATGTTTTTGACAATGAACCCAATCCAAGCATACACTTACTGATGCAAACAAATGTATCGCTAACACCTCATATTGGGGCTGCTACGCTAGAAGCTCAAGACAGAATTGGTACAGAACTGGCAGAAAAAATAAACGCTTTCTTTAGTTAGCACATAAGAGTACTGTTTAAAAAGCTGTATAAAGCTATGGCTTTATTTTAGGATAATATGGCAAAGATTAGACCATTTAAAGCAATTAGACCAACAAGGGATAAAATCTCTTTAGTAGCTTCTCGTTCTTACCTTTCCTATGAAAAGGAAATATTGATTGAAAAGCTTGAACACAACCCCTACACCTTCTTACACATTATCAATCCTGGTTATTCTGAAAAACAAAAAGAAGTTGTTGGTAATAAAAAATATCCTCTCGTAAAAAGAAAGTTTAAGGATTTTCTGCAAAAGGGTATTTTTAAAAAAGATGAGAAAGCAATGCTTTACCTCTACCAGCAACGAAAAGAAGATGTAACTTTTACTGGCTTAATTTGCGCAAGCTCAATAGACGACTACCTTGATGAAAACATCAAAATTCATGAACAAACCATTGCTCCAAGGCAAGAAATGTTTAAAAATTATCTTGACGTAACGGGTTTTAATGCGGAACCCGTCTTACTTACCTACCCAGATCATAAAGATGTAGATGGTGTTATTGAAGTTTATTTAAAACAGAGACCTGAGTACGAGTTTACTACTACTAATCGTACTACACATAAATTATGGTTAATTAAAGACCAAAAGGAGATTTATAAGTTACAAGATATTTTTTCCAATATAGATGCGCTTTATATTGCTGATGGGCACCATCGCTCAGCTTCTTCTGCCCTTTTATGCAAACAAAGAAGAGAAGAAAACCCTAACTATACAGGTGCTGAAAGTTTCAACTTCTGCATGAGTTACCTTATTCCTGAAAGTCAATTACAAATTCTGGAGTTTAATCGAATTGTAAAAGACTTAAACGGGTTCTCTAAAGAAGAATTTATAGATGCAGTAAGCAAAACTTACGAAGTTTCTAAAAGTGATGAGTCGTTTACCCCTAGCAAAAAAGATGAAATAGGTATGTTTATTGATGGAAACTGGTATAGCTTAATTGCAAAACCTTCAACATTTGATAGAAAAGACAGTGTAGGTAAATTAGACCCTTCTATACTTTCTGAAAATATTTTGAGCCCAATACTTGGAATCCATGATTTAAGAACGGACAAACGTCTTTCATTTAAAGATGGAACAAGAGGCAAAGAGGCTTTAGAAAATGCTGTAAATAGTGGGGAATATGCCGTAGCGTTTAGATTAAAATCCATAAAAGTTGATCAGCTTAAAGAAGTCGCTGATGAGAAAAAAAGCATGCCTCCAAAAAGTACTTACATTGAGCCTAAATTACGAAGCGGTCTATTGATTTACAGCATTGAATAATGAGTATTACTACTGACCTTCAACATATTAAAAATGCTATTCCAACTGAGGTTACTTTAGTAGCTGTATCTAAAACTAAACCGACTGAAAGCATCTTAGAAGCTTATCATGCAGGGCAAAAAGTTTTTGGTGAAAACAAGGCTCAAGAGTTAGCTCAAAAAGCCAAGTTATTACCTAATGACATTGAGTGGCATATGATTGGACATTTGCAAAGCAATAAGGTGAAATACATCGCCCCTTTCGTTTCCTTAATTCATGCAGTAGATTCAGAAAAACTACTCAAAGAAATCAATAAAAGAGCTGCTCAAAATAATCGAGTAATTGATTGTCTACTGCAGTTTCATATTGCACAAGAGAGTAATAAGTTTGGACTTAATAAAGAAGAAGCTCAAAAAATTTTAGTGAAACAGTCACAATACCCAAACATCCGAATTATAGGCTTAATGGGAATGGCTACATTCACTTCTGATAAAGCACAAATCAGATCGGAGTTTTCTTTATTGAAGTCTATTTTCGACAATATTCAAAAAGAGTACACAGAAATTAAAACCCTATCTATGGGTATGAGTGGTGACTACACTATTGCTATTGAAGAAGGTAGTAATATGATTCGTGTTGGCTCTGCTATATTTGGGACGAGGCAATAAAAAACCGCCTAGTGGCGGTTTTTTTCTTTTGTTAAACTTTCCAACATATGATCTATTCTTTCTTTGATTGGTTCAGTTGGAATATTATCTTTAAAATCTTCATAATCTACTAAAACAGCCGGCATCACTCCTTTGGCATTAGACTGAAACTGCATGATTTTATACAAATCAGCAATTGCTAAAAATGACATTTTAGAACCTGCCGAAGCACAAACGCCAAAAGATTTTTCTTTCATTGCATAAGAGAAAATATCCAAGAAATTCTTCAAAACACCAGAAATGGAATAACAATAAATAGGAAATCCAAATATGATTGAGTCTGTTGATTTTATATCATCATACAAATCTTGTATACCGGTACTATAATCCGCTAATTTTCTACCATCACAAAAAGGGATTTCTCTTTCTCTTAAATCGATTATTTGAATTTCATTACCAAGCTCTTTTAAGCGGTTAGCCGTAAATTGAATTAGCTTAGCAGAACGAGAGTTCTTTGAAAGACTTGAAGATATTAAAACTATTTTACCCAAAGCAGAGAAAATTGTAGATTAGTTATTTAAGTAATTCAAAATGTTTTTCTCTACCCTATTTATTACATCACTCACATCTTCTTTCACAAATTTATCTCCGGTTATGTGCTCAAATAATTCAATGTAACGATCAGAAACAGACTTACAAAAATCTTCACTCATGTGTGGTATTTCTTGCCCGTCTTTTCCCTGAAAACCGTTCTCAATTAACCACTGACGAACAAACTCCTTAGAGAGTTGCTTTTGCTGCGCACCAGCCGCTAATTTATCTGCATATCCTTCTTTGTAGAAATAGCGTGAAGAATCAGGCGTATGAATTTCATCAATCAATGTGATTTGTCCGTTAGAATCTTTTCCGAACTCATACTTGGTATCTACCAAAATCAATCCTTTCTCTGCAGCTATTTCTGTTCCTCTTTGGAAAAGCTCACGAGTGTATTTCTCTAACATGATATAGTCTGCTTCATTCACTAAGCCTTGTGCTAGAATTTCTTCTCTAGAAATATCTTCATCATGACCAACTTCTGCTTTTGTCGTTGGTGTTAATATTGGTTCATCAAACTTTTGATTCTCAACCATACCATCAGGCATAGGAACACCACAAAGCATTCGTTTGCCAGAACGGTATTCTCTCCAGGCGTGTCCTGTTAGGTAACCACGAATAACCATCTCTACCTTGAATGGCTCACAACGCTTACCAATAGAAACCGAAGGGTCTGGAGTTGCCTCCAACCAGTTTGGAACGATATCAGCTGTGGCATCTAAAAATTTAGCTGCAATCTGACTTAATACTTGTCCTTTGTAAGGAATTCCTTCTGGCAAAACATGATCGAATGCTGAAATTCTATCAGAAGCAATCATAACCAATGTGTCTTCCCCTACTGAATAAACATCACGAACTTTTCCTTTGTACAAGTTTGTTTGCCCTGGCAAACTAAACTCTGTTTTTAAAATTACATTACTCATTTGTTCTCAATTTTATCTTTGTATGCTTTAATTATTTTCTTCACTAACTCATGACGGATAACATCTTTCTCGTCTAATTTGACTATACTTATTCCGTTTACTCCTCTTAATGCGATCAAGCATTGTAACAAGCCAGAGGGTTGTTTTGGAGGCAAATCGATCTGGGTTTCATCTCCTGTAATAACAAATTTAGCCGACATTCCCATACGCGTTAAAAACATCTTCATTTGTTGTGTTGTTGTATTCTGAGCTTCATCAAGAATAACAAATGCCTTATCTAATGTTCTTCCTCGCATAAATGCTAATGGTGCGATTTGGATAATCCCCCCCTCTAAATACTCATTTAATTTCTCGCTGGGAATCATATCTCTTAAGGCATCATAAAGAGGTTGTAAATAGGGATCTAACTTTTCCTTTAAATCACCAGGTAAAAAACCTAGGTTCTCCCCTGCTTCCACGGCAGGTCTAGTTAAAATTATGCGCTTTACCTCTTTATTTTTAAGTGCCCTAACTGCTAAAGCAACTGCGGTGTAAGTTTTACCCGTACCTGCAGGACCAATAGCGAACAACATATCTTGTTTTTCAATGGCACTAACCATTTTTCTTTGATTCGAGGTGCGGGCTTTAATCATTCTACCGTAGGTGCCGTGAAGTAAAACATCATCATCGCCCTCCATCACAGAAACGTCGTCCAAAATAATACGTTCTATATTACTGTTCGTTAAACGATGGTACTTATTATAGTGCTGAAGCATTAATTCTAGCTTTATTTCAAATTGCTGAATTACTTCCTCCTCTCCAATGATTTTTAATTGATTTCCTCTTGCTACAATTTTTAACTTAGGAAAAAACTGCTTTATAAAGGATAGCTTTTTATTATTTGCGCCATATAAATCAAGGGGATTTATTGAATTAATCTCCAATACTTTTTCACTCATCCGCTTACTTTCTTTTTTTTAATGTTTTCCCTAAAAATATGCTTACTTTTGAGACCACAAAATAACAATTTTTTGTGCAATAAAATGACGGCCTTTTTCAATAAATTATGCCCATCATCACACTAACCACAGACCTCGGATTAATTGATCATTATGTGAGCACGGTAAAAGCAGCAATCATGAGGCAATTACCTGATATAAAAATTGTTGATATTACACATCAGGTACCTCCATTCGATTTAAGACATGCTGCCTTTGTGCTGCGTAATTCCTACAATGAATTTCCTAAAGGAAGCATCCATATTATTGGGGTAGACACAAGTTTTAAAGGCAACTCACCCTACATTGCATTGTACGCAAATAACCATTATTTTATTGGGTGTGAAAATGGAATATTTTCGTTAATTCTTGATGTTAAACCTGACGTGATAGTTGAGTTAAATGTATCTCAAGACTCAAATAATCAAAACTTTCCCTTAAAAGAGGTGATGGCCAATGCCGCTTGTCATATTGCAAGAGGAGGAACTTTAGAACTTATTGGCACCCCTAAATCAACATTCTCTATAGAACGTTCAAGCTTCAATGCCACTTATGATAAAAATACAATTAGAGGAAGCATCATTCATGTTGACTCCTACGGTAATGTCATAACCAATATCAAAAAAGAGTTATTTAAACAAATCAGTAAATTAAGGAAATTCAGCATTCATCTTGGTAGCAGAGGACACTATACCATCAATAAACTAAGTCAAAAATATTCCGATGTTCCTTCTGGTGAGGCACTCTCTTTATTTATGTCAACAGGTCAGTTGCAAATTGCTATAAATGCCGGTTCTGCTTCTTCTTTAATGGGACTACAACGAAATGATATTATTAGAATTGAATTTGATGATTAAAAGAATTGTTAAAATGGAATTTGAAGATGAAAAAGTAAACGATTTTAAAGTTCTTTTTCAGCAGTATCAATCCAAAATAATCAACCAAGATGGCTGTTATAGTGTAGAGTTGTTTCAAGATACACAAAGTAAAAATATCTTTTTTACCTACAGCAGTTGGGAGTCGCAAGTACATTTAGATCAATACAGAAACTCAGCGCTATTCAAAAATGTGTGGAATCATGTTAAAAAACTGTTTAATGCTAAACCGCTTGCTTGGAGCGTAAAAGAGATTTTATAATTTTGAACATTATGCTAGCGCTTTACAAAAAAGAGTTAAATATATTTTTTTCTAGTCCTACGGGCTACCTCATAATTATTGCTTTTTTAGCTGCTAATGCCATGTTAATGTGGGGTTTTAGTGGCCAATACAACCTATTAGATAGTGGGTATGCTCAAATGGATACCCTATTTTCTCTTGCCCCCTTGCTTTTCTTAGTTTTTATTCCTGCTTTAACAATGCGTTTTTTTGCTGATGAAAGAAGGGACGGTACGTTTGAATTGATTTTGACAAAACCCATTTCAGAATTAGAGATTGTACTGGCTAAATATTTTTCTGGATTAACATTAGTAACAATAGCAATACTGCCAACATTAATCCATTATTTTAGTGTTTATCAGCTTGGTGAAACAATGGGTAATCTTGATAGTGCTGGGATTTTAGGCTCTTACATGGGATTATTCTTTTTAGCAAGTAGCTTTGTAGCTATTGGAACATTTGCCTCTGTGCTCACAAAAAATCAAATCATCTCATTTGTTATTGCCATCTTCTTAATTGGTTTTTTCTACTTAGGTTGGGACATTATTTCTAATGGAATTAGCAGTGGTAAAGTTGAGCTCATAATTAAATATTTTGGAATAAATTCACACTATGTATCTTTGAGTAAAGGAGTTATTGATAGTCGTGATCTTATTTACTTTATTAGCTTAAATTGCATGTTTGTACTACTAACTCAAGCTGCTCTAATTGTCCGAAAATGGTAACTCATAAAAAGACATATTCGCGTTTATTGATTAATGTCTTTTTTTTGATATTGATTAATGTTTTGGCTAGCCTTGTTTTTTTTCGTTTTGATCTTACATCTGACAAACGACATTCGCTATCCGAAACTTCTAAAGATCTACTAAAAAATCTTGATGACATTGTTTACGTAAAAGTATATTTGGAGGGAGATTTTCCTGCCGGCTTTACGCGCTTAAAAAATGCCACCTATGATTTATTAAATGAATTTAGATCGTACTCTTCATACATCGAATACGAGTTTATTGACCCATCAGACAATACCCAATTAGAAGAGCGAAACAACCTATATAGACAACTCTATGAAGAAGGTTTAGAGCCGACTAATTTGCAAGTACAAGAAAAAAATGGAAGCAGTGAGCAGATTGTTTTTCCAGGAGCCATCATATATTATAACGGAAAAAGTACCGCCATCAATTTTCTTCAATCTCAATTGGCTACACACCCTACACTTGTACTAAATAATTCGATAGAAAACCTTGAATATGAGTTTATTAGTAGCATTTATAAGATTCTAAATCAGAAAAAGCCCAGAATTGCATTTTTAGAAGGAAATGGGGAGTTAGATAAATTTGAACGTTCTGGAATACAAGATGCACTAGGAACAATTAAAGGTTCTTTAAGTGAATTTTACAAGGTAGAACCTTTTAACATAAAAGAGTTCGAAACAGATAGCCTACAAAAAAAACCATCTTTACAAAGACAGCAACAACGCCTCAACTCTTACGCAGCGATAATGGTTGCCAAACCTTCAGATCGGTTTAATGAGTTAGAAAAACTATTACTTGATCAATATTTAATGCAAGGTGGAAAAATTCTTTGGTTTTTAGATGGTGTTAGTATGGATATGGATAGCCTCAAAGATGGTAGACCATATGCTTTAGCGCTCCCAAAAGATTTGGGATTAGACGATATGTTGTTTAAATATGGAGTTCGGGTTAATCGAGATCTAATCCTTGATGTTCAATCTGACAAAATACCAGTGGTAACAGGTTTCCAAGGAAAAATCCCTCAACAGTCATTGTTTCCATGGTTTTATAATCCACTTATCATTTCAAAAGAGAAACATCCTATCAGTAAAAATATCGATGCTATTAGAAGCTCTTTTGTTTCCACTATAGATACCATCAAATCTTCTAGCGTTAGTAAAAGTATTATACTTAAAACCTCCCCTTTTTCTAAAGTTGTTTTATCTCCTCATAGAGTAAGCCTAAGTTTATTAGAACAACAGCCTCAACTTGAACAGTATAAATCTGGTGAAAAGATTATTGGTGTGTTGTTGGAAGGTAGTTTTAACTCCTACTACGAAAATAGACTAACAAGCCAAAAACAAGCCATTCTAACTAAAAGTAAAGCGACAAGTATGCTTGTTATTTCTGATGGCGATATTATCAAAAACCATGTAAGCAAATCAGGAAATCCATATTTACTTGGATACAATCCTTTTAGCAAAGAAATGTTTAAAGGAAATAATGAGCTGATTATAAATGCTTTGCACTACATGCTTGGAAATAAGAAACTAATTGAAATAAGAACTAACGAATTTACTTTACGAATGCTCGACAAAGAAAAAATTCAAAAAGATCGTTTTTTTTGGCAGACTTTGAATATGGCTATGCCCTCTTTAATCGTTGTATTATTTGGTATCTTTTGGTATTGGAATAGAAAAACAAAATTCATATGAAAAAAGTTCTAGGTCTTCTCATTTTAGCAGCAGTTATTGTATGCATCATTCTACTTCAACAAAAAAACACGTTAGAAGATGAAATGTCTAATTTTTCAATCGAAAATATTGATGATGTAAATCAAATTTATTTTGCCGATAGAATGAATAACGAAGTAACCTTAATAAAAGAGAATAATAGCTGGATGGTTGATGAAAAATATCCTGTCAGAAGTGAAGCTATTGAATTACTTTTCTCTACCCTAGAAAAAATGAAAATAAAGTATCCTGTCTCAGAAAGTATGCACAACAGTGTTATCAAAGAGCTGGCTACTCAAGGAGTAAAATTAGAACTTTACAGCGGTGATAAGTCCTTGATGAAAACAATTTATATTGGAGGGGAAACAGCTGATTTTTTAGGTACCTATATGATGATTGATGGATCAGAGAAAGCTTATGTAATGCACCTTCCAGGATTTAATGGTTTTTTAAGCCCAAGGTTTAATATTGACGGAAGAAAAGTTACTAGTCAAATTTGGAGAAGTAGGAAAATATTTAAAGGGTCAATGATCGACTCATTAAGAATGGAATTTCATGATGAGCCAACTAAAAACTTTTTCTTATCCACTAAAGAATCATTGATTATATATGGAAATAATCAAAAACAAAAAATAGATTCAAATTCAATAAAAAACTATTTAAACCTAATAAAAAACATTAATTGTGAAGGGTATGTTAATGATTTAAAAAGTAGAGATTCTATCTTAACAAGTGAAGCCGTGCATACATTCACTATTTATTACACCGATAAAACCAGTGTGAAACTAAATACCTTCCGAAAAAAATGGCGTCACAAAACTTACATAACGGAAACCCAATCACAATACGATGTAGATCGACTTTATGGATACAATGGAAATGATTTTATGTTAATACAAAACTATGCTTTTAATCCTGTTTTTAATCCTTCATTATCTGTTGAAAAATAGTTTGTAAAATCACAATTGATACTAGATCAAAATCCTATATTTGACCAAATTGTAATCTTTTAGTAAATGAAGTTTATTGTATCAAGCTCACAGCTTTTAAAACAGTTACAAAGTATTAGCGGTGTGTTAAACTCTAGTAACACCTTGCCTATTCTTGATAATTTTCTTTTTGAAGTAAAATCTAATGAGTTAATTGTGTCGGCGTCTGACTTAGAAACAACCATGACAGCTCAAATTAATAATACTGAAGCCAGTGAAGAAGGTAATATTGCCATTCCTGCTAAGCTCCTTATGGATACTTTAAAGACATTTAGCGAACAACCTCTTACCTTTTTGGTTGATAAAAACACCCACGGTATTGAAATTGGATCTGACAATGGAAAATATAAACTTGCTGGTCAAAATGGAGAAGAATTTCCTGCTGTACCCAGCATGGAAAATGCCTCTAGTACAACATTACCTTCCTATATTTTAGCAAAAGCAATCAATAAAACACTTTTTGCAACTGGAAATGACGAGCTAAGACCGATTATGTCTGGAGTATTTTGTGAACTTTCTAATGAAGGAGGTGTTTTTGTAGCTACTGATGCACATAAGTTAGTGAAATACCAAAGAACAGATATTAGCGCTGAAAACACCGTTTCTTTCATTTTACCAAAAAAACCGCTAAACCTACTAAAAAACACACTTGAATCAAGTGAAGAGGTAAATATACAATACAACGAAACAAACGCTCATTTTCATTTTGGAAATATTAAACTTATATGTCGGTTAATTGATGGCAAATATCCAAATTATGAAGCTGTAATTCCAAAAGAGAATCCAAATGTCTTAACCATTGATAGGGTTTCTTTTTACAACTCGGTCAGAAGAGTTGCCATCTTTGCAAACAAAACGACTCATCAAATACGTTTAAAGGTAGCTGGAACTGAATTAAGCATTTCATCTGAAGATTTAGATTTTTCTAATGAAGCTAATGAGCGATTAAGTTGCCAATATCAAGGAGAAGATTTGGAAATCGGCTTCAATTCTAAATTCCTGATGGAAATGCTCAATAATTTGTCTTCTGAACAAATTAATCTAGAAATGAGCGCACCTAATCGTGCAGGAATTTTAATCCCTCAAGATGAACAAGAAGAAGGCGAACAAATACTTATGTTGGTAATGCCTGTAATGCTGAATAACTAAAAATGTTTTTTTAAGTATATTCGCAGCATGTTAAATAGATCTATTATGAAAAAAATACTGTTTGTTTTTATTGCCTTATTAAGCACAATCGCTTATGCTCAACAAGAGAAAGGAAACTGGATGCTGGGTGTTTCCAGTTCAAACCTAGGATTTACCTCTAACACTGGGAATTCAAGCATCACAAACGTAGAGTATTCAGGATGGAGAACAGACACTTTACAGATTGAGAATGCGCTGTATACCATGAGTGGTATTTTCCCTTACACACACAACATACAGGAGGACAAAAACAGTGAAGTAAACGTAAATCTTCACTTGGGTTATTTTGTTTTAGATCAATTTGTATTAGGAATTAAAGCTGGAGTAAATAGTGAAACTAGCGTACTTAAAAGCTCCCCCCTTTCAGCACAATTACTAGCATTATCTCCAGACTCCTTAGGTAATGATCTTGGACAATATCCGTTAAATTACGATTTATATGATTTAATATCCTCTACTGCTAATAATGATTTCACTTCCAAAACATTGACTTGGAACATAGCTCCTTTTGCTCGTTACTATTATGCACTTAGAAATGGTTCTTTATTTGTTGATGCCAGTTATGAGTTGGGTCAAGGAGAAAGTGAGTTGAAATCTGGAAGCGCATTAATGGAAAATGCTAGCTTAAGTTATCAGAAAATAAATGCTGGCTTGGGTTACTCTTTCGAATTAGGTAGCAAAGTAAACTTAGAACCAATGATATCCTATCAAAGCATTAGCAGTACTACTGAAAGCACTCAAGATGTTCCAAATCCGTTTATACCTTCTGATATAGGTGTAGAAACTACCACTTTCGACAGAAAAAGTGGAAATCTTCATTTTTCATTGGGTATTTCAGCTTATTTATAGGCCACTCAAAAAAGGTTACCATTTATCCATATTTGGTTGGCCCGCATCTACCCATGCAGAATACCAAGTGTTAGCCAGGCAATGAATGGATTTTCGCATTTGACGTTCTACCATCCCTCCTAATTTTTGATGATAAGCATTAGAATACTCCACACTATATACTTTTTTTATTCTTTGTCCCTTTCCTTCATAACTGTATTGTTGATCTAAGGGAAAAGTTTTACTTAATTCTCTTTCAAAATTCAAAACAGAATCTTTTGCCGCGTAACTTCCTTTTATAACCTCCCAGCTTGTTTGTAGGATATTTGGCTGATATTTTACGTTATCAACCCAATAGGAAAAGTTTTCTGAAAAAAGCTCTGGCAAACGACTTTCCCAAAAAGAATGAATGCCTGACTGATTACTTAACTGTCCATTATAATTCAATGTTGTATGTAATGGAACATGTGCATCAGCAATGTAATGGCCTAAATCTGTTGCTAAAAATAGAACCCTTTTAGCGTCACCATTCTCCATTGCCTTAACTAATTGATAATATACAGACTCGATATGCCAAGGCAAAATACCATACTTCAACAACGTATCTTCACTGAACTTAGCAACAGCAGCATCCCAACGCTTTGGCATAACTACAAATGGACTATCTACACTATAATAATCAATATCAATGTAATGTTTAGGAGCTTCTTCTTCATCAGCATAGCGTCTTTGGTCGGCTTTTATGGACTCTGATTCTATATATGATATGTGTTTCAGAAAAAAGGCATTCATCTGTTCAGGAAGAGCATAAACAGCCATCTTATTTATTGTTTTATGAGCAAAAAAGCCCCATCCGGCAAAAACCAGAAAGGGCTGAAAAAGTAAAAGCAACATTATTTTTTTCATTCGATCAGAATTAGCTCATTTTCTTTTAAAATGGGTATAACAGTAGTTGTGTTCTGTTTTAAACAGTATTTTACGTCTTCTTCGATAGCTAAATGAGCTAATCTTTTACGATGCTGAGAAATTCCTAAGAAACGGAACATATCTTCTTTGGCTCTGATGTAAATCATACGTGAACCATTTGCAGAGTCACTATCAGACTCATATAGTTTTGTTTTGAGCAACTTTTCGCTTAATGCTCCTGCAAAAAGAGCATCCTCAAAGCAAAAATCATTTTTCCAACCTGCACATAATATCACTACATTCTTTTCCTGTTTAGATAGCCAATTGACCAGCGCATTAATATTTAGAAAAGATCCAATAACTACTTGGTGATCACGCTTTGCAATGTTAATAGCTTTTGTACCATTAGTAGTAGTCATTACCAGAGTTTTTCCTTTTACATCATTGTCCTGATATTGTAAAGGAGAATTACCAAAATCAAAGCCTCTAACTTGTTTTCCATTCCTTTCAGCTGCCAAAATATGATGGTTGGCATCTTTAAGCTCCAAAGCTTCTTCTACTGTAGAAACAGGAATAATTTTTTTTACACCATTATGAAAAGCAGTACACATTGCTGAGGTAGCACGCAAAACATCTACTACTACAACGATGCTTTTTCGATCGGCGTACAATGGAAACAATGCTGGCGTTAAACAAACTTTTATTTGTCTTTTTTCAATCATTATTCTTTATAAAAAGGTAACTTAACAACTTTTGCTTTTAAGGATTTTTTACGCACTTGAACGAAAATTTCTGTATCCTCTTTAGCAAACTCTTTTTTTACATAGCCCATACCTATTGCTTTTTGCAAAGAAGGAGATTGAGTTCCTGAGGTAACTTGCCCAATAACATTCCCTTCTTTATCTAATATACCATACTCTTTTCTGGGAATACCTCTGTCGATTAACTCAAATCCAACTAACTTTCTATTAACCCCTACTTCTTTTTGCTTTTGCAAAAATTCTGAGTTATTAAAATCTTTTGTGAATTTAGTAATCCAACCCAAACCAGCTTCAATGGGCGAAGTTTTATCATTGATATCGTTTCCGTACAAACAAAAACCCATCTCTAAACGAAGGGTATCACGTGCTGCTAAACCTATAGGTTGAATGTTATGATCTTTACCAGATTCAAAAATAGCTTGCCATATTTGTTCGGCTGCCTCATTAGGAAAATAAATTTCGAATCCTCCAGCTCCTGTATATCCAGTTGCAGATATTAATACATTTTCTACTCCAGCAAAAACTCCTTTCTCAAAGGTGTAATATGCCATATTTGTTAAATCAATTTCTGTTAAGGATTGCAATGACTCTGCAGCTTTAGGCCCCTGTACTGCTAATAGAGAAATGTCATCGGATTTGTTTTCTAACTCAACTCCTTTGGTGTTAAACTGTTGTATCCAATTCCAATCTTTTTCTATATTAGAAGCATTTACTACCAACATATATACCTCTTCTTTTATTCGATAAACTAAAAGATCGTCAACAATTCCTCCATCTAGATTTGGAAAGCAAGAATATTGAACCTTTCCGTCAATAAGCCTTTCTAAATCGTTTGATGTAATTCTTTGTATCAATTCAGTAGCTCCGGGTCCGCGAACGAAAAATTCTCCCATGTGTGACACGTCAAAAACACCCACAGCTGATCTTACTTGTAGGTGTTCGGATGTTACTCCTTCGTATTGAACAGGCATATTATATCCTGCAAAAGGAACCATTTTTGCTCCTAACTCATTATGAATATGTGACAATGCTGTATTCTTCATTTTTTTATTAAAATCGTAAATATCGTTATTTATCCGTGTATATGTTCTTTGTTACCATAGTTGGCGATTACTTTTGCTTCGTATTCTAAGAGGTTATGCCACATTCTGTCGACTTTTTCTCTATCACCATATTTACGAGCAAAAGTTAAAAACATGGTGTAATGATTGGCTTCACTGACCATTAAGTCTCTGTAAAATTTAGCTAATTCTTTATCTTCAAGATTTTCTGATAGTACTCTAAAACGCTCACAAGAACGCGCCTCTATTAATGCCGCAGTCAATAAACGCTGAATTAGACGCGCTTCTCTATGCTTGTTTTTTGGAAAGAAATCGATAATATCATGTACATATTGATCTTTACGCTCTCGCCCTAGAGTTAGCCCTCTTTCTAATAATTTTTGATGAACTAATTGAAAATGACTCATTTCTTCTTTGGCAAGTGCTGTCATTGCAGTCACCAAATCAGAATACTCAGGATAGGTAACGATAAGAGAAATAGCCGTGGAGGCTGCTTTTTGCTCACAAAAAGCGTGATCAATCAAAATCTCTTCAATATTTTTTTCGGCTATGTTAACCCAACGTGGGTCTGTTGGTAATTTTAATCCTAACATTTTAAAATGATTTACCTATGTAAGCTAAGCAATCACCCTCGATAAACTGATATTCAAAATCAACAGTAACCACATGTATGCTCTCTTTTCTTACAACCATCAATGGAATAAATTCTATTTTATTATTCATAATATCGTCAAACTGGTTTTGACTTTTTATCATTACTTCTTGAACGGTTGGATATTTACGAACCATTTCAATAAGCTTAAAATAATCCGTTTGTTGATCAAATAAAATATGGTTTGGACGTGATAATGCCGAAAACTTTATCTCATTGGCAGTAATTAGTCTATAAACTCGATCTCCAATATCATTCTTTAACTTTCTACAAGCAAAAATATTTACATCATTGCTAGAAGTTAAAGCTAACAAATATCCAGCATCTTCCAAGTTAAGGTCTTCATTTTCTTCTGCCAAAATATTCCGCTCTTCGGCATTCAACCCTTCTGCTTTAGCATGTCTTACATTTTCTTTTGATAAATCCATCAAAGTTGATGAGAACCCCTTCTTCTCTAAATATTTTGCAATTGCTATTGAGCCTTCATTAGCACCAAGTATCATTAAGCCATTCTTTACCTCTCCAACAACTCTTAATAATTTTGCTACGGGTTTAGCTAATAAACCATTTAGGGTAACAGTTCCTAAAATAACCATAAATGTAAGAGGCACTAATAACTCAACGTCAGCCCTCAATTCTTCAGGTAAACGAATTTTATCAGAAAGAAGGTATAATGAAAACAATGAAGCTACCGCTGCGGCTACAATTCCTTTTGGCCCTATCCAAGCAATAAACATTTTTTCTCTCCAATTTAAATTAGAACCCAGCGAACTTAGCCAAACTGTAAGTGGTCGAAGTATAAAAACAACAGCAAGGAAAACGTATATCACTTCTTTTTCAAGCGACATTAATTGGTCGTATTTTAAGTTGGAAGCTAAAATGATAAACAATACGGATATCAAAATTACTGTCAAACTTTCTTTAAAGTCAAGTATTTTATCAATATTGGGTGTTTTTACATTGGCTAAGAAGATTCCCATTACGGTTACGGATAATAATCCTGATTCTGGTTGCAGTGCATCTGCACCCGCAAAAGCAAAAATCACGAAAGCTAAAGAAAGAACATTAATTAAAAAGTGAGGAATTAAATTTTTACGCAGTAATGTATTTAGAGCCCATCCAGAAAACAACCCAAAAAAGGAACCCACACAGACAGTCAAAAAGAAGGTTTTTAATGCCATTTGAGTAAGTCCAACATCGTGATGGCCTTCCGCCCCCATTGTTGCGACAAAAAGTAATTCATACACCAACACCGCAACTAGGGCTCCAATAGGGTCTATTACGATGCCCTCCCATTTTAAAACCGTACTAACATTTCTATTAGGACGTACGCTTTGTAAGATAGGAGCAATTACTGTGGGACCGGTAACAATTATCAGAGAGCCAAATAAGAGACCCACTCTATAATCCATATCCAGGAAAAAATGAGCAGCAAAAGCTCCGCCTATTAACATAATTATAGATCCCAGAAAAAGAAGGTTTCTGACTACCCCTGCAATTTGCCTTACCTCTTTAAATTTTAGAGTTAAACCTCCTTCAAAAAGAATAACTCCTACAGAAAGGGAGACAAAATAATACATGGTTTTTCCAGCAAATATATTTTCTGGGTCAATCCATTGTTTATCAAGAAATAAAGTAGAAAAAGGCCCTAAAAGTAAACCTAAGATTATTAAAGGGAAAATGGCTGGAATACGCATTCTCCAAGCAATCCATTGTGCAAATATTCCAAAGACAATTATAGCAGCTAACTCTAACATATGTATGGTTTTTGATAAAAATACAAAATAATAAAAAAGGGAACAGATGTTCCCTTTTTTAATGTCAATATGTTATCAACTTTTAATTCCTATTTGTTAGTTGTTTAAGTGCATCGTTTTTATTCCATTTATTATGTATATGCCATTAGGTTTATCTTCAATTGATGAAGTTTTTCTCCCGTGCAAATCATAACTTGATTTTTCAAATGTGGAAATATCATTGTATTCATCTATACCAACAGCCGAGTTTCTCACATCAAAAGCAATCACTCCTGGAGATATTCCGCAATTAAAAGTACCTATCATCACATTTAGGCTATCATATATCTCGATCAAACCATAAGAGAAGTAATCAGTTGATGAAGCATAAAGATGAGTATTTATGTTATCTGATTTAATTTCATAATAACCTTGATTAAATCCCATTGAATTTCCAGAGTTTGGCATAAGAGATAAATCCCATTCGTATAGATCTGTATCTCCTGAAATTTGGTACAAAATTTTATTGTCTCTCAAGCAAGAAGTCCCACAACCCGTGCTTAGCTGAGATATGTTAATTGTAGTGGGGGTTAAATCTGACAAATCTAGTTTTGAAATAGAAGCTCCCGACCAATCCTTATTATTGACAGTGTAAATATTTGTTCCATCAAAAATCATATTATCTGGATTCTTTCCGTCAGGACCAAGATCCACTTCTGTATTATAGGTCATTGAAAGCAAATCCACTATTCCAATTAATCCCTTTTCATTACCAAACTCAAAAGCGTTATTGATAGCAATGTATAAGCTGTTATTTTCAACTATCATGTTTTGTGTTGACCATTTAGGCCCGTTAATAGTATCAAGCTGTGTATAAAGTGTTAAATCAGAAGAGTTGAAAACCTGTAAATAAGATTCAAATAAAATTGGTTCGTAAGTAACGTTATCATAATCACCTCTAGAAGCAATGATTTTGTCTTGCCAAACGGCAAGATTTCGAATACCATCTACTTGTTGGGTTTGTAATAAGCTTGAACTAAATTTATCGTATTGATAAAGTAAATTATCAGCAGCTACATAAATAAAATCGTCAGTTACAATTAAATCGGATGCAAAACGGGCATTTGATAAAGTGTCTAAAGTAGAATAAACTTCTGTCTGAGGGTCGTAAATACCAATTGTTGGAGGAACAACTGATTGATTTAAAGAATAATCAAAATAGCCTTCATTAAGAATTATCACTTGATGTACATATTCTTGAGCTTGTGTCTGAATAGAACAAGCCAATATTAAAATAAAAATTGATACAGTCTTTTTCATAATGTTTTGTTTAATATAAAGTAGTTAGTATAAAATACTGTGTTGATTACTCAACAATAAAAAAATTAGAATATTAATTTTATGGCCTTCATCCTTATCCCGAGGGTATCTGGTTGTTTGTAAAGGCAGGTCTTCTGACTTACTCCCTGATGATAGCCTTCCCGTTGTGAAACAGTGGCTGTAGTATCATTAGTTATAGAGCTTACAGCTGCGGGTACAGTACCGGAATTTCACCGATTTCCCTTTTAATTTTTTTCTTCCGAAAGAAGTTAAAAACCAATACGGTACAAAAGTAGTTCAATTTTAAATAAAACTAGGTTTTTAATTTAATATATTTGAATATGTCAAAAATAGCAGATCATGACAAAAGAATTGCGAATCTAACCTTTGCCTCTATTTATCCACACTATTTAGATAAAATAAAGAAAAAGGGTCGATCAGAGGAAGAACTATTTATAGTCATCAATTGGCTCACTGGTTTCGATAAGCTAACAATTGAGGAGCTAATTAAAAACAATGTAACTTTCAAAACCTTCTTTCAATTAGCTGACGTTAATCCGAATGCAAAATACATTAAAGGCTTAATTTGTGGATATCGAATTGAAGAAATACAAACAACACTTACACGACAAATTCGTTACCTGGATAAGCTCGTAGATGAGCTAGCTAAGGGAAGAAAAATAGAGAAAATTTTAAGAACTCAAAAAAGCGGTTAACCATCAAACCTTAGTACTTTAGCGACTTAATGGATTGTTTTACTTTTTTTAACACGGACATCTCTAACTATTCGCTTCCAGAGCGCTTTACCTTTCCTTTTTACTATAAACCACATCCTATTAGTGAGTTAGCTTCTAAAGAGTTGCAACATCTTTTGTCAACTCAAAATGATTGGAATCACGATTTTCAATCAATTGGAAAGATGTTTGGAGTACTCATAGTTCAAAATAAAGACGATGAGATCGGATACCTTTCGGCTTTTTCTGGAAAAATAGCCGGTAAAAATTTGATAAAAGGATTTGTTCCTCCAGTTTTTGACATGCTTACTAAGGATAGTTTTTACAAAAAAGGTGAAACAAAAATTAACCAATTGAACTTAGAAATACAAAAGCTTGAAGCACATCCAAACATTGTTCAAGCAATGAATGATTTAAGAACCAATACTATACTTTCAACAAATGAAATTAGAGCCCTAAAGAAAGGCATAAAAAAAGGGAAAGAAGAAAGAAAAATTATAAGAGAACAAGCACGTATTGATCTAGAAGAGGAGGACGCAAGAGCCTTAAGAGAAGACTTAAATCAAGAAAGTATTAGAGAAAAACTACAGTTAAGAAATCGTTCTAATTATTGGAAAAATGAACTATTTAAAAAACAAGCAACTGTTGACCAATTCACAAGAAAAATAGAACATCTAAAAGAAGAAAGGAGAATCAAATCAAATGAATTACAACAGCAACTTTTTGAGTCTTACCATTTTTTAAACCAAACTGGAGAAACAAAATCCCTACTAGATATTTTTAAAGACCTTCCAAGCCTTCCTTCAGCTGCTGGTGAATGCGCTGCTCCAAAGCTTTTACAATATGCTTTTCAACATGAGCTAAAACCAATTGCAATGGCAGAATTCTGGTGGGGAGCCTCACCACAATCCGAAATTAGAAAACATGCTTACTACTATCCATCTTGTCAAGGTAAGTGTAAACCCATTTTAGGCCATATGCTTAAAGGAGTTAAAATAGACGATAATCCCATGCTTATCAATCCTGCAGTTGGTAAAAAATTAAGTGTTATATATGAAGAAGATGAGTTTGTTATAATTCACAAACCGGCTGAAATGTTATCAGTACCTGGTAAAAAAATTATCGATTCGGTTTATAGCCGAATGAAAGAAAAATACCCCAATGCTTCGGGACCATTAATTGTTCATCGATTAGATATGTCGACCTCTGGTTTAATGATTATTGCAAAAAATAAAGAAACCCATAAACACCTGCAAAAACAGTTTATTAAACGAGCAATCAAAAAAAGATACATGGCTCTTTTAGATGGTGTTTTAAATGGTGACAGAGGAACTATTGATCTCCCCCTTCGTGTTGACATTGAAGACAGACCTAGACAACTGGTCTGTTATAAGTATGGAAAATCAGCTCGAACAAAATGGGAGAAGATAGATCATATAGGCGAAAAAACCCGTGTTTACTTTTATCCCATCACAGGCAGAACACACCAACTAAGAGTCCATGCCTCTCATGTAAACGGACTTAACATCCCTATTTTAGGAGACGATTTGTATGGAAAAAGAAGTAATCGTTTACACTTACATGCAGATCAGCTAGAAATCGTACATCCATTAACTAAACAAACAATGGTATTTGAATCTAAAGCTGATTTCTAAAAGCAAATGTGTCTATCGCTTTATTATAAGCGCTCTCAAAAGATAATGGATTAATGCCTGTTTCAATTTTTTTTTCTTGACTAAATGATACTAATTTTTCAGTTGGAATATTACCTACTAAATCATCTTTTGCCATCGGACAGCCCCCTAATCCCTTTATAGTACTATCGAACCTTCGACAACCGCTATTATAAGCTGCCTCAACCTTTTCGCGCCATGTGTTGGGTGAAGTGTGTAAGTGAGCCCCCCATTCTACTTCTGGTAATGCAGATATCAGTGTACTAAACAATCGACTAATATTGTGCTTATTGGCTACTCCTATAGTGTCAGCTAAAGCCAAAGTTTTTACTCCCAAACGAGCTAACCTTTCTCCCCATTTAGTAACGATATCCTCATTCCAATCCTCGCCATAAGGATTTCCAAAAGCCATGGATAAATACACTACTAATTCTTTTCCATTATTGACACTCATAGATTGCATCTCTTCCACTAGCAATAAAGAAGCATCTATACTTTTATTTGTATTTCGTTTTTGGAAGGTCTCTGAAACAGAAAAAGGATAGCCTAGGTAGTTTATCTCATCAAACTGACAAGCATCTTTTGCTCCGCGAAGATTTGCAACAATGGCCAATAATTTTGTTGTGGTATTTTCGATATTCAACCTATCTAGCACCTTGGCAGTATCTCGCATTTGTGGAATTGCCTTAGGGGACACGAAACTTCCAAAATCAAGCGTGTCAAAACCTACATTCAAAAGTGCATTTAGGTAATCCACCTTTGTTTTTGTAGGAATAAATTCCTTCAACCCCTGCATGGCATCTCTAGGACATTCTACAATCTTCATACTTGATTTAATATCGCTTTGTTAATTCTGCTAACAATAGAAGGCCCTTCATAAACAAAGCCTGTATAAAGCTGCACTAAACTTGCTCCTGCATTAAGCTTTTCCAAAGCATCGTCAGCAGAATGAATCCCTCCAACTCCAATAATTGGGAATGAACGATTGGATTTTTGTGATAAATACCGAATAACCTCTGTAGAACGCACTTTTAAAGGTTGACCACTTAAACCTCCATTTCCTATTGCCTCAACTTGATTTTTAGAAGAAGTTAACAACGACCGATCAATAGTCGTATTGGTGGCTATAACACCATCTATTTTAGTAGTATGAATGATGGATATAATATCGTCTAATTGGTCGTTTGTTAAATCTGGTGCAATTTTTAATAAAATGGGTTTGGCAATCGGTTTTGTAGCGTTTAGTTTTTGCAAATGCATTAAAAGCTTGGTCAGCGGTTCTTTATCCTGTAATTCACGTAATCCTGGTGTGTTTGGCGAACTCACATTCACTACAAAATAATCTACATATGGATAAAGGGCTTCAAAACAAATTTCATAATCGCTAGTGGCTTCCTTGTTTGGAGTGACTTTATTTTTCCCAATATTTCCACCAATAATTATCTTAGTGTTGCGCTTTTTGAGTCGATTTACCGTTTGCTCAACCCCTGCATTATTAAAACCCATTCTATTAATAAGTGCCTGATCCTGAGTTAACCTAAACAAACGTGGCTTGGGATTACCAGATTGAGCTTTTGGGGTTACTGTGCCAATCTCAATAAAACCAAAACCAAAAGCCGCTAACTCATTGTAAAGTTTTGCATCCTTATCGAAACCAGCAGCTAGGCCCACAGGGTTATCAAATGTCAAACCAAACACCTGTCTTTTGAGACGTTCATCAGAGATTGTGTATATTTTTTTCCATACCCACATTTTGAACGGAATACGGGCACCGAACTTTACCAATATAAAAACAATGTTATGTATTACTTCAGGAGAAAAAAGAAAAAAAATAGGCTTGACTATTAGCTTGTACATGCTTCCTTATTTAGCTCGTACAAAATTACAATAATCCCGCTTTTTAACAGGGTTTGTACTCTTGAAAAGTATTGTCAGTGAAGAAAACGACAACTTTATCTACCGTTTTGTTGGTTAACTGATCAGGATTGCTGGCCTTATCGGAAGATGAAACAGCTTCATTTTTAACATGCATAGCCCCAGTACCAAATAAAAGCCAGTCGGTTGAAATACTTGGGAATCGTTTTAAAATCTTTTGCAAAACTTCAACGCTTGGCTTGTTTCGAGCAGTTAAAATATGAGATACTGTAGAGCGGTTCACACCAATTTCTTGAGCAAAAGCATTTAGTGAAATTGCCTGGTCATCAATGATTTTTTGAATGCGATTTTCCATATTTTAGAACTGTTACAAATGTAATAAAATCTCGCATTGTTTTTGTAGTCAAATTAGTTTTTTTAAGATCAAAAATTGAATTTTAAATTCTAATTTATTAAAACAAGGGCTTTATTTAAAGCTTATATATTATTGATTTTGTGATTATTAAATTTATATATGTATTTTAAAAGTAACAAAGATTGATTTGCAGAAAAAAACGAGTTAATTATGTTTACAATTGTAATATTTACACCTAATTATTGATCATTATTTATGCTAAAAAAAGGATACAAAAATTGCTCGCAATCTCTCCTACTCTATTGTTCGCTTTTGTTTATTTTTGTGTGATGCAAGCACCTAAAATTCCTGGCTTTCTTAAAACGATTAAACATAGGCGGTTTGATTTCAAAACCCGTTACTATGACGAGCGAAAGGAAAAATTTGATCAACGAGTTTTGGATGCTGAGAAAGGAAGAAGTAATTTACGATTTACTAATCATTGGGGGCCTGCCAAACGCGTAGCAGCTAATAAAACAGCTAATAGAATGGTGATTATCATTTTCTTAGCATTGTGTGCCATTACTTATTTAATTTTAAAATTTTAGCCGTTGGATATCATACAACTATTACCAGATCATGTAGCTAACCAAATTGCAGCTGGTGAGGTTATTCAACGACCGGCTTCTGCAGTAAAAGAAATGCTAGAGAATGCCATCGACTCAGGTGCAGATCACGTACAGTTAATTATTAAGGATGCAGGGAAAACTCTCATTCAAGTGGTAGACAACGGATGTGGTATGAGCTCAACAGATGCCCGCATGTGTTTTGAGCGACACGCTACCTCAAAAATAAAAGATGCTAATGATCTTTTTGCCATACGCACAATGGGTTTTAGAGGAGAAGCTATGGCTTCAATGGCAGCTATTGCACACATTGAGTTAAAAACAAAATTACATTCGGAGAATGTAGGTACTCGTATCATCATAGAAGGAAGCGAAATAAAAAATCAAGAAAATTGCGCTTTTACAAAAGGCACATCTATTTCAATAAAAAACCTTTTTTACAATATTCCAGCTAGAAGAAATTTTCTAAAATCTGATGCTGTAGAACTCAAGCATATCATAGAGGAATTTCAACGAGTAGCTTTAGCAAATTTTGAAGTAAACATGAGCATGCACCACAATGGCAATGAATTGTTTCATCTTCCTAAATCGTCAACAAGACAAAGAATCGTTAATGTATTTGGAAACAAATACAATGAAAAACTTGTACCTGTAGAAGAAGAAACTAATCTTGTAAGAATAAAGGGATATGTAGGTAAACCTGAATTTGCTCGAAAAACTAGAGGAGAACAATACTTTTTTGTAAACAAACGCTTTATAAAAAGTGGATATCTACACTATGCTGTAAATTCTGCCTTTGAAGAATTGATTGCTAAGGGGTTTCACCCATCCTATTTTTTATTTTTTGATGTTGATCCTAAACTTATTGATGTTAACATTCATCCCACTAAAACTGAAATTAAATTTGAGGACGAAAAAGCAATCTATGCCATTGTCCGCTCTTGTGTAAAACGAGCTTTAGGACAGCATAACATCGCCCCTTCCCTTGATTTTGAAAGGGATCCATCTTTTGACAACATACAAGCAAGCAAAATAGCTGTTAAAGCACCTACCATTAAAGTAGATACCTCTTACAATCCTTTTGAACAGGGTAGCGCTAAAAAGAAAACTAAAACAGATAATTGGGAAGCGCTTTTTGAGAACATCCCTTCTACTCATTCAAAACCAAACCAAATAGTTATTCAACAAGATTGGGAAGAAACGCACTTACAAAAAGCTAGTTTTCAACTACACCATAAATACATTCTATCTCCTATTAAATCTGGTTTAATAATTATTCATCAGCAAAGAGCCCATGAACGTATTTTATACGAACAATTTCTAAAACAAGAATCTAATCAACTCAGTAGTCAACAATTATTGTTTCCACAAACAGTTGAACTAAACAGTGCTGATTTGGCGTTAGCAGAGGAGATAAAGAAGGAAACACATCAATTGGGTTTTGTTTGGGAAACCATGGGCGGCAACAAGATTGTTATACAAGGGATTCCTTCCGAAGGAACACAGGAACTTGCGCAACATCTTTTTGAAGATCTGATAGAGCAATATAAAAACAATGCTCAGTTAACAAATAATAATATAGACAAACTTGCCGCCGCTCTTGCCAAGAGCGTAAGCATTAAAATAGGTCAAGCATTGAGTCCAACTGAAATGAACCGGTTAATAGATGAACTTTTCGCATGTGAATCACCAAACAATACCGCAAATGGGCAACCAACGCTTGTTACGCTAACACTAGATGAGTTAGCTGAAAAATTTTAAATATGAATTACAGACCTGCTAAATTCAGTTTTTTACCAGAAGTAGTTAAGAATCTACTCATCATAAACGGCTTGTTCTATTTAGGAACCTATGTCATGGAGTCTTCTTTTGACATTAATTTGGTGGATTTTCTAGGGCTTCACCCCTTCCAATCACCTGATTTCAGGCCACATCAAATAATCACACACTTATTTATGCATGGAAATCTTGGGCATATTTTCTTTAACATGTTTGCATTATGGATGTTTGGTAATCAGCTAGAAAATGTTTGGGGCAGCAAACGTTTTTTAACTTATTTTTTAATAACAGGGATGGGAGCTGCAGCCTTGCATATTGGCGTTAATCAGTTACAAATTTCATTCTTAGAAGCAAAAATGAGTGCAGAACAGATCAATCTTGTTTTAACAGACGGGTATTCTGCATTGAAAAATGGCATGAATTTTACGGATGTAAATATGCGCGAGTTAAATGCTTTGTATCACATCCCCACTGTAGGTGCTTCTGGAGCTGTTTTTGGTGTGCTTTTAGCATTCGGTATGTTATTTCCCAACACACTTATTTACATTTATTTCGCACTACCAATAAAAGCAAAATACTTTGTCATGTTTTATGGAGCAGTAGAGCTATGGTCTGGAATTCAAAATAACCCCGGCGACAATGTCGCTCATTTTGCTCACCTAGGAGGGATGATTTTTGGATACTTTCTGATAAAATATTGGCGTAAAAATAGTCAGCATTTCTATTAATGATTAAAGAGTTAAAAAAACAATTTCGAGCTGGAAACAATCTCACTAAGTTGATATACATTAATATTAGTGTTTTTGTTTTAATCAAGTTTTTTGGTGTTTTTGCCTTTTTGATGCAAACAAATACCTGGGACATCATTAACTGGTTTGCACTACCTGCTGAAGTTACAAAGATTGCTCAAAAACCATGGTCTTTCATCAGCTATATGTTTGTTCATCAGGGTTTTTTACACATTTTATTTAATTTATTGTGGCTTTTTTTTGGAGGTCAGATTTTCTTACAATACCTTAACAACAAACAACTCCTTAGCACCTATGTTTTGGGTGGTATTTTTGGTGCATTTAGTTATGTTGTAGCTTTCAATACATTTCCAGTTTTTCAACAAAACTTAAACCAGTCTATGGCAATTGGAGCTTCAGCCTCAGTACTTGCAATTGTTACCGCCATCGCAACTTATACCCCCAACTATTCTGTTCAACTAACGCTAATCGGAAGAGTTAAGTTAAAACACATAGCAATCTTTTCAATTTTGTTAGATATTTTAAGTATTCCAAAAGGAAATGCTGGCGGACACATTGCACACCTTGGTGGAGCTCTGTACGGTTTTTTATACATCCAGCAACTTAAAAGTGGAAAAGACTGGTCAAAAAGCTTTGACTGGCTTTTAAAATCGATATTTCACTTTTTTAAGAAAAAGCCTAGCTCTTTAAAAACGGTTTATAACCGACCTAAAAATGATGATCAGTGGAGAGCTAACAAAGCTGCTGCACAAGAAGATATAAACAGGATTTTAGATAAAATATCTAAGTCTGGTTACGAAAGTTTAAATAAACAGGAAAAAGAAACTCTTTTTAAAGCAAGTAAAAAATGAAATGGTTGAATCGCATTTTTTACATAATTAATTTACTTTCTCTTTTTCCTTTAGCACTTTCTTACTTAGCACCTTACATCAGTCCAAATTCCTTTCTTTGGCCACTAGCGTTTCTAGGTCTTTTGTACCCTATTTTTCTTATTATCAACACAAGCTTTATGCTTTATTGGCTGGTTACTTTAAAAAGGTATTTTTGGAGCAATTTAGTCATCATTTTAATTGGGTGGGGACATTTAAATGCTTTCATTAAAGTAAACAATACGCCATCACAAAGTGAATCATCATTTTCAGTAATGAGCTACAATGTTCGCTTATTTAATTTATACCAATGGATTGAAAACAAGAATGTGAAAAATGAAATTGTTGCATTTATAAATACTGAAAAACCCGATATTTTGTGCTTGCAGGAATTTTATGCTTTAGATGAGTTTCCTAAAATCCAATTACCTTATCGTCACATTGGTTTACAAAGTCAAAAAAAGGAATGGAGAATGGCTACCTATTCTAACTTTCCAATTATTAACAAAGGAACTGTAAGCATTAAGGGAGAACATAAAAACAATGTTTGCATCTATTCTGATATGGTTACCCTAAATGATACAATTAGGGTTTACAACGTACACTTAGCTTCTAACTGGTTTGGAGAAAGTGACTACTCTTTTATGCAAAACCCCACGCTTGAAAAAAATGCTCTAAAAAAGAATCTTTTTAGCATTGGTAAGCGTTTAAAAAAATCCTTTAAAATTAGAGCTGAACAAGTAGAAACAATCAAAATTCACATGAAAAATTCACCTTATCCTATTATTTTGTGTGGCGATTTTAACGATACACCCAACTCTTATGCCTATCAACAACTATCTCAAGGGTTAAATGATGGTTTTTCAGAAAAAGGAATCGGTTTAGGAAGAAGTTATAACGGAAAGTTCCCATCTTTGAGAATCGACTATATTCTTTATTCTGATGAACTAGAACTTCATTCCTTTAAAACCTATAAAAAAGTGCTATCTGATCATTACCCTGTCGTTGCAGCCTTTAATTAATTTTCTTTACGTTCTTGAGGTTCAACATATTCATCCCGTTGCTTTCAAAATGATGAATATTAGGTTGAACAAATCGTACAATTTGATCATAATATAAAGGAACAATTGCTGCCTCATCTAGAATGAGCTGATCCATTTGCTGATAAAGTAAAAATCGAGAACTATCGTTTACTTCCTGAATAGCTAACTCATAAAGTCCATCGAACTCTTCGTTACTAAAGTGAGTATAATTTGGTCCTTGCGGACAAAAATTCTTTGAGTAAAATAAGGCTAAATAATTTTCAGCATCTGCATAATCAGCGATCCATGAACCTCTAAAAAAATCCAATTTAGAGGTGGCTACCATTTGTCTGTGTGTAGAGGGTGGGTTTACCTCTATTTCTATGTTTATTCCAATTTCTTGGATTTGATTTTGGATAAACTCACAGATATCTAAATAGGATGAAGTAGTACTTAACACTATCTCCACCCCTCTTGGAATAGCTGCATCTGAAAGAATTTTTTTAGCTTTTTTTGGATCATAATGATACCCTTCAAGGTTCTCTGTAAAAGAAGGAAGTCCAATAGGAACAAATCCCTTTGTAGCAGGAACTCCTATGTTATTACGTAAATAGGTGATCATCTTACCTTTATCAAATCCGTAGTTTATTGCTTTTCTTACCGCTTTTTTTTGTGTGAAAGACAAATTACTATCATCCATTAAAAAACCCAAATATTCAGTGTTTAAATAGGGTTGAGATTGCATTACAATTTTATCTTGATAAGTAGGTTGCAAGTCACCAGACTTAGTAAGGACCTCATCTTTGTATGAGGCATCTAAACCAGAAATAAAATCAAGATCGCCTTTTAAAAAAGCCAAAAATGCAGCTTGTTTATCCTTAATAAAACTAATCGAGACTGCGTCTAGTTTTGGAATACCATTTTCAAAATAATGAGGATTCTTACGTAAAACAAGTTTTACATTATCTTTCCAGTACTGAAACTGAAATGGACCAGTCCCTATTGGATGATCTCTAAAATTAGTTGTTTCTATTATTTCTTGTGGAACTACTGAAAAATAAGGCATTGATAATAGTCCTAAAAATGGTGGGAAGGGTGATTTTAAAGTAATCTTAAAAATTGAATCGTTTATTGCTTTATAAGATTCTACATTATTCATTACCCAAGCACCGGGGGAAGCAACCTTTGGGTCTGTCAAACGATTAAATGAATAGACAAAGTCATGCGCGTTTACTTTTCTATTTTTCTCTTCTAAAAGTGTGTGCTTATGAAAGAGAATATCATTTCTTAAATTAAAGGTATATGTTCTAACATCTTTTGAAACATTCCAACTCTTAGCTATGGCTGGTTGAACTTTCAAATCCTTATCTAGCTGAACTAAGCCATTAAATAGTTGAGCTACAACCCACACATTGGCTTGATCTTTTGCAAAGGCAGGATCTAAACTACTGACACCAGCAGATTCATTGTATTTAAAAATGGCAAGTGTTTCATCTGCTTTTTTTGGTGAGCATGTAATAGTAAGAAGTGAGAGGATAAAACCCAACTTAAGGTTCATGATAGCAACATTTAATGGGGTAAAAATACTCAATTATAACTTAGATTATCCTTTCATTTTCTAATGAAAAAACAATCATCTTTATCTTAAAAGATGAAGAGCACCTTGATGATTTCTTTGCTTACCTCTTTTATCTAGAGTAGTGATTAAGTATGTATATGTTCCTATTGGCGCTTGAGAATGATTTTTCAAATTACCATCCCAAGCCTTATTATATCCGTTGTAAACTGTACCTCCCCAATTGTTAAAAATTGTCATAGAATATTCAAGCTCATCAGCAAGGGGTTCAAAGAAATCATCCAAACCATCATTATTGGGGGTAAATGAATTTGGTATCCAACAGCGATATTCTTTTTGAACAACTACTTCTAGTGTATCATAATTTGTACACATATCGGCATCCTTTACTTCCAATACCACTTGAAACAAACTATCTTCTAAATACTCATGAAATGGATTCATCAGCCTAGAAAGTTCACCATCTCCAAAATCCCAATTATAACTATGATAATGCTCATTAGAGACCTGAAATATGGCTGTATTGTTTATGTCTGTTAATGAGGTGTTCAGTTGATAAATTTCGATATCTGGCTGTTTTTTTACTTCTATAACATCTACTATTTGAAATGAAGAAAGACAACCATGAATATTATGGGTCATTACCGAAGAGCTATAAATACCTGCTTCATCAAAAATAACCTCCATTTTATCGGCAGTTGTGGTTTGGTTAAAAATGCTCCAGCTTAGCCTTTCCAAAGGAGGACCGTCTACCGAAAGACTTATGCTAGCTAGTTGCCCTTCACAAATTGGGTTAGAAACAATCAAATCTGCTCTATTCGTATCGTTAACTAATACATCAATGGTATTTTCATCATAACAACCGGCTGATGAAGTATGTCTAATATTAAGCGAAAAAGATTCCGTAGGAATTAGTTTAAAATGATTAGTAAATGTGTCATTAAAGAAGATGTTTGCATTATTAACAGTCCGTAAATTTAATTCTTCACCCAAACATATTTCTATATCTCCTAAAAATGATAAGGAAGGTTTTGGTTGAACGATAATGAGAGCATCGTCTATGGCGGAACAACCGTTCGAGTCCGTGCCTTCTACAATAACCAATTGTGTACTATCTACAAGTAAACTAAAATCTGTACCTTGAACAGTATTATTCCATAAATAGCTAGCGCCACCTTGTGCAATTAGTGTTGCTGTATCTCCTTCGCAAAGAATTAGGTTTTCTCCAGCTTCAATGATAGGTGATGCATTTATAACCAAGCTATCTTCAAGTATAGAATAACACATGGTTGAATCTGAAACAATTTTTAACTTAAATGGATAAACCCCAGGATTTGAGAATAATAGCTCAGGGTCTTCATAATAAGTAGTTGAAAGAATCTCCCATTTTTCTTGATAAGACTCATTAACAACTACACTTTCTGACAAAATAAATGATGAGTTTACACAAAATGGGCTGTCTGAGCTGACTGTGGCTTGTGGCACTGCTTGATGGACCTGTATTTGAATGGTATCTTTATTCATGCAATTTCCATCCTCTACACTCAAAATATAAGTAGTTGAACTGACAGGTTTAATAAAGGTACTGGTACTACTAGTATCTTGTACTCCAATGGAAGGCACCCAAGAGCTGATAGTACCATTCGTAACAATGTTAACTTCTACCGAGTCCTCTGGACAAACTGAAAAATCACCTATATCGTTAATGTAAACTGAATTATTTGTAACTACTATTGAGTCTAGAAAAATTTCATTTTGACATCCAGAAGAATTACTAATAATCATACTAGGGTGATAAACTCCATTCGATGAATAAGAATGATCAACCGTATCAGCTACTGCAAAGGTCCCATCACCAAAATTCCAAAGAACATTAGAAGCATTGTAAAGAGTAGATTCAAAAGTGATTGTTTCATCTTTACAAACTACATTATTAGTTACATCATAAATTCCTTCAGGACCATTAAGTTGAATGATATCAGAAGCGACCAAGGTATCAGAACAACCTAAGGAATCAATCACGATTAATGTAGCATCGTAGCTTCCAGACACAGTAAATACTTTTGAAGGATTTTGAACCGAATAGTTACTGGAATCGCTAAAAGCCCATTGCCATGCTAAGACCGATGGTGAAGAAAGGTCAGTAAAACTACAAATAAGTGGGGGGCAATTTGAGGTGAGGTTATCTACAGTAAAATCTGCTACTGGCTTTGTTATCTCAATTGTAGATATTACGGTATCGGAACACTGATAAGCATCTGTTGCAACTAATTGCACATTATTAACGCCAAGTGTATTATAAAAAGCATATACCAAACTCGAAGTGTCATTAGTAAAGTTCCAGTTTAAGGATACCTCTATCCCTTCAGAAACTGATTCAAAAAAGACCGTGTCTTTAAGGCATGCAAGATTGGAATGAATAATGCTTGCTTCTACTGGCTGATAATTTACCCCCTCCCCAACTACAAGAGTATCAACACAACCTTCATTGGTTTCAATTTTTAAGGAAACATCATAAAACCCTTCTTGCGTAAAAATAAAACTCGGATTTTGTTGATTTGAAATTTGTCCATCTGATTTCCATAACCAATCAACAATGCTATCGTCAGAAACACTCAGGTCCGTCATTTCGATTTCAAATGGATTACAATTTAAAACGGCACCTAATTCAAAATTTGCATTGGCTTCAAAAATATGAATCAAACTATCGTAAGTGAGTGTATCTACACACCCCATAGTATTTCCTACCACATGCTTTACGTCGTAATAGCCTGATTCTGTATACGTATTTATGTAATTAGAATGTGATTCATTTCCATCACCGAAAATGATTAAATCGAGCACATTGTAGGGGCTAGAAGGGTTTTCATCACTATATGGAGAAACATCATGAAACAAAACCGTTAGTGGTGGGCATCCCTCAGAATGATAAAGAGAATCAATTGTTAGTGCAGGGTAAGGAGGTTCAACAACTATGTCTTTTGTGAGTTGTCCAATACACAATGAATTTTGGTTATATACGCTTAAGGTTACAGAATACAAACCATAAGCCGCGTAGTTATGTATCGGATTAATTAAATTAGAAAAGCTTCCATCTCCAAAATCCCACACACAACTATCTAAGTTTACGGACTCGTTAAAAAATTTAATTTCATTATAATCAAGGCAATTTTGAGTTTGATAAAACAAGGCAAGAGGAGAATCAACATATACAATGCTATCCATTGTAAGTGTATCGTAACAACTATTTACTTCTGTAATTAAACTTACTGAATGGTAACCTGTATCTGTAAAAGAGTGTCCAGGATTTTGTAATGAAGAATTTAAAAAAGGCTGATCATCAAAATCCCAATACCATGAGGTAATTGGCTGAACCGATTGGGATAAATCCGTAAAAAACACACTGTCATTTCCACAAATTAGGGTATCGCTAAGTATAAAATTGGTAATAGGTGGTTCTGTTGACTTAATATAATCCGTCATTAAAACAGAGGACATACATCCAATTTCGTTTTTAAGGTTTACAGATACATCAAAGATTCCATCGATTTGATAAGTATGTATTGGCATTGAAGTGGTTGATTGGTTTCCATCCCCAAAATCCCATACGTGAAAAGCCATTGGTGTTAATCCTAAATTATCTACCTGAAAACCAACTTCTAAGGGCGTACATCCTTGCTGTAAATTTGAAACAAAAGACGCGTTAATCGGATCTATCTTTATGTAATTTTCTTTACTTTTTTTACCTACACAACCATTTGCACCAATAACCTCAACAGACACATCATACATGCCAATTGAAGTTAAAAACACTTGTTCTATTGAGTTAAAACCAATTACGCTGTCATTAAGTTTCCAAGACCAGGATGTTGCATTAAGTGTAGTATCCTTGAGTTTAAGCAAGAATGGAAGTTGGCAACTTACGCTATCAATTGCGTAAAATTCGATTATTGGTTTCTCATTTACTTCAACAAAATGTTGTTTTGTTAATTGTTGAACACAATTTCCTTGAAGACTAACTTTTAGCGACACATCGTATTGTCCAGGATTTGCATATAAGTGAACAGGGTTTGACAAGGTTGAAGAATTACCATCACCAAAATCCCAATAAAAATCGCTCGCATATTGAGAAGATTCGTTGTGAAAAAAAACAGAGTCGTCAAGACAAACAATGGAGTCATTTGTCGAAAAATCTACTCCCAAAGAACCTTCAACAGTTACATGGTTCGTCTTTTGTAGCGTATCTATACATATGGATGAGCTAGCTATTAAAGCTATATCATATATTCCCTGATTTGAATATATATGCGATGGATTGTTAAGTGTACTGGTTTGACCATCACCAAAATCCCACTTATAGAAGTAATTAGTAACATTTGAAGTGGTGTTCAAAAAGTCGACCTGTTGATTTGATTGACATGAAAACTCAGGTGTAGAAATGAAATCGATAAATGGCCTCTCTTCTGTCTTTATAAAATTTGAAAAACTGGCCAAGTTTGCACATTGATTTGCATCGGTAACTAATAGGGATACATCAAAAGCACCCTCATTTTGATATTGGTATGATGATATTGAAGAACTGTCATTTCCTCCATCTCCAAAATCCCAAAACCACGAAACAATTGGAGAGGAGGAAGTAGACAAATCTTCAAAAACCACATTTAAAGGAAGACATCCAGAATTTCTGTTGACAGTAAAGTTTACGTTTGGCAATTCATAAACCTTTATCGCATTTTGCACCGAAATTATATCAAATGAAATGCTATCTTCAACTTTTAAGACAATATCATATACTCCAGGAGAAAAGAACATGACAGGGTGTTGATCTGTAGAAGTTAAACCATTTCCGAAGTCCCAATACCAACTACTTGGGTTACCTGTAGAGACATCAAAAAACTCTACGGTTAGGCTCCCACATCCGACGGAGGGTCCAGTAATGAAATAGTTAGCAGAAATTTGTCCCATAGCACTTGTTGTGAACACCACCATCATCAGCATCAAGAACTTCGAGAAATGATTGTTTAACTTCTTCATTTAATTAGTGGTTTTTGGAAACTTTCAAAATGAAAGTATGTGTTAGTTTACGATTCTTAAAGTAAGAAGGTTACAAAAGAATTTTTTTACGGGAGAAAAATGTAATTTTGTCTTATGCAAGAACAAGCTAAAGTGGCTTTTTTTACTCAAGGTTGTAAGTTAAATTTTTCTGAGACCTCTACCATTTCAAGGCAGTTTGAAAATCAAGGCTATCAAAAAGTAAGTTTTGAAAATGAAGCGGACGTTTATGTTATCAACACATGCTCAGTAACAGAAAATGCAGATAGAGAATGCAAACGTATTGTACGTAGAGCGTTAAGCACCTCACCGGATGCTTTCATTATTGTGGTCGGGTGTTATGCACAACTACAAGCTGAAGAAATTTCTGAAATCGATGGGGTTGATATGGTACTAGGTGCGAGTGAAAAATTTAAGTTAACTGACTACATAACCGACCTTACCAAAAAGCAAAAAACAGAGATATACTCTTGTGAGATAAGCGATGCCAATTTTTTTGTTGATGCCTATTCGTTTGGAGATAGAACACGTGCTTTTTTAAAGGTACAGGATGGTTGCGATTATAAGTGTACCTATTGTACAATACCATTAGCAAGAGGAATCAGTCGCAGTGATACACTGGAAAACGTTTTGAAAAATGCTAGTGAAATCTCAAAAAAAGGAATTCAAGAAATTGTTTTGACAGGGGTAAATATAGGAGACTATGGCAAGGGAGAATTCAGAAATAAAAAACATGAGCATACTTTTTTAGATTTAGTAAAAAAATTAGATGAAGTTATAGGAGTAAAACGCATCCGAATTTCTTCTATCGAGCCAAATCTTCTGAAAAACGAAACCATCGATTTTGTGGCTCGATCTAATTCATTTGTACCTCATTTTCATATTCCACTGCAATCGGGTTCAGATACCATACTCAAAAGTATGAAGAGAAGGTATCTTACCGATTTATACATTGACAGAGTAAACCGGATCAAAAAAGTCATGCCACATTGTTGTATAGGTGCAGATGTAATTGTTGGGTTTCCTGGTGAAACAGAAGAAGAATTCCTCAAAACATATCATTTTTTAAATGAGCTCGATGTATCCTACTTACACGTCTTTTCATATTCTGAAAGAGCCAATACAGTTGCAGTAGAGTTAGAAAACAGCGTTCCTAAAGCTATCCGAAATAAAAGAAGTAAAATGCTGCGTGTTCTTTCTACAAAAAAACGCAGGTATTTTTACGAACAACAAAAAGGAACCACTAGAAAGGTTTTGTTTGAAGATGAAAATAAAAATGGTTTCATGTATGGTTTTACCGAAAACTATATTCGAGTTAAAACCCCTTTTAAAAAAGAATGGTGTAATCAATTAGTAAACTGTCATTTAAATGAAATCGATAGTGACGGAATATTCATATTTAAAGAAATATAACTTATGTACCCAACCATCAGCTATTTAATAGAAGATTTATTTGGAGTTTTTATACCCCTACCCATCCAAACCTTTGGTTTTTTTGTTGCCATCGCATTTTTACTAGCAAGCTGGACAATTTCATTAGAGTTAAAAAGAAAAGAAAATCAAGGGATTTTAGATGTTTTCATAAAAAACAAAGTCATTGGTTTAAAAGCATCCAATTGGCAGTTAATCTCTGCTTCAATTATTGGTTTTTTAATTGGTTTTAAAATATTAGAGGCAGTCTTTCATTACCATGAATTTGTAAATAATCCACAAGAATTTATTCTTTCTTTAAGAGGAAGTCTTTTGGGCGGTTTTGCAGGAGCCATCCTTTCAGGGTATAGTAAATACCAAGAGTATGCAAAGCAATCCTTACCCAACCCAAAAACAATTCAAGAAAAAATACATCCTTATCAACTCGTTGGAAATATCATAATGATGGCCGCCATTTCTGGTTTAATTGGTGCTAAGATATTTCATAATCTAGAAAATATGGATGCCTTTTTAGCAGATCCATTAGGTCAATTGTTATCGTTTAGTGGTTTAACTTTTTACGGTGGATTTATATGTGGAGCGATAGCAGTTATTTGGTATGCAAAAAAACACAACATTCACTACACACACATTGCAGATGCTGCTGCTCCTGGACTTATGTTAGCCTACGGAGTAGGGCGTATGGGATGTCATTTTTCTGGTGATGGTGATTGGGGAATAAATAACCTAGCTCCTAAACCCAGTTGGATGAGCTCCTTACCTGACTGGATGTGGGCTTATGACTACCCCAATAATGTTATAAATGCTGGAATTCCTATTGAAGGATGTGTAGGGAATTTTTGTCATCGTTTGCCTTATCCTGTTTTTCCAACAGCTTTTTATGAGGTTATTATGGGCTTAGCTTTATTTGCCTTTCTATGGAGCATTCGTAAACGAATAAAAATCCCTGGAATGTTATTTGGGATCTATCTTATCCTAAATGGACTGGAGCGATTCTCTATAGAAAAGATTCGAATAAACACTACTTATACCCTATTTGGTAATGAAATTACACAAGCAGAAATTATTTCTTCTTGCTTAATTATTTTGGGCCTGTCTATTGTTTTTTACCTCAGAAGAAAATCAGCTCTTTCTCAAAAAGAATAAGCCTGTAAAAGTAATTGCTCCATTTACAATTAATAGCTCAAATCCAAAAGGAATATATAGCTGTAGGATGTAACAAATTATTGGAGATGCAATTGCAACTAATGGAACCCACCTATCATTAATGTTCCATTTTGTAAATAATCCAAATGAGTAAAGTCCTAGCAAAGGACCATACGTATATCCAGCAACCTTAAATAATGCAGCAATAACGCTTTCATCATTTATAGCTTTAAATATTAAAATAGCCAAAACAAGTAATAAGGAAAAGGCTACGTGAACCCATTTTCGTTGCTTTACCTGTTTTTTACTGGGTCTATCTTCTACCTTCAGGAAATCAACACAAAAAGCTGTTGTTAATGAAGTTAAAGCCGAATCTGCGCTAGAATAAGCTGCGGCTATTAGACCTAAAATAAAAAACACACCTACGCCCAATCCAAGCTGTCCTTTCAATGCCACAATTGGAAATAAATCATCCCCTTTTGCAATAGTTAATCCTTGTTTTTCGGCGAAAATATATAACATTGCTCCCAGACATAAAAAGAAAATGTTTACCACTATCAAGGCAGCAGAAAACCAATACATATTCTTTTTAGCATCCGCAATGTTGGGGCAACTTAAGTTCTTTTGCATCATGTCCTGATCAAGCCCTGTCATTACTATGGCAATGAACATACCAGAAAAAAACTGCTTAAAGAAATTTTGTTTCCCTTCCCAAAAGAACATCTGTGAGTATTCAGATGATTGTATGGTGCTTATTAAATCTCCAATACCTAATTGCATTTGATCAGAAATAAGCCAGATACTAACCCCAACAGCTAAGAGCATAAAGAGCGTTTGTAAAGTATCCGTCCAAATAATTGTTTTGATACCACTTCTAAAAGTATAGAGCCAGATTAATAAAATTGTCAATGAAACCGTCAGCCAAAAAGGCACGTTCCAAGCATCAAAAATAGCCAGTTGTAAAACATTCGCTACAAGATATAATCTAAAGGATGCTCCTATGGTTCTAGACAATAAAAAAAAGAAAGAACCAGTTCGATAAGAAACTACTCCAAAGCGTTTTTCTAGGTAACTATATATGGAGGTTAAGTTAAGTCTATAATAAAGGGGCATTAATACATTAGCTATTACAATATAACCGGCAGTCATACCTAGTACCATCTGTAAATAACTAAACTGGCTGTCAGCCACCCAACCGGGTACAGAAATAAAGGTTACTCCAGATAAAGTAGCTCCAATCATACCAAAAGCAACTACATACCATGGTGATTGCTTATTTCCTAAAAAGAAAGCTTCGTTACTATCACTTTTACCAGTGAGGTAGGAAATGACAACTAGCACTAAAAAATAGGCTACAATAATGCTTAAGATAAAGGCTGGCGACATGTTGTTTATTGAGCTAAAGAACTCTCGTATGGAGTTCTGTTTAATATAGAACGACCAAGGGTAATTTCATCTGCAAACTCTAGCTCATCACCTACTGATATACCTCTAGCGATTACACTAAGTTTTACCTCTGATCCTTTGAGTTTTTTAAAAATATAAAAGTTAGTAGTGTCTCCTTCCATGGTAGTACTGAGTGCCATAATCACTTCTTTTACTGATCCTTTCTCTACTTTATGAATCAATGATTCGATATTTAAATCTGATGGACCTATACCATCCATAGGAGAAATGATACCACCTAAAACATGGTACTTTCCTTTAAACTGATGAGTATTCTCTATGGCCATAACATCCCTAATATCCTCAACCACACACAATAAACTTTCATTTCTTGAAGGATTTGAACAAATTTCACACACATCTAAATCAGATATATTATGACATTCTGAACAATAATTAATGTGATTTCTTAAATTGATAAAAGCTTCTCCGAAACGATTTACTTCTTCTTTATCCATTTGAAGCAAATTTAGTGCTAAGCGCAAAGCTGTCTTCCGTCCTACACCAGGCAGTTTGGCAAATTGCTCTACTGCTTCTTCAATCAATTTTGATGGAAAATTCATATGCACAAATTTAAAATATTCAGCTCCTTGTTGGTCTTGTTAATGATAGAGTTATTGACAGACCTTTTAACAAAAAACTAGTTTTATCTTTGCGCTCATGTTATTATCCATTATTATCGTTAATTATAATGTAAAACAGCTTCTCAAAGAATGTTTACACTCTGTAATTTCTGCTAGCCAAGGAATTGATTCAGAAATATGGGTGGTAGATAATAACTCTAAAGATGGCTCTGTAGAAATGCTTCAAAACAATTTCCCAACAATAAAGCTCATTACTAACAATAATAATCCTGGCTTTTCAAAAGCAAATAACCAAGCTATAAGAAAAGCGAAAGGAAAACACATTTTATTGTTAAACCCTGACACATTAGTTCAAAAAGACACTTTTAAAAAATGTTTATCATTTATAAAAAACAGGCCAACATGTGGAGCATTAGGTGTTTATATGCACAATGATAGAGGGCACTTCTTAGCAGAATCTAAAAGAGGATTGCCAACACCTTGGGTTGCGTTTTGTAAAATGAGTGGGCTAAACAAACTCTTTCCACACTCCGAGTTTTTCAATCGTTATCACCTAGGGTATTTAGATAAAGATGAGAATCATATTGTTGATGTACTTGCTGGTGCTTTTATGTGGATGCGAAAAGAGGCTTTGGAAAAAGTAGGATTGCTTGACGAATCATTTTTCATGTATGGAGAAGACATTGATCTTTCTTATCGCATACAAAAAAGAGGTTTTGAAAATTGGTATTTAGGAAGGGTTAAAATATTGCATTACAAGGGAGAAAGTACTAACGAGCTAAGCTTTAGATATATTAAAAACTTCTATGGAGCCATGCGTATTTTTGTGAAAAAACATTTTGCTTTCTACTACCCCATTTATACCATCGGAATACAAATGCTTATTATTTTACACAGCATCAAGCTTTTAATAAGACGCTCATTACTCGGTAAAGAAATCCAATAAGCCGAATAATTTCTTAATTTTGCCCAACATTTCTAAATCACTCTTTTAGATGGCACAAGTAGAATTGATCATGCCCAAGATGGGCGAAAGTGTTGCTGAAGCAACCATCATTAGCTGGCAAAAGGAAGTTGGCGATACCATTGAAATGGATGAAACGGTAGTTGAAATTGCTACTGACAAGGTGGATTCCGAAGTCCCTTCAAGTGTGGAAGGTACATTAGTAAAAAAATTGTTTGAAGCGGATGAGGTTGTAAAAGTAGGTGAAGTTTTTGCTATCGTAGAAACAGATGGTGAAGCAGAAATAACTACATCACAAATTGAAAAAACAATAGTCGCTCCAAGTCCAGAAGTTGCTGCAGTACAAGTTGAAGAACAAGTTGCTCAAATCCAAGAAAGTGTTCAAACTCTAAATGAAGGAAGTCGTTTTTACTCTCCTTTAGTTCGTTCCATCGCTAGCGAAGAGGGGATTTCCTTGGATGAATTAGAACGTATTCCAGGCACTGGTAATGAAGGGAGAGTGACAAAATCTGATATCTTAGCTTTTATTGTCAATAAAAAAGATACCTCGGTCTCAACAAAAGACACTAAAGAAGTGAAGAAAGAAACCCCGACAGCTAAACCAACATCAACCCCTTCATTATCTGTTAGCGGTAATCAAGAAGTGATTGAGATGGACCGCATGCGTAAGCTCATAGCTGATCATATGGTAATGAGTAAGCAAACTTCACCACATGTTACTTCATTTGTTGAGGCTGATGTTACTAGCTTAGTTAAATGGAGAAATAGCGTAAAGGAAGAGTTTAAAAAGAGAGAGGGGCAAAACATCACCTTCACTCCTATTTTTATTGAGGCTGTCGCAAAGGCAATAAAAGATTTTCCAATGATAAATGTTTCTGTTGATGGAACGAATATCATTGTGCATAAAGATGTAAATATTGGCATGGCAGCAGCATTGCCTTCTGGAAACTTAATTGTTCCAGTAGTAAAAGGTGCCGACCAAATGAACCTCATGGGTATTACCAAAACAGTAAATGACTTAGCTTCTAGAGCAAGAGCTAATCAGCTAAAACCAGATGAAATTCAAGGTGGAACATTTACATTGACCAATGTTGGCTCTTTTGGCAACGTAATGGGTACTCCTATTATTAACCAACCACAAGTAGCTATTTTAGCTGTTGGCGCCATTAAAAAGAAGCCAGCAGTGATAGAAACACCACAAGGTGATATGATTGGTATTCGACAAATGATGTTTCTTTCTTTATCTTATGATCACCGTGTTGTAGATGGCGCATTGGGCGGTAGTTTCTTAAGAAAAGTAGCAGACTATTTAGAACAATTTGACCCAAATACTCAACTATAACCTAAAGCCCTTTCCAGAGGGCTTTTTTATTAACTTTACTAATGGAATTAAACTTAACGAAACCCATTGTCTTTTTCGACTTAGAGACAACAGGTGTGCAAGTAGCAAAAGACAGAATCGTAGAAATATCTGTTTTCAAAGTATATCCTAATGGGAATAAAGAAGGTAAAACATGGTTAGTCAATCCTGGCATTCCTATTCCAGCAGAAACTTCAGAAATACACGGAATAACCGATGAGAAAGTAGCTAATGAACCAACCTTTAAAGAATTAGCACATGAAATTAAAAAAATGATGGAAGGATGTGACTTGGGGGGTTACAATTCTAACCGATTTGACATTCCTTTGTTGGCTGAAGAATTTTTAAGAGCCGAAGTTGACTTTGACATGAAAAGGCACAGAGCTGTTGATGTACAAAACATTTTTCATAAAATGGAACAACGAACCCTTTCTGCTGCATATAAATTTTATTGCAAAAAAGATTTAGAAAATGCACATTCTGCAGAAGCAGACACCTTAGCCACCTATGAAATTTTAACAGCACAGCTTGATAAATACGAAGAGCTAGAAAATAATATCGACTTCTTGGCTGACTTTTCAATAAGAGGAAACCCTTCTGCTGATATGGCTGGGTTTATTGTCTATAACAATAAAGAGCAAGAATGTTTTTCTTTTGGAAAATACAAAGGAAGAGTTGTGCTAGACGTACTAAAAGAAAACCCAGGATATTTTTCATGGATACAACAGGCTGATTTTCCGCTATACACTAAAAAAGTTTTAACAGAAATTAAACTCCGAAACTTTAACAATTAAAGGACTAATGATTATTGCGCATCTATTCATTGGCCCGCTTATTTTAGTGATCACTCTTATTATTGCTAGGTATCCTCCTAAAAAAATCAATCATCTTTATGGATATCGTACGACTAGATCTATGCTAAATCAAGACTGTTGGGATTTTGCTAATAAATACAGCACCGTTTTGATGTGGAAAAGCGCCTTAATCACGTGTATAACACAACTTTTCGCAATTCTGGTGTTAGATGAGGAGTCTGCCTTGCTAATAGGAGTCATTGTACTTATTTTGACGTTATTTTATAGCATTTACCTAACAGAAAAAGCACTTAAAAAAACATTTGATAAAGAAGGAAATAGATTATGAAAATTATATGCATTGGTAGAAATTACGCTGATCACATTAAGGAACTGGGAAATGAGAAACCAATAGAACCCGTTTTTTTTCTAAAACCAGACACAGCAATTTCTCCTAAAGGTCATCCCTTTTTTATTCCAGAATTTTCGAAAAATGTACACTATGAAGTGGAATTGGTAGTGCGAATCAATCGATTAGGAAAACACATACAGGAAAAATTTGCACATAAATATTATGATCGGATTGGTTTAGGAATTGATTTCACTGCTAGAGATATTCAACAAAAGGTAAAAGAAAAAGGACTCCCCTGGGAAAAAGCTAAAGGATTTGATGGCTCAGCTGTTATCTCAAGAAATTATCTTGATAAACAGAATATAGACCTTAGTGATTTAAATTTTTCTTTAAAAAAAAATACAACGCTTGTTCAAAGTGGAAACACGAAACATATGATGTTTACCATTGATCAAATAATAGCTTATATATCTCAATTCTACACCCTCAAAATTGGAGATTTAATATATACTGGCACTCCTGCTGGTGTTGGAAAAGTAGAGCCAGGTGATCTTTTAGAAGGATATATTGAAGAAGAAAAAATGTTTGAAGTAAAGGTCCGATGACCAAAGAAGAAATAATAAATGAACTTATTGCTACAAAATGTGATCCTCGCAATCATAGAAACAGGCTATACCGACTCGTTGAAAACGGCAAGCATAATGTTAGAGAATTGTTAGAACTAAGCTTCGAAAAGAAAGACTATTTATCTTTTAGAGCTGGTCGTGTTCTTGAGTTTATCTGTAAAAAATCATTAGATCCAATTGTTCCTCACCTTGATTATTTTACTCAAAACATTTCTATGGTTGCCCACCATAGCACAAGAAGGGAAATGGCTAAAATTTGCGAACTTATTGCCATTAATTATAATAAAAAAGAAACTTCATTACTTAAGTCGTGTATCACTCAAAAACAAAAAGACATGATTATTGAAGCATGTTTTGACTGGATGATAAGTGATGAAAAAGTGGCCATTCATGCTTACTCAATGCAAATCCTTTTCATTTTGGGTAAAGAAAACAATTGGATACACAAAGAATTAAAACAAATTTTAGTTGACAACATGGCTTTTGGAAGTAAGGGATACGTAGTGCGAGCAAAAAAAATTCTCCAAGCTATTGGCTAAGTACTAAGCGCTCTTTTAGGAGTGTATCTCCTACTAATACTTCTAAAATATAAATACCCGCTGATAATGCAGGCATATCAAAAGTAACAATGGGCAGGTTCTCTTTAGTTACTTTTTCATGAACGATTTTTTTTCCATCCATTGAATATATCGAATAACTTATTTGTTGTTGATCTGCAATGTACGCATGAACTTGTGAATAAGACTGAATCGGATTTGGATAAACCGATAAATAAGGAATGGTAGACTCTTGAGAGGCGAGTAAGGCACTTGCAAGCGTAAAATTAGGTATACCATACCCCATTTGGTTGTCAGGAGAGTTATTGAGATGAGCACTTTGCATAATTGCATTTATAAGCTCCATATTTGTTTTTTCTGGAAAAGCTTGCCACAAACAAGCTACCATACCTGCAATAATAGGTGATGAAAAGGAGGTTCCATTACTAATGGTTACATAATCGCTTGATGAGTAAACAGTGGTGTTACCACCTTGTGCAGTAACTGTTGGTTTTACTCTTCCATCAAATGTAGGACCAAAAGAGCTAAAGGAGGTGGGTGTTTTATCCGAATAAACTGCCCCTACTGTTAGGATACTATCAGCATCGGCAGGAGCACCAATATAATACCAATTGTTATTTCCATAATTTCCTGCAGAGCTACATACAATCATTCCTGTTCTAGCAGCCATTACAGCAGCTTTACTTATCGGTGTTGTTCTTCCATCTAAATCAGCGTAAGAATGATTTTGATGAGCTAAATCGAATGCAGTATAGCCTAATGAGGAATTGATAATGTCTGCTCCTACACTATCAGCATACTCAGCTCCACATAGCCAATAATATTCTTCTATTAAGTTTTCAGAAGAAGCATTTTCTGTTCGTAGCAACCAAAACTTAGCTTGTGGTGCTGTACCAACCATTTCTCCTGTTAAATTAGCACCAATTGTTGAAAGAACTGCTGTACCATGGTTATGATCCTCAAAAACACTTTCTTCTTGATCAACAAAATCCCAAGTCCCAAGTATTTGATTATCATCAAAAAGAGATTCAAAAGCAGCCAATTGGTCTGTATTTTTAAACCCTGCATCCAAAACTGCAATCTGAATATCAGCTCCTTGAAAACCTAGTTGGTGCATTGCATGACCTTCTAACATCTCTAGCTGAGTAAATGCATTTCCATAGCTGATGGTATCAATAGATTCAAATTTATTAGCTTTTTCATTTCTACTAAAAGACTGTACCTCAAAGTCAATAACATCCAAAACAAAAGGAAGAGATTGTAAGCTATCGATATACACTAAATCATTGGCTGAAACCATAATACCATTGAACCATCGAGAACGATTTATGACTTCGAAACCTAGTGCTTTTACCTCCTGAATATATATTGGATTTACGGGCAAATCTCTTGTAGAAAGAGTAATGTTTTGGCGAATTCTTCTTTCTTTAGCACGCTCAGAAATTGATACTTCAGTATTGCTCAACGTCTGAGATCCCTTATTCGAAAAACTTATCCATAGTTTATGTTGTGCTGACAACGATAAAGGCAATGCTAATATGAGTAATAACCACCTCATTTTTTTGCTATAAAACCTCCTCCTAATAAATCGTTTCCTTCGTAAAAAACAGCAGACTGACCAGGAGCTATCCCTTCTACCTTTGCATGAAAAAGTGCTCTCACTTCCACACCCTCATTGCTTAGTGTTGCTATTTCTCCTGGGTGTTTGTAACGAACTTTTGTTAATGCTTCCGTTCCATCAGGAATATGATCGTATTTCACAAAGTTGATGCCTTTAACATACATTTCAAGTTTTTTCAAGTCCTCCTTAGCTCCAACAACTACCTCGTTAGTATCTGGCTTTATTTCAACAACATAGGAGGCATCCGCTCCAAATGAAATGCCTAGTTTACGTTGACCAATGGTATAAAAAGGGTAACCATCGTGTGTTCCTATAACATCCCCTTTCATATTAATAAAATTTCCTCCTTTCACCTCTTCTTCCAATCCTTCTACTCTTCGCTTTAAGAAACCTCTATAGTCGTTGTCGGGAATAAAACAAATCTCATAGCTTTCTGGCTTCTTAGCTAACTCCTCGTAACCTCTATCAATAGCCATTTGCTTAATGTCATCTTTGTGAAACTGACCCATGGGAAAAATCGTTCTTTTTAAACACTCTTGTGACAAACCCCATAACACATAGGATTGGTCTTTCCATGTGTCTACACCTCTAGAAACAACGTACCTTCCGTTTTCTTCTCTAACTTGAGCGTAATGCCCAGTTGCAATAAACTCACACCCCAACTGATCCGCTCTTTTAAGCAGTGCTTCCCATTTAATATGTGTATTACATAAAACACATGGGTTGGGGGTTCTGCCAGCAATGTATTCGTCTACAAAGTTATCTATGATGTAATCACCAAATTCTTCTCTTATATCTAAGATAATGTGTGGAAAGCCACAATCGACTGCCAATTCTCTTGCATCATTAATGGAGTCTAAACTACAACAACCAGTTTCTTTTTTACTCCCTCCAGAAATTTCATAGTCCCATGTTTTCATAGTTATGCCAACTACGTCATACCCTTGTTCGTGTAACATCAAAGCTGTAACAGTACTATCAATTCCTCCACTCATTGCAACTAGTACTTTCCCTTTCTTACTCATCTTCAAATTTTAGCTCTGTTAATAGTTTTCCATTTAGGTATTCAAGTTCATAATCTATTTCTCCATCGGGTAAATAGTATGTCCAAACACCCTCTTTTAAATCGTTTTTATATCGACCAAAAAACTCACGTCGTCCATCTGGATAGTAACGAATATACTGACCATTTAACTGATCGTTTTTATAATAGCATTTCACTAGTATCCTTCCATTTTCATAAAATTGTTTCGACTCTCCAATTTTTTGATCATCCTTAAAACTTGTAACTTCCAACACTTTTCCATTTGTAAAGTAGGAACGTGAAGGTCCACTTAACTTACCAGAGTGGTATGTTTCTTCCAAAACTAAGATTTCATCTTCGTTAAAATACTTCCAAAGGCTGTCTTTTTTTTCAAGTGAGTACAAACCAATGGCGCTTATTGTACCATTTGGATGAAACAATCGAGCTGCCGCCGATTTGCCATTGTTAAAATATTCTAGATTGATAGTAAGATTTCCCTTATCATCATAATGTTTAAATATACCTATCGGAATGTCATTTTTAAACATTCCAACATATCGAAGTTTTCCATTGGAATGCTTCTTGGTCCATTCACCCTGTTTTAAACCTTTTTCGTCTAAAGTGTTTTGTGCCAAAATTGATAGTGGTAGAATACAGAGAAAAATAAATCTAGAAACCATGCCACAAAATTAGAAAGAAAAAGCGGAAGGAAAAAAATAAGCTGGCTATTAAGCATTACTAACTTATGTTAATTACATTCTTTTGAGTAAAACCAACTATCAACAGTGCATAATTAGTAATCATGATTTATGATATCTAATGAAATTTTATTAGTAATGAAAAAAAATGCTCAATTTTTACATTGAGCATTTTGTGACCTCGGAGGGTAAAAGTTCAAACTTTTTAAAGGATTTATCAAAAATAAAAAGCGGAGAACCAGTTAATTTAAACCAATTCTCCGCTAGAGTGACCTCGGCAGGATTCAAACCTGCAACCGCCTGAGCCGTAATCAGGTATTCTATTCAGTTGAACTACGAGGCCGAATGGATTGCGAATTTACAAAAGGTTTGTCTTACAAAACAAGAAAAAATAAAAATTTAATCTGTTTGATTTTTAGGTCGTTTCAGTTTCACTTTACTTTCCTCACCTCTAAAAATTCGTTCAATGTTTCGTTGATGAGTAGCTATTAGCAAAATTGGAACAAAAATTGAAAATATGACCATTGTAGGAACCAATACTTTTGACAAAAAGTAAACACCAATTGGAAAAAAAACACCAGCTAAAATGGAACTAAGCGATACGTATCTTGAAAAAAACAAAGTAATGATAAATATCCCTATTGAAAGCAAAGCAGCAAATGGAAAAACAGCAATCATCATTCCTAATAATGTTGCAACACCTTTACCACCTCTAAAGCCAACATAAATAGGGAAAACATGCCCTAAAACAGCTGCTATGCCATACGCTAATGAAAAATTAATGTACATTTCAGTATGAGGTTCATATCCACAAAAAGAGGCTAGGCTAACAGCAGCGTATCCTTTTAATATATCGAGAACTAGAACAGGGATGCCTGCTTTTTTACCCAATACTCGAAATGTATTAGTTGCACCAGCATTTCCGCTACCATACTCACGAATATCAATTCCTTTTAAAAGTTTGCCTGCTAATATGCTAAAGGGTAAAGAGCCTATTAAATAGGCAAACAAAAGAAGCGTTATGTTAAGAGTCGTAATCAAAGGGCTCGAAAATACAAAGATTAGGTTTTACCTAAAGAAGCGTTTTTTGAAGTTATCAACAGCATCTTCTGAAGCTAAATCGTACTGATACTCTGCTTGACCTTTTTTAGAAGGCGCTTTTTTCTGTCCGGTTTTCACTTCTAAAATCATCAAATTATAATCGTCTAAAGAAGATCTAGTCAACATCAACTCATTAGTATAGGTGAAGAAATACCAATCTCCTATATCGGTTTCTAGATATACATTTAATTCGTCTCCTGATTGATCTTTTACAATTTCAACATGCCCTTTATAAAGCTTGTTAATTTGATGGTGTTTAATATTTCCTAAACCAATCCAATCTTTTGATAAAAAGCTTTGGGTTTCTTCATTCCACTCCAGCTTGAGATCGTAGAAATATAAACTCTTTTTCAACTCTTTTGGCAGTCGTTCAAACTCTCCATACATTTCATATTCAAAAGTCAAGTCTTGTCCCTTTAAAATTCTATCGAAAGCAGTTATGTAAAATCTTTCATCCATCTCTAACTCGTCGGCCATTGGATCATTAACAAACTCTTGACCCATTTGGTCTATCGCTTTTTCACTCATGTAAAAATCAGCGAAAAGCATTGTATTGGCAGTAAAAGTATTGCTCATAGGATTATAGGTAAAGTTTCCTGTGTTGGCTGTTTCTACTCGTCCTAGTTTTTCACCTAAATTAAAATGACCTGAAGCATTCATTTCACAGCTGGCATTGTCCATAGTAAACACATTCCCTGTACTATCATTTTCATCTTTAACTACAAACTGATCTTTTGAAGCATTGTATGAAAGCTTTCCTTTTAATGTGATCATTAAGGCATCGTTTTCTTCAGTTAAAGGAGAAAGAAAAGTGGGGTAAATAGCATCTTGCCCCATAACAGGACCTATGTGTAGTGATTTCCCATTTAAATCCTGAACTCCATCTACTGGCAAATCCATTTTTTCAGTACCTACGTAAGCGTTGAACTTTACCCACGTTGTAGGGATAAGGGTACACTCATGTTTTACCTGATATGCTCCATCATAGAACAACTCTTTTTGACTTCCCTCCAAACGAACATTTCCTTTAAAACCAAACTGAGGGTTAAAGGCAAACTTATTTTCCTCTGGAATAATTCCTTCTCCTATCGTTTGATCCTCTAATACGAGTAATTTTGTGAAACGAATGGTTTGTTCATCCACCCCTCTTCCTTGATATACCATACTCGCTTCTCCACTATAACTATTTCTGCTATAAATATTAATTGATGCATCAAACAGTTGATGTATGCGATCTGATCTATTTACTAAAATTGTAGCGTTTTCTAATGTTCTCATAGATGCACCTGTTTCCACCGTCACTTCTCCTTGATCCGGATAAATTTCTGCATCAGCAACAATAATTTCTTTTACTCCCCCTGCTTGAATAATGTAATCCGTTAAGCTATAAGAAGCTGAACTTGAAACAAATCGAAGTGAATCTTGATCGGGGTGTATGGAAACAAATTTAGAACCTGAGCCGAACTCAGATGCCCCTAATTCTACCTGACTTTTATCCATAAACCATTTTAACTGATCAATATAACAGATGTATTGGTTTTCAGGAAAAGTTACAAAAGAGCCTGTACCATTTGATTGAAAAACACCTGTTCTATTAACTAAGTCTATTTCCGTTTGTAGATTTATAGATTCAAAAGCGATGGCATCAAGATCCGTTCGGTTAAGACGAAAATCGGCTGTGTCTGAGTTAAAACTATTTAAATTAAAAGCGTAAAGGTTAGCATTTAACTCCGAATCATCTAGTTTAACGTTTCCTCCTCCTGTTAAACCATCAGGCCGAAGAAAAACTTGTCCATCCAATAAAACTTGAGCGTTGTACATTACTAAATCTTCAACTTCCTTACGCACTAGCAATACATCATTGTAAGGCTCCCAATGTTCATAAATAGATTCTCCACTTACATCAGGGTATTCAGCTTCATTAACAGTTCTTTCCAAATTAAATGACTGGGCATAGGTATTCATCGAATCTGGGAAAAAGAGGTAATCATCAGCTATCGTTACAGAGGTCAAATAATCAAACTGTCCTGCACCCCTCAAGCCAGATTTATCAAGTGAAATACGATTTTCGGCATGAAAAAATCCTTTGTCGATATATAAAAAGAATCCTTCTGAAGGAGCCTTCATAACAAAACCCAAAGCATTATCCTTTTGAACGCGTAATTCTTGACGGAAACTAGGTAATATATCCGCTGAATAAAAATCTCCTGGGAAACTTAAAGACTCCCTTGTGTAAGTGTCTAATGAGTCTATTTCAAAAGGATCTACTTCAAAGAAAAAGTTTTCACGGTTATAAACACCACTAAATATTTCTTCGTCATCATAATAAACCTTGGATTTATCGTAAGATCGAATAATTGGGAATTCTGGATAATCTTCTTTCCATATTCCTGATTTATTAATGTTCGTATCAACGACTAGCTCTCCGTTGGCAATTGTAATTTCGCTCTCTAGCCTTTCTAAGATAAGGTGTCCTTTTTCATCGTATTTTTCTTTATTATTTGGAATCCAAATTTCTGTTGAAGCATCCGTAAATTCCATCTTAAACTCATCGTAATCAAAATTAATGGATTCACAGTTTATCCGAAACCTTCCACCATTACCTGCGATTAGCCTTCCACTCATCGAAAAGTCTCTATTTTCTTTTACCACAATTTGCTTGTTTCTAGGGACTGCAATCACATCTCTTACATTGCTAACAAAAACATTTTCTACTCCGAAAATTATTAAATCCATACTATTTAAGTCAAGAATGGCATTTTTATTTTCTTTGGGTTGTTGGGAGATAAAACTTATCACATCATAATCTGTTTTTTTAGCTTTTGCATCCAAATACCTATAAACACGATCTTTTACTTTTACTTCACCAGTAGTTGCATTATATATTAAAAACCCTTGAGCAGACATCCACATCAAAAATCGTTTTGCTTGATCGCTGGGTAACTTTGAAGATCTTACAAAATCGTCAATTAAAAAATCATCTTCGAATCCTTCGTTACGCATAAAATCACGAATCCTAACCAATGGATGTTTGGAGTCTATACCCATCAAGAAGTCGAAACGTTGATCGGTATAAAAGTTAGCTGATTCAAAAGTAGCAGGGGTGGTTGTTTTAGCAGGTAGTGTTCCAAAAGTAATGACATCCTCTCCTGTTTTCCATTTTAAAACTTGAAAATTCATTTCTAAGTCATGGAAGGTGTTTAAGTAAGGTGCGGCAGAAAGTCCGTCTCCATCTTTTATTAAATCCAACCTTGATTCTTCTTGATCAAAACGTAAATCCAATCCTGGATGCATAATTGAGTCGTTTAGAAAAAGAATTTTTATCGCTGCATCAGAGGCCATAACTCTGTTATTTGTTATTGCAATTCTATCAGATGCTGCTTCAATAAACTTTTGATCATTCCTGTAAAAAACAAGTTTTGCTGCACTTCCTTTTCCTCCACTAGCAACGAATCGATTGCCATACAAAGAATAGCCGCCAACAAAATCAGCATTTTCAATAAGTTGAGACAATACTAATTTCTTATTGTATGATTCAAATTTCGGATAAGTAACTTTGTCTTCTCGCTGATCAATAAGCTTATCTTCTAAGGTTCCAAGAATGGACCTATCTTCAAACATTTCATCATTATAAAATCGAACAGAGTCAGCAGAAAACCCAGGTGTTCTCATTTTGATCTTATACTTACTCAACTCAGCATATACTTCACCTTTAGAAAACCCTGCTTTTTGCCAATCAACTACACCACTCTTTCCTTTCCATTGTCCGTTTATTGGCAGGTAAACACCTTCTGTATGTTTAATTCGAAGCGTATCACCTCTAGCTAAACATAGTAAATTGAAAGGTTGATTAAAATGTACTCTTGGAATGCTGTCTATGCTAAAAGTATAATTTGATGAGGAGGCCATCCATTTAACAGATCTATTTCTCATTAACATATCATACTCGAATAAATCTTTTGAAAAAGTTAAAAACTTCATTTGCCGTGAAGTGGAGGAATTCTTTAACATTTCTAACACCACAGTTGACCAATTGTTAAATTCAGAAGTAAAGTTGTCTTTACTGGAAAAGGCTAGTACAGCGGCAATCATTTTTTCAAAATGCGTTGATCGCTTTCGTTTTTTTAACATAGTGTTTGATAGGTCATAAATAGCTTGTCTTTTTTCAGTGCTAAAGACCTCTTCTTTCCAAATTTTAGAAAACTGCTTCATTAGCTTTTTCACATCTTCTGATGGTGATACTAACATAAATTCATTTAATTCTTCAATGTAAGAGTCTGTTTCTGTGCTAAATTGAGTTAATCGTTTTGTAGCCTGACCAAAAACACCATTAACTAAAAAACAAAGAATTATAATAAGCGTATATTTTTTCATCTCGTTATTGTTTTAAAAATTGAGCAGTCACCCAATTATCATGCGTATGATGTTGAATGTTTATTATTCCAAAACTAGAGGCGCTCTGCTTAATGATTTCAAAATCTTCAAGAAAAAAACCGCTAAGAAAAAGAGAGCCATTTGGTTTTAGTGCGCTTACATAATTAGGCATATCCTTTAGCAATATATTACGATTTATATTTGCTAATATAATGTCGAACTTAGTTTGTATTTTTTCAGCTCCACCAATATTAATTTGAATGTTTTTACAATTATTCATTTGAATATTTTCAAGTGCATTTTTATAGGCCCATTCGTCAATATCTATCGCTTGAATGTGTGTTGATCCAAGTTTTTCTGCTAGGATAGCTAAAACAGCTGTTCCACAACCCATATCCAAAACACGTTTTCCTTGAAAATCAAGTTGTAACATCTGTTCCATCATTCCAAAAGTAGTAGCATGATGACCCGTTCCAAACGACATTTTTGGAGTAATAATAACTTCATATTCTACCTCGATCGGCTGATGAAAATCAGCTCTTACTCCACAACGATCACCAACTCTAATAGGCTTAAAATCAGACTCCCAAGAAGCATTCCAATTTTTTTGCTGCAATGTTTTATGATGGAAGTTGACTTGTGTATTAAGGTCTTTAAGTACTTCCTGCAAAGCTGCTTTATCAAAGCTTTTGTTAAGTATGTAGGCTTTTAAACCATTTTTTGTTTCCAAAAAACTCTCGTAGGGTAATTCACTCAAATACGCAATTAAAACATCCCGCCAAGGTTGTAAAGGGCTAATTTCGAATATGACCTCTTCGTAAACCATTAAAATGAATTAATTATTGCTATGAAATCGTCCGATTTTAGAGACGCCCCTCCAATCAATCCTCCATCAACATCATCTTGTGCGAATAAGTCCTTTGCGTTGCTTGGCTTACAACTCCCACCGTAAAGAATAGAGGTGTTATCCGCACTTCGTTTTCCAAACTTCTTTTCTAAAACTTTTCTAATGAAGGCATGAATCTCTTGAGCTTGGTTGGATGTAGCTGTTTTACCAGTGCCTATAGCCCAGACAGGCTCATAGGCGATGACTATATTTTTCATCTGGTCTTGATCAAGATGAAAGAGTCCTTCTGAAATTTGATTCTCAACGACAGTAAATTGTTCATTCTTTTCTCTTTCAATAAGAACCTCGCCACAACAATAAATTACTTTTAAATTTTGTTCTAGTGCCTTATTTATTTTTTGAGCAATTAAAGCAGTTTTTTCAGCATGGTATTCCCTTCTTTCGGAGTGACCTAAAATCACATATGAAGCACCTGTTGAGGCAATCATCTCAGCAGAAACTTCACCTGTAAAAGCTCCGTTACTATTTACACTACAATCTTGTGAGCTTAGCGCTATCTTACCCCCTAAAACCTGAGCTACTGGAGCCAAATGGGTAAATGGAGCACCTAAAATTACTTGCACATCTGTTTCAGCAGTGGTGTTTAAATTTTCACTTATCTCTTTTGTTAAATTGACACCCTCTTCAACACTGAGGTTCATTTTCCAATTTCCTGCAACTATTTTTTTTGGCATTACGATAATCTTATTCGGGGGTCAAGCCACCCATAGGTTAAATCAACTAAAATATTTATTACAACAAATAGTGTTGCTATTGTAAGCACGCTTCCCATCACTAAAGGGAGATCCAAAGTATTTAATGCTTCTACAATCTCTTTTCCAATACCATCCCATGCAAAAATATACTCTACAAAAACTGCTCCTGCTAATAAACTAGCAAACCAACCTGAAACAGCTGTGACTACTGGATTCAGTGAATTATGCAAAACATGTTTATACAATACTTTTGTAAAGTGTAAGCCTTTAGCGGTTGCTGTTCTAACGTAGTCTTGGGTTAATGTTTCAAGAACTGAACTTCGACTAAGCTGTATAATTACTGCTAAGGGACGAATTCCTAAGGTAATTGCTGGTAGGATAAGATTTGATAGATTTAGGTATTCTCCATTGCCATAATCATCAACGGAATATAGACTACCAGTCATATGAAGTCCTGTAAAATCTGTTAGTAGATAACCAAAAATCCATGCGAAAAGAATGGCCGAAAAAAAGGAAGGTAAAGACATCCCCAATACACCAAAAATTGTAGCTAGCTTATCAAACCAACTATTTTTCCAAATAGCCGCTAACAACCCCACAACAATGCCTACCAAAAGCGCTATGAAAATGGAACTAATAGCTAAAATAATGGTGTTGGGTAAGGTATCAATAATGATCCTACTTACCTTTTTATCTGTCTTTTTAAAAGATGTTCTTAAATAGGGTGCTTTAATAACAAGTTGATATTGTCCTATTGTAAACAACTCTTTTGCTTTGTATTTTTTTATGTGCGTATAAGCATCTAGATGAAGGTGATGAAAAGATAAAGGTAAAAGATCGTTAAGGTACAAGCAGTATTGTTCAGTTATCGGTCTATCAAATCCATATTTAGTCCTAATGTTTTCAAGTAAGTCGGCATCCTCACGCTGATCTAACATCATACGTGCCGGATCGGCAGGTAATATTTGAAACAAGAAAAAAACCACTGTAGCTACTCCCCACATCACTAGTAAACCATACAAAAGTCGTTTTGTGATAAAAAAGGCCAAATCTTATTGTAAATGTTGTTTGATGATTTCGAATTTGGGGAAATCGTTATAATGCCATTTATCTATAATGGTTCCTTCATTAAGCAATAGAACACCAGGGTTTGATCGAATAATTGTTTTGAGCGTTGTTTCGTCTGTAAAGTAAAAAGGAAAAGGAATTTGCATCTGTTGTTTGAATGATGCTATTTTTTCATCTGTAGATGCTGTCAGTGTAGCAAAAGTAATTCCTTCCAATTCTGATGCTAAGGCTAACTCTTTAATTCGTTTCCATGCTTCATCTTCTGTCTTTTCAAGGTTGTAAGCAACAACTAATAAAGTATTTTTTGACATCAGGATTGAGTCTGTATAATCTGCTCCATTAAGCGATATACTAAAATCTTTTATGGGAGCCTCATAACCTTCAATGATTAATGATTTTTCAGTATTGGCAACAAAATCATCTTCTTGCCAATTCCATTCAGTTGAAAGCACTTCTTTTTCTAAGCCAGTTTCTTTGTTCTTCACTAGAAAGTAATCGATTTTCTCTGGGCATGGCAAGTTTAACTCATCACAATTCTTCATGCCTTCTGTTATATTTTTTCCAACAGCATAAGGGCGAAAATCTTTAACTGGAAGGTGGCTGTAAGTATTATAAACAAAGGCAAAAGAGAAAAAGGTAACGATGGCTAAGAACATATTTTCCATTTTTTGAGAAAAAATGGGTTTAATCAGCCTTTTTCTTATGAATATAATACCAATAAATACCAAAAGAATGATATCCTTTCCAAATGATTCCCAAGGAGATAATTTAACTGCATCGCCAAAACAACCACAATCGGTTACTTTATTAAAATATGCTGAATAAAAGGTAAGAAAGGTAAAAAATAAAATCATGCCCAAAAGAGACCAAGAAGTAAGTTTTGGATACGCTCCTATCAATACCATTACTCCTAGCACAACCTCTACAATACAAATGGCAGCCGCCATTACAAAAGCAAATGGAATAAGAAACTCCATATTAAGCACAGCTGAAGAGAAATACTCCTCTAGTTTATACGAAAAACCCAAAGCGTCGTTCGCTTTAATTAATCCAGAAATAATAAATAAAATACCAACTAGTAATCTTGAAGTTAGGGTTAAAAAATGCATATCAATTCAGTTTTATTAGTGCGAAAATTGCGTAATTAATCATGTCAAAATAATTTGCGTCAATCCCTTCAGAAATTAAGGTTTTGCCTTTATTATCCTCTATTTGCTTTACGCGCAATAACTTTTGTAAAATCAAATCAGTTAATGAGCTTACTCGCATTTCTCTCCAGGCTTCTCCGTAATCGTGGTTTTTTAACTGCATTAGTTCATTTGCTTCAAGAGCAAATTTGTCGTAATACTTCTCCACTTCGTCAACAGTCATATCCGGCTGATCCACTATCCCCTTTTCTAGTTGGATGAGTGCGATGATGGAATAATTAACTATTCCTATAAATTCGTTTCTTATATCTTCACCAACTTTCTGGTGACCATCATTCATTTCTATGCTTCTAATACGTTGGGCTTTAATAAATATTTGATCAGTTAATGAACTTAATCTTAAAATACGCCAGGCACTACCATAATCTTTCATTTTTTTGATGAAAATATCCTTACTTTTGGCCATTGCCATCTCATATTCTTGTACGGTTTTTTGCATGTATGAAATCACCATTAAATTATGACTAAAGATAAAAAATTTCAATCTTCAAATACGATAAATGCCAAGGGCATATTGCTTGATTTATCAACAACTCAAGTAATGGGCATATTAAATATTACATTTGATTCATTTTATGATGGCGGCAAGAATAATACCCTTACAAAAGCAGTCGAAAAAGCACATCAGTTTATCAAGGAAGGAGCAAAAATTATTGATATTGGTGCCTATTCATCTAGACCAGGAGCAAAACACATTTCAGCCACGGAAGAATGGAACAGACTAAAAACTATTATTCCAATTATTAACAAAGAGTTTCCTGAAACAGTATTGTCTGTTGACACATTTCGATCAGAAATTGCACGAAAATCAATTGATAGTGGAGCGCATATGATTAATGATATTTCTGCTGGAGAAATGGATGAAAAAATGTTTGATACAATTTCGGAATTAAAAGTTCCATATATTTTAATGCACATGAAAGGTAAACCACAAAACATGCAAAACAATCCTCAGTACGAATGTATTGAAGATGAAATTGCTGATTTTTTCAAGAAAAAGATATCAATTTTAGAAAAGAAAGGAGTTGAAGATATTATCGTTGATCCGGGTTTTGGCTTTGGTAAAACGTTGGCTCACAATTATCGTTTACTCAACAAGATGGAAAAATTAAATGAATTAAGCAGACCCTTGCTTGCTGGTGTTTCTAGAAAATCTATGATTTATAAATTATTAGAAACACAACCTCAAGAGGCTTTAAATGGAACTTCTGTATTACATACAATTTGTTTATTAAAGGGTGTTTCCTTTTTACGTGTTCATGACGTTAAAGAAGCCGTAGAATGCGTTAAAATCATTAATTTCGCTAAAAACAACTCATAAATGAATTTTTTAGAGTTTAGCATTTTAGATATAGTAGATATTTTATTGGTTGCCTTCCTGTTGTTTCAGCTATATAAACTGGTAAAAGGTACCGTAGCAATCAAAATTTTTGTTGGTATTTCAGCCATCTATCTTCTTTGGAAGTTGGTGGAAGCTCTTCAGATGGAACTTTTAAGTGAAATTTTAGGTCAGTTTATTGGTGTAGGTGTATTAGCAGTCATTATCGTTTTTCAACAAGAATTACGAAAATTTCTGTTGATGATTGGGAATACAAAATTCTTCTCTAAGGAAGGCATCATGAAGTTTAAATGGATAAGTGAAGAAAATACTGTTGAAGTGAACATTAAAGCCATTGTAGATGCTTGTAAGCAAATGGCAATAACAAAAACAGGTGCTATCATTATCATCACAAAAGAAAACGAACTCCCTTCTTACATTGATACAGGAGAACTAATTCAAGCAAAAACGTCTTCAAACATTTTACAAAATATCTTTTTCAAGAATAGCCCAATGCACGATGGTGCTGTTGTCATTACTGGAGACCTTGTTATGGCAGCCAAATGCATTCTTCCAATTACTGAAAATGAAGCTTTTCCATCGCATTTAGGTATGAGGCATAGAGCAGCGGTAGGAATTACTGAAAACACGGATTGCTTAGCAATCATAGTATCGGAGGAAAGAGGTAAAATCTCTTTTGCTAATAAAGGGGAATTAGAAATTGATCTTAATGCAGAGCAACTGCAAGAAAAACTACAAGCAGAATTACACTAATTGCTAACTTCTTCAAATTGCTTTATTAACTCATCCAAAGGAACCCCTAAATGTTGTATTGACAATTTTACTGTCTCGCTCAGTTCATGATCTGGATAATTAAGTAAAAAAAGTTCATAAGCCATTTTGGCCTGTTCGTAATTACTGAGAGAATTCTCTAAAACATAGCCTTGATAAAAAAGAGCGATTGGAGCTTTTTCATGCTTAGGATAATCTGAGGTTACTTTTTGGAAGAAATAAAGCCCTTTTTTAGGCAACTTCAATGTTTGGGAATACAAATCGCCTAACAGGATGTAATAATCGACAAAACTTGCTGAATCTGAATATGTTACTAAGTACTCTTCTAATTCACTCACAAGATTTTGAGCTGTTTCAATATCTGTTTTCAGCGTTTCATCTACAAGCTGTTCTTGCAGCTTATTAATGCGTTCGACATGCGCTGACTGCTTGGACTGACAAGCCCATAAAGTGCAGAGTAATAAAAATCCTATTAAATTCTTTATCATCTTCCTTTTTTTTGTGGAAACTTCATTCGATAGTCAACCTGAATATTTCCTTTTGATATATCGTTAAGTTTTCTGTTTAGCATTCTTTTTTTTAGTGAACTTAAATAGTCTACAAACAATACCCCTTCAATATGATCATATTCGTGTTGTATGATACGAGCTGAAATTCCCTCAAATTCTTCCTCATAGGTGTCAAAAAACTCATCTTGATAACGAATGCGAATCTTTGGTTTTCTGCTAATATTTTCTCTAATATGAGGAATTGACAAACAGCCTTCACTAAAATCCCACTCTTCACCTTCTTCACTTATTATTTCTGGATTAATAAAAACCTGTTGAAAATCCTTTAATGCAGGCTCCTCTTCTTCAAAGGGAGATGCATCAACAATAAAAAGCCGTATGCTTTTACCAATTTGCGGTGCAGCTAAACCAACACCGTTGGCTTCATTCATTGTTTCAAACATATTATCTATGAGTTGTTGAAGACCTTCATAATCTTCAGCTATCTCTTTCGCTTTTTGTTTTAAAACAACTGTTCCATATGCAACAATTGGTAATATCATTACAACAATTCTTTAATTATACTTTCAACTGTAAAACCTTCTGCTTCTGCTTTGTAATTTTTCACTATTCTATGCCTTAAAATAGGAACTGCAACCGCTTTTACATCTTCTATATCAGGGGAGAATTTACCATTTATTGCTGCATGACATTTTGATGCTAATACTAGGTATTGAGAGGCTCTAGGTCCAGCTCCCCAACTTATATACTGATTAACTTTCTCGTCTGCATGCAAGGTGTTAGGGCGAGTTTTAGATACTAATTTAACCGCATATTCAGTAACATTATCAGCTACTGGTATTTTCTTAATTAAATGCTGGAAATTTAGAATTTGTGTTCCATTCAAAACCTTTTTCAACTGAACTTCTTTCTCTGTAGTTGTTGCTTTTACCACTTCAATTTCCTCTTCCAAACTAGGGTAATCTAATACAACATTAAACATGAACCGATCTAACTGAGCTTCTGGAAGTGGATAGGTTCCTTCTTGTTCTATGGGATTCTGTGTAGCTAAAACAAAAAAAGGCTTGGCTAAATCAAAACGTTGTCCTGAAGCGGTTACAGAACGTTCTTGCATAGCTTCTAAAAGAGCTGCTTGTGTTTTGGGAGGTGTACGGTTAATTTCGTCAGCTAGAATAATATTAGAAAACAAAGGCCCTTTATTAAAAATAAATTTTCTTTGTTCGTCTAAAATTTCTGAACCAATAATATCTGAGGGCATTAGGTCAGGCGTAAACTGAATTCGGTTAAAATCAAGTCCCAGCGCCCTAGCGATAGTTTGTACTAATAGTGTTTTTGCTAATCCTGGCACACCAACTAATAGACAATGACCTCCGCTAAAAATAGCTATTAAAACATTTTTAACGACCTCCTCTTGACCTACTATTACTTTTCCAATTTCAAGCTTAAAATCGTTGTATGCTTGTTGAAAATCTTTTATTGCTTCTACCTCTGACATAATTATTTCCAATTATTTTTAAATGTGCATTGATAATCTTCTTTTATAAGAATGTAGGTTTCGTTTATGGTATTATTTACCCATTCTTTGGAAGTTTTATTTTTTAATTCTTGTTCAGCAACTAATCTTATCCGATCATAATCATCTTTTAAATTTGCTCTGTGCGAAACTGTTCTTTCGTTCAAAAACAAAATTCGATATCCCTTTCTTTGATCAATAGAGGTAAAAACAAGTGGTTCTGAAATTTGATTTTTTTCCATTTTTTCTAATGCAAAATAAATTGAAGGTTCAATTTCTTCTATTGCAAAACTAGAAGTACCTGTTTGTGGGTTTATTAGTAAACCTCCGTTATTTTTAGAATCGTCTTGCGAAAACTGATAGGCTGCTTCTTCGAAAGACAAACTATCTATTCGAATAAGGTTCGTAATACTATCTAATTTTGTTTTTGCCCTATTCATAGTAATTGTAGAGAATGACGGTTTGAGTAATATATGTCGGACATTTATTTGCTCTCCTCTTCTAGAAATCATTTGGATCAAATGGAATCCAAATTTTGTTTGTACGACATCAGAAATTTCTCCATCCTGAAGGCGAAATGCTGCAGCTTCAAACTCTGGAACGAGCACTCCTCTAGATAAAAAACCAAGCTCTCCTCCTTTTGTAGCAGATCCTTGATCTTCGGAATAAAGAGTGGCTAATAAACTAAAATCTTCTCCAGAATCAACGCGGTTTTTAAAGCCTAATAGCTTCTCTGTTAAACGTTGTTTTTCAGCTTTGCTTACCTTGGGGAAAAGTACAATTTGTGACATTTGCATTTCGGCTGGCAGTAATGGTAAACTATCTTTTGGAATGGAATAATAAAATTTTCTAACATCTTCCGGAGTAATTTTTACATCTGAGGTAATGCGAGACTCCATCCGTTGAGCCATCATCTGTTCCTTAAACACGGGTTTAAAATCTTCTCTTAGCGCATTTATAGATTTTCCGAAATATTCTTCCAGCTTTTGTTCTGAACCAATTTGACCAACAAAATATGCTATTCGTTGATCAATGGCTGAATTTATCTCCTCATCGCTAACATTCAAGCTATCAATTTGGGCCCTATTGGCTAATAGTTTTTGATACAAAAGTTCCTCCAGAATTTGACATTTTAGGAGCTGTTCGTCTTGTTCATACCCTTGTGCTTTTATTTGCTCTAATTGGCTTTCAACAGCAGATTGCAACACAATCTTTTCTCCAACAATAGCCACAACTCCGTCAATCTTTTTCTGTGCTAATACAATACTGGTAAAACAGCATAGTATTGCTAATAAGCTAATTTGCTTCATATCTTATAGTACCTTTTGCTAATGCATTTCTGTAAAGATCATCCTTGATACTTTTCAAAAAAGCGAGCTTTCGTTTGTTTAAAATTATATTTTTAACTCGATCCTTCACTATAATTAAAGGGCTTAAATCTTCTTTTTGCTTAACTTTATTTATGTGTATAAAATAGGTTGACAAACTATCATTTAAAATAAGGTTACGATTCTTTTTCAAAGTGAGATCGATATTATTCGTCGTTTCACTTGGCATCAGCTCTAAAACTTCAGATAAATAAACCCAAGATGTATCGTTTAAGTTAAACGATTGAGCAAACTGATAACAATATTCTTCCAAAAACAAACGATCTTCTTCTTTTGAGGACTGATACCATTTTTTCAACTTAGAAATTTTTGGAGCATCCTTACTTATTTTTACATAGATCATTTGTAGGATGGGTTCGTTTAAAACAAACTCTTTTTTATGTTCATCGTAGTATTGTTTGATTTGATGCTCATAGACATTCGTATCCATCTTTTGTTCAACCATTGCCTTCTGATAATGGTAAATAAGCAAAGAATTATAATAATCATCCATCTGTTGTTCAACTTCTATCAGTTCAGAAGTTAAGTTTTCTTGAGCCTGTTGAACAAGTAATTGCTCTTTCGCCCAGCTCTCTATCCAGTTTTTCACAAAGGATAGGCTATCTTTTTCAGAGTCAAAATCGGTTAGCATGGATTTTATTTCTGAAAGGTACAATTGCTTTTCGTTAACTTGAGCTAAAAGCACGTCTTCCGATTGATTATAATGGCACGAAACAAGTCCAAACAAAATACAAATTCCGACCAATCTTAACATCTAGTTGACGATAATAGAATTTAACAAATCATAATTGATGGTTACAGGATATCGCTCTTCTAACTCTTTAATCCATGCTGCTTCTAGGTAATCCTGGTAGTTTGAAGTAACTTGACCTTTTGCCTCTTTTAAGCTTTTTGGCATTGGAGCAAGAACATCGTATATAAATGCAAAAGTGACAATCTCTTCATTTAATTCATTGTCTGTTAAGCCTTTTTTCCAAATAGCATTATCTAAATGAGTATGATCTCCTTTTGAAAACTTAGCAGATTCTACTTGAAGATTTAAGGGGTTTTGATTGTTAACAATAGTGATTATATCATCAATAGAAAGACGGTTTTCACCCTTACCAAAAGTAATTAACGAAAGTTCAGAATTACTTAAAAGACGAACATTGTCATCCGTTGAAATTAATCTTCTTACTCTTTCCGCAACCTCTTTGTTTAAACAAGTGAATACAGATGCATCTAATCGGTTATCCCATTGATAATTTTCCTTTGTTAACTGGAAATATTGTTTTAAGCCCATTGTATCCTCAACAGCTTTACCCCATACTTTTTGATCCATGAGATTAAAAAGTAAAATTCCATCTCTGTACTCTTTCATTAATGCTTTAAACTCTGGGTATTTTTCTTCTAATAAACTATCTTCAAGCTGAATGCATGTTTTCTCAACCCAGTCATCAAACATCTCATTGATTACTGAAACTATTTTGGTTTGATCGATTGGTGTTTTATTCTTCTCAATATATATTGCAAAATCTGCCTGAGTGTATTTTTTATTATCAAGAATAAACAACATCTGCTTGTTATTAGACATGCTTTCGGCAGTCCATTGAGCTTCAAAATCAATTTGATAGAAAGGAGTCAATGCCTCCATATTGGATCTAAAATTGTTTTCTGACTTAATTCTGTTTATCAAAACAGTTTTGCCTTTGTTAGCTCTACTGTCGCGTTTTATTTTACGTTCAATATCAGCTTTCACTTCTTCAAAAGAGGGCACTGCTTTTTTGTCAATTAATTTTAATATGTGCCATCCATAAATAGTTTGTACGGGTTCTGAAACCTCTCCCTTTTCTTTGAGAGAAAAAGCGGTCGATTCAAAGGCAGGCACCATTTGACCTGTACCAAACCAAGGAAGCTCTCCGCCTTTAGAACTTGTTCCTTTATCGTCTGAGTATCGAACTAAGTCATCAAATGATTTCCCTTCTTTAAAGAAGTCTAGAATTTGCGAAAGTTTATCAGTAGCTTCTTGTTTCTCTTCATCAGTTGCTTTAGCCCCTTGTTCAATCATGATGTGAGCTACTTTTACTTCTCCTCTCGATTTTCTTTTGTCAGTAACTTTTACGATATGGTAACCGAAACGTGTTCTAAAAGGTTTTGATACTTCACCTAGTGGAGTATTAAATGCTGCTGTTTCGAAAGGATATACCATTCTAAAAGCAGAAAAATAACCAAGATCACCACCATTGGTCTTTGCAGAAGGGTCTTCTGAATGAGTTTTAGCAACTGTTTCAAAATCCTCTCCATTTAGAATTTTGTTTCTAAGTGAATTTATTTTTTGATACACTGCTAATGTGTCTTTAGGTAATGCTTTTTCGTCCACTAAAAGTAACAAATGGCTTGCTCGAACTTCTTCTGTCATTCGGTCATATGCCTCTTCAATCAGCTTTTGTTCTGCCTGCTTATCGGTAAGATAGGGCCTTGCTAGTTGTTTTCTATAGCCAGCAAGCTCATTCTTAAAACTTGATAAGGTATCTAACTGCATACGTTCAGCATCCAGTACTTTCATTTTAAATTTAACAAATAGATCAACGTAATCTTCTAACTCTTGATTAGTTGCTTCTTGTAAATTGTTATTTTTCTTAAAGACATTTGTAAATTCTGAAACGGTAACTTCTTCTTTACCAACTTCCATTAAAACTTGATCTTCTTTTTTCTGAGTTGTAGTTGCTACAAGTACAAGTGCCAATAGGGCTAAAATTCCATTCATTTTTATTGCTTTTTATTATTTTTATTATCGACTATAATTTGGAGCTTCTCTAGTTATTTTTACATCATGTGGGTGGCTTTCTGTAACCCCTGCAGAAGTAATTCGCATAAATTTTGCATCAATCATGTTTTTGATAGATGCAGCACCACAATAGCCCATCCCTGCTCTTAAACCTCCCACCATCTGATGCAATACTTCTTGTAAAAACCCTTTATAAGCCACTCGGCCTACAATGCCCTCAGGGACTAATTTTTTTACGTTATCTTCACTAGATTGAAAATAACGATCTTTAGATCCGGCTTGCATTGCTTCCACAGAGCCCATGCCTCGATAAGCTTTAAATTTTCTACCTTCAAATATAATGGTTTCTCCTGGTGCTTCTTCAACTCCTGCAATAATTGAGCCTAACATTACAGTATTTGCACCCGCAACCAATGCCTTTACAATGTCACCTGAGTAACGAATACCCCCATCAGCAATGATTGGTACTCCAGTATCTTTTAGGGCTTCTGCTACATTTAAAACAGCTGAAAGTTGCGGTACTCCAACCCCGGCTACCACTCTAGTAGTACATATAGAGCCTGGTCCTATTCCTATTTTGACAGCATCTGCTCCTGCTTCTACCAATGCCAAGGCAGCCTTTGCTGTGGCGATATTTCCAGCCACAACATCTAAGATCGAAAAGTTTCTTTTTAACTGGCTTACAGTATCGATAACTCCTTTGCTATGCCCATGTGCAGTATCTACAATAACTGCATCAACTCCGGCATTTACTAATGCTGCAACGCGAAGTACTACATCATTGGTCACTCCCACAGCTGCAGCTACTCGTAAACGACCATATTCATCTTTACATGCGTTTGGTCTTGTTTTGTTTTTAGTTATGTCTTTGTAGGTTATAAGACCGACAAGTTTGCCATGTTCATCAACAACAGGAAGTTTTTCTATTTTATTTTCTTGTAATATGTCTTCTGCATTTTCTAAATCGGTAAGCTGGGTAGTAACTAGGTTTTCCGAAGTCATTACTTCAGTAATGGGCTTTTCATTTTGTTTTTCGAAACGTAGGTCTCTGTTAGTTACAATACCAACTAAGTCATTTTTAGAATCAATAATAGGAATTCCTCCTATTTTATGTTCTTTCATAATGGCAAGCGCTTCCCCTACTGTAGCTTCTTTAAATAGTGTTACTGGGTCTAAAATCATGCCACTCTCCGAACGCTTTACCTTTCTTACTTCAGCTGCTTGTTGTTCAATGCTCATGTTTTTATGTAAAACACCTATTCCACCCTCTTGTGCAATTGCTATTGCCATCTTTGCTTCAGTTACGGTATCCATTGCAGCTGAAACAATCGGGATGTTTAATTTTATGTTTCTAGAAAACTGAGTAGAAACATTTACTTCAGAGGGTAAAACTTCTGAATAATCGGGTACAAGTAACACATCATCATATGTTAAACCTTCACCGATAATTTTTGGATTTTCTTCTGCCATAAGTCTTTGTTTTTATGATGAGAAATAAAATTTGGCAAATTTATGAAATAATAAGCTTACAATAGTAATATAGATCATCTTTATCTGAGTAAGTGAAGCGTGCCATTTTTATTTGATACTAAACCATTTCCAAAAGTATAAAGCATTTGGTAGGTATATGTTCCTTGTGGTGCCAAAATTCCATTTATGGAACCGTCCCAAAAATCGGATGCATCTTTCATATGAACGACTAATATACCCCATGAGTTGTATATTTTTAAATCAAAGTCGTTAATCACATCAATGCCTTCAAAACTAGCTTGCCAATAGTTGTTTTTAACATCTCCATTTTGAGGTGTGAAAGCATTTGGTATATGTACAATTGGCTCTTTGATAAAACATACTTTATTTGAGTTAACCGTGTCGGTTAATGCCAAGTTATTAATCTGTTGTTCGTATGCGGTTACATAGGCGCATATCACGCCTCTGTACTTTTTTATGTCAATTTCATCGTTAGATTGAGCTTCAACAGAACGAATGAATTCTTTACGTCCGTTTATTTCTAGCCATAAACCATATGCTTCTTCTTCTATAAAGAAAGGGTAAGAACCCCAACTTATGGACATTATTTCGGAGTTCTGAATTTGTGAATTTAGTTGAAGTTGGTGTACGCTAAAACGATAAGAAGTATCTGGTAATGATGGTAGAGCGTAAGTATTTCCACATTCATCAATTGCATTTGCAGAGTAATGGTAAGTGCTTTCTTCTGGAAAAAGGTCTTCGTCTAAATAGCTAGCACTTAAACTATTTTGAGCAAGTTCAACATTAGAAATGAATTCTGGAACACCAGTCTCATAAGGGGTCCTAAACAATTGAAAATAGGAAACGGATGTAGAATTGGTTATCATATTAATTTCAAGATCATTTGACTCTGTAACATCTACTTTATTTATGTAAACGTAATCGGGTGGAATGAGTTGAGTTGTTGATATTGAAAACCGGTTAGATCTTGATAATGAGTCTAAAGAGTTTTTTGCAAGTACTGTGAACGTATATTTTTTGTTGTAAGCAACAGGAAAAGCATAGGTAGTATCAAAAACAGAAAATTGAATATCCTCAGTTTGAATATTTGTGTCTTGCAAGTCTTTACTGTGTACTCTTAAAATAAATCCTATTTGATTTAACATTACTGGATACAAATTCCATTGTAACTGACACAAAGTATCACACAATGAGTAATTGTAACGAAGAGAAAGTGTTGTGTGAGCTTCACTCCTATTACTACTATTTCCTAACGCATCAAATGCTGTAACACTATACGATTCTTCTTCGAACTGAGCGTTTGAGGCCTGGGTTGTGTACGATAAATTTTGCGCTCCCATTACCGTATCTAATGGGATCCACAACCCTGAAGCATCCTGAACATATACCACATAGCCAATGGCTTGCGGAGCGTTATTATACCAATAAAGGTGTACCTGTTGACTTATTGAATCTATTGAGACATGCGTGATGGTAGGCGGGTCAGGATCTTGTGAGTAAGCAAACTCAAAAAGAATTGTTAATAGAAAAAATAGTAGTATCCTCATGACAAATTATAAAAACATAAGAAAGTTGGTAATTTTATCATTCATTAAATAGAGATTCAAGCTTTGCTTTTGCTATTAAAAATTCGTTCCAAATTTCATCTACAACGTCTGCAGCAGGCAGAATAGTATCAATCGATGCGGATACTTGCCCTACTTCCAATTCACCCTCTTGCATATCCCCTTCAAACATCCCTTTTTTAGCACGACCTCTTCCAAGCAATTCTTTTAAAAATGCTCTGTCTGCACCTTTTTTATAAGCTTCTTGAACATTTTCGTAAAATTTATTTTTTAATAAGCGAACTGGTGTTAGCTCTTTTAAAACTAATTCTGTATCCCCTTCTTGCGCATCGAGCAAATAGTGTTTAAAATTTAGGTGTGCGGATGATTCTGGCGTGGCGATAAAACGACTGCCTATTTGGACTCCCTCTGCACCTAAAGCCATCGCTGCTAACATCGAACTACCCGAACCAATTCCACCAGCTGCAATTAATGGAATATCAACCGCATTCCGTACTAGTGGAAGCAAACAAAAAGTTGTTGTTTCCTCTCTCCCATTATGCCCACCTGCTTCAAATCCTTCAGCAACAATGGCGTCAACACCGGCTTCAAGACATTTTAAAGCAAACTTTACATTACTAACTACATGAACCACCTTTATGCCTTTTTCTTTCAATAATGGTGTCCACTTTTTAGGGTTACCAGCAGACGTAAAAACAATCTTTACTCCCTCGTCAATAATTATTTTTATGTGATCGTCAATTTGAGGGTATAATAAAGGCAGATTAACAGCGAATGGCTTATCAGTTGCTTTTTTACATTTTTGGATATGTTCTTGCAACACCTCTGGATACATAGAGCCAGAACCAATAATGCCCAAACCACCAGCGTTAGAAACAGCTGATGCTAACTCCCAACCACTACACCAAATCATACCAGCCTGAATGATGGGATATTTTATCCCAAATAATTGTGTAATTCTATTGCTCACTTTATCTTTGTTCAAACAACGAAAATAGGTAAATTATCATCATGAATAAAGATAAGAGGATATTTCAACTCATAGAAAATGAAAAAGAAAGACAGACCAATGGAATTGAACTCATTGCTTCTGAAAACTTTGTAAGCCAGCAGGTTATGAATGCAGCAGGCTCTGTATTAACCAATAAATATGCAGAGGGTTTTCCGGGAAGACGATACTACGGCGGCTGTGAAGTTGTGGATCAGGTAGAACGCTTGGCTATAGATAGAGCAAAAGAATTGTTTGGGGTAGAGTATGCCAACGTACAACCTCACTCTGGTTCGCAAGCAAATGCTGCGGTTATGTTAGCGGTTCTGAGTAGAGGTGATAAAATTTTAGGTTTTAACCTAGCTCACGGAGGACATTTAACCCACGGTTCTCCCGTCAATTTTTCCGGAAAACTTTATCAAACTAGCTTCTACTCAGTAGAAAAAGAAAGTGGCCTAGTTAATTACGAAACCATTGCCGAAACAGCGGAAAGAGAACGACCCAATCTTATTATTTGTGGAGCTTCTGCTTATTCTAGGGACTGGGACTATAAAAGATTTCGTGAAATAGCCGATAGTGTAGGTGCATTATTGTTAGGAGACGTATCTCATCCATCTGGATTAATTGCAGCGGGTGTTTTGAATAGTCCTGTAGATTACTGCCACATCATTACTACTACTACTCATAAAACCTTAAGAGGACCAAGAGGCGGAATGATTATGATTGGAAAAGATTTTGAAAATCCGTTTGGACTAAAAACACCAAAGGGCAAAGTGAGAATGATGTCATCGTTGATGGACTCTGCTGTGTTTCCAGGAACACAAGGAGGCCCCTTAGAGCACATAATTGCAGCAAAGGCTGTAGCTTTTGGTGAAGCGCTAGACCCATCGTTTAAAGAATATACCAAACAAGTAGTTAAAAACGCTAAGGTAATGGCTCAATGCTTTATTGATAAAGGCTATAAAATCATTTCTGATGGTACGGATAATCATTGTATGTTAATTGACTTACGCTCTAAAGGAATTACAGGAAAAGAAGCTGAAAACACCTTAGTTTTAGCAGACATCACTGTTAACAAAAATATGGTTCCTTTCGATGATAAATCTCCTTTTATAACGTCTGGTATGCGATTAGGCACCCCTGCCATTACCACACGTGGTATCAAAGAAGACACCATCCCTCAGATAGTGGAGCTTATAGACGAAGTACTGATGAACATAGACAACGAACAAATTATTGGAAGTGTACGCCAAAAAGTGAACGCACTCATGAGCAGCTACCCACTCTATGCTTATTAACCATTAAATAAGAGTTAAGTACATAAAAAAACCTATTCTAAACAGAATAGGTTTTTTTGTAGCGAGGGGGAGATTTGAACTCCCGACCTCTGGGTTATGAATCCAACGCTCTAACCAACTGAGCTACCTCGCCAATGCGGTCGGCAAATATAAATACTTTTCGTTTGTTAACAATAAGGCTTTTTTAAAAAAAATTAGGAGCGATTTTCTTCTGCCAATAAGTGGGTGTAGTGTTTTAAACTACGCAAAGATATTGCCAAAACAATGGCAATCATCAGTGCATATTGAAAAGGTTTAGCAATGAACCAACTTCCTTCAAAAAAATAATTCCTAATCAATTCTACAAAAGCAAAACCAAGAACAGTGGCTAATAAACCCGAATACTCGCGGCGTAAAACTGTTTTAAAAGAAAAAGGAACAATAGATGGAGTATAGGATTTTAGATTAGGAAAAAAAGCCGGTAAGCTTGATGCCCATTTTATATACTCATCTCCAAATTTACGTTCTAAAAAGCGCTCTTCAGCAAACATAATTCTCTCATAATAAAGCCAATATAGCAAGCTTACTAGGATCACAAAATAAAGGTTGTAAGTAAAAAGCACAATGCCCATCCACATTAGGAAATTCCCCACATACAGCGGATGCCTTACGGTAGCATAAATACCTGTTGTATTTAGGACATAAGCCTTTTGTTCTTTAGTATTTCGTCCTGACGTACCTTTTGGCGTTGTTCCTACAGTGTAAGCACGAACACAAAAACCCAAAAAGCTAATTAGGATGGCGATAAAAGTGAAGCGAGCCCTTGTTGATTCATTTAGTAACTCCAGCTCCGTCCAGTAAAGAAAAGGAATGGCTAAAAAGAAAAGCAAAACAGGGAACTGACCTCTATACCTAAAAAGGAAGTTCCCTTGTTTTTCTAATTCATTGATTAAGGCCATTATTTAACGTCTAATAACTCTACATCAAAAATTAATGTAGCATTTGGAGGGATGATATTTCCTGCTCCTTTCTCACCATACGCTAATTGTGAAGGAATAATTAAACGAGCCTTTCCGCCTACATTTAATAGCATAATGCCTTCATCCCAACCTGGAATAACTCGACCAGTTCCAACAGGAAAAGCAATGGGCTCTCCTCTGTCTTTAGAAGAATCAAAAATACTTCCATCTTCTAGATACCCTGTGTAATGAACTGACACAAACTGAGAAGCATAGGGTTTCAAACCTTCTCCTTCTTCAACAATAATGTATTTTAAACCACTTTCTGTTGTAAGTGTATCCTTATCTGCAACATTAAATGCTACTATTGGCTCTGGTGTTTCAAAAGAAAGTAACTCTACTTCAAAAATAAGGTCTGCATTTGGCGGTATCACTCCACCTGCACCATTTGCTCCGTATGCCAGTTCTGAAGGAATAGTCAAGATTGCTTTATCCCCTACTTTTAAAAGTGCAATCCCTTCGTCCCAGCCTGGAATAACTTGTCCTTTGCCAAGCTTAAAGCTAAATGGCTCTCCTCGATCTAAAGAACTATCAAATTTTGTTTTGGCACTGTCACTAAGGAAACCCGAGTAATGTACCGTTACTTTATCTCCTACTTGTGGAGATGCTCCATTACCATTTAAGGTAATTTCATATTGCAAGCCACTCTCGGTTGTAATGACTGTCTCTTGCTGACATGCAGCTAAAAAAATGGCTAAGGCCAATACTAATGCTTTCATTTTTAATTGTTTTTTGATTGTTTTAATGTTTGATATTGGGGTAATATAGATTTAAATTTTTGGATTGCTTCTTTGATATTTGTTCCATGCGCACCTCCTGCAGCATTTATATGACCTCCTCCATTAAAATGATCACGAGCCAATTGATTTACCGAAAAATCGCCTTTAGAACGGAAAGAAATTTTGACTAGCCCATCCCGCTCAACAAAAAAAGCAGCAACCGAAATTCCTTTAATGGATAAGGCGTAGTTTACCACACCTTCTGTATCGCCCTTTTGAAAATGAAAACGATCAAGCTCATGAGAGGTTAAGCTTATGACTGCAACACCAAAATCTTGCAAAACCTCCAGTTTTTCGTTCAGGCAATAGCCCAATAATTTAAGACGGTTTAAAGAGTTGTTGTCGTGTACCCTATCATAGACTAAATCATGCTCTGCTCCTTTTTGAATTAAAAAAGCTACTATTTCATGCGTTTTAGCATTTACCGATGGAAAGCGAAAGTTTCCTGTGTCGGTCATGATTCCACAATACAAACACTCTGCTATGTCTTTGTCGATGGCGTCTTTTTCGTCAAGAAAATCAAGAAACTCATAAATTAGCTGAGCTGTTGAGCAAGCCGATGTGTCAGAAAGGGTAAAATCAAATTTATCAGGTTCTTGATGATGGTCTATGAGTACTTTTAAAGCAGTTGCTTGTTCTACTACAGGAGCGTAAGTGTCAATTCTACTCAAATGATTAAAATCCAAACAAAAAATGATATCTGCCGCTAAGGTCAATTTTTTTGCAACAGCTGTATCTTTCGTGTATTGCAAAACGTTTTCATTCCCCTTCATCCAATGCAAAAAAACAGGATAATCATTTGGCGTAACAACCCAAACCTGATGTCCTTTAGAAAGTAAATAATTATACAAGGCCAATGAAGAACCCATGGCATCTCCATCTGGGCCTTTGTGGGTTGTAATCACTATCCTTTTAGGAACGGCTAAAATACTTTTGAGTTTACTTAATTCTACTGTGCGCATAAAGAAGGCAAAAATAAGAATAAAAGTGGGCCAACCGAATGAATGTAATTTTATAAATTTGCCAACGTATTTTAAACAAGCAAAAAATTATATGCCAATGGCTACAAACAGAACTTTTACAATGATAAAGCCCGAAGCCGTTGAAAACGGACACATCGGAGCTATACTAGAGCGTATTAATGCAGCGGGATTCACCATTGTTGCTTTGAAAAAAACACACTTATCTTCAGAACTTGCAGGTGCTTTTTATGCGGTACATAAGGAACGTCCTTTTTATAGCGAATTGGTTGGATACATGTCTTCAGGACCGATTATTGCAGCCATCTTAGAAAAAGACAATGCTGTAGCTGATTTTCGTGCTTTAATTGGCGCTACCGATCCTGCAGAAGCTGCTGAAGGAACGATTCGTAAAGAGTTTGCTGAAAGCAAAGCAAAAAATGCTGTCCATGGATCGGATTCGGATGAAAATGCGGACATTGAAGGAGCATTCTTCTTCTCTCAGTTTGAGCGTTACTAAAAACAACCCAACCATTTTTTTTATAATAGCCCTGTTCTTCTAGGGCTTTTTTTTAGAAGGAATGGGCAATAAAATCAAAAGTAATTATCTTACCTTTCTAAAAACAGATTGTCATTTGTTACAAACCCTACCAAATCAGTAGGGTTTTTTTATTTCAATATAATTTCAGTTATCACTTCTTTGCCTACCCTTTCGTTTAACTGATGGAGTAATTCCGTTTTTTTATAGCCTAACTCTTGACGCAAAACAGATGAGGTAAGGCGAATATGTAGTTGTTTATTTTTAATAAAAACCTCTTCAGTATATTTAGCCAAGGTAGGCCCCATCACCTTATCCCATTCTGTAATGATATCAAGCTCATCTAGCTTATGCTGCCAACCGCTTTCTTGAAGATAGTCTTTAATAACTTCCCCTATCGATTGTTCATTCGTTTTTCTTTTCAATTTTACCTTGGTTAATGTGAAAAACTTTAAAATCTGCTTCGATTTTATTGAATATGTGAGCACTCCTTTCTGGGTGAGTATCTGTAATGAAAATCTGTCCAAAATGGTGCTTGTCAACTAATATCATTAATTGCTCAACTCTACTGTCGTCCAGTTTATCAAAAACATCATCGAGTAACAACATGGGTTTATAACCCAATGCTTCTTTCATAAAATCGAATTGAGCCAATTTTAATGCCATCAAAAATGTTTTTTGCTGTCCTTGAGAACCAATTTTCTTAATCGGATACCCATCTAACTGAAATGATAAATCATCTTTATGAATTCCGACAGATGTGTGTTGTAACATTTGATCACGTGCTATATTTTCTTTAAAAAGCTCCGATAAATCATGGTCTAATAACTGCGATTTATAAATGATAGATACCTCCTCACGCTTTTTACCAGTAATTTTTTGATAGTACTTATAAAATATAGGAGTCAACTCTTGTAGAAAAGACTTTCGAACATCAAATATTTTTTGAGCAATGGGTACAATTTGTTGATCATATAATTCTATGGTAGATAAATCGAAATGTGATCCTCGAGCCATTTGTTTAAGGGCTGCATTGCGTTGCGCGATTAATTTATTATAGCGTATCAACTTTTCTAGATACAAACTATCAAACTGCGAGATGACGGAGTCTAGGTATTTTCTACGACTTTCACTCCCATCCAGTAATAAACTAATATCGGTAGGAGAAACCATGACCAACGGAAACAAACCGATATGATCGGACATGCGGTCGTAACTTTTTTTATTTCGCTTCATTACTTTTTTCGTTCCTCGCTTAATACCACAGTGAACTAATTCTTGCTTGCCATCTTTATCAAAATGCCCTTCTACGGATAAAAAAGGCTCTTCGTATTTGATATTAAAAGCATCCTGACTATTAAAATAGCTCTTAGTAAAAGATAAATAATGAATGGCATCTAACAAGTTTGTTTTACCAGAACCATTATTGCCTACAAAACAGTTAATGTTCTGAGATAAGACCATGGATGTATCTTCATGATTCTTAAAATTTAATACCGAAAGACGCTTTAAAAACATGTCCTATTTTTTGCGAAACTAAGGTATTATTTTTCATGGAAACTACCTTTGTTGTGAGCTGGTTTTTCAAACCGAAAAAAAGATTATTTTTGTGGATTAAATTTTAAAAGTAATGGCAAAGAAAACTGATAAAACAGAAGCACAATTAGCTGCAGTAGAAGAAACCTTAGGCAGAACAGAACAATGGATTGAAAATAATTCTAAAACACTTTCAACAGCAGTCTTTGTCATTGTTGCTGCCATTGCTCTTTTTCTAGGCTACGGCAAATTTTATTCAGAACCCCTAAACAACGAAGCACATGCTGAAATGTTTATGGCTGAAAAATATTTCGAAGCAGATTCCTTTAACTTAGCTTTAAATGGAGATGGACAATACCTTGGCTTAATTGACATAGCGGAAGATTATGGCAATACAGAAGCAGGTAAGCTAGCCCATTATTATGCAGGTATTTGTTTTTTAAATCTTAATGATAATGAAAGTGCTATTGATTACCTATCCGAATACAAAGGGAGTGATGAGCTCTTATCATCCATTGCCTTAGGCAGCATAGGAGATGCTTACATGAACTTAGGAGATACGGATAAAGCAATTAATCATTATGAAAAAGCTGCTACTAATAGTACCAACAACTTTACTGCACCGATCTATCATAAAAGAGCCGCTCTTGCACACGAAAACATAGGAAACTTTACAGAAGCCCTGACTCACTACGAAACCATAAAGAAGAACTATGGCAGCACGCAAGAAGGTGCTGATATAGAAAAGTACATCACTAAAGTATCTTTAATGAAATAACCTAAAAAGCTCGTTTATCGAGCTTTTTTTTTGAACTATAATGGCTACAGTTAACAAGAATCTTTCTGAGTATGACCTCAATCTACTTCCATCGGCAAATGGTATGAAGATCGGAATCGTAGTTGCTGAATGGAATCCGCAGATTACTCAAGGGTTAGTAAAGGGTGCTACAGAGACTTTGGAAAAATGTGGATGTAAAGAAATCGAGATCCATAATGTACCAGGTAGTTTTGAGCTCTCACTTGGGGCACAGTTTCTTTTAGAATATTCAAAGATTGATGCTGTAATTTGTTTAGGGAGCGTTGTTCAAGGAGAAACAAAGCATTTTGATTTTGTTTGTGAAGGTACCGCTTTGGGAATCAAAGACGTTTCCCTCAAATATAATAAACCTGTGATTTTTGGTGTCCTCACTGATAACACTATTCAACAAGCCATTGATCGTTCCGGCGGGAAACATGGAAACAAAGGAATAGAAGCGGCCATTACAGCAATCAAAATGGTTGCCTTTCAAAAAACGATCTCTGAAAAGTAATAACAAGCATCCGTTTCTTCAACATTTAAATATAATGACTCAAAAAAAAAGCTCAATCTAATGATTGAGCTTTTTATGTGCGGAGAGAGAGGGATTCGAACCCCCGGTACCTTTCGGTACAATGGTTTTCAAGACCACCGCATTCGACCACTCTGCCATCTCTCCTGCGGAGCGCAAATGTAAAATTTTTTTAGCTGACAAACCAAACAACAACAATACTTTTTCAGCGTTTTTTAATACAACTGAATCCTTGTATATTTGAACTATGAATAAAATCCTTTACTTTTTAATTGCAAGCTGTTGTATTTTTCATTTAAAAGCACAAAACTTAGCTGCCAATTTCGATTACTCAATATTTAATGGAGAAACTCCTTATGTTGAAACCTATATAAGTGTAAATGCAGCCACAGTCGTTTATTCAAAAAATAAGGATGGAAACTATCAAGGAAAAATCAACATTACAATTAGTCTTGCTGATAAGCTAGGCCAAACTAAGTACTATGACAAGTACGAACTCTTAAGCCCCGTACTAGAGGATTCATCTAAGTTGAATTTTTATTTTATTGATCAGCAACGCATTGCTCTTTCTGAGGGAGAATATACTTTATCATTAAAAATAGTAGATGCAAACACCTCAGAACTGCCTTATACACACGATGAGTCAATTGTATTTACGAAAGCTAAAAGCACCTCTTTTTCTTCCATTCAACTTGTAGAAAGTTACCAAGCTAGCGATAGCGAATCTCCTTTAAGCAAAAATGGTATGATTCTAAACCCAATGGCGAGTAATGTGTTTTATTCAGAGCAAAAAAAAATACAGTTCTACACAGAATTGTATCAACAAAAAAACAGTTTTGTCTTTACCTACTTTATTGTCTCTGCTGAGAACGATAAAATCATTGAAAATCTTGCAAAAACTAAAGTACAAAAACCGGATAATAAAACTCGTGCATTCATAGGCACTCTACCAATTGAAAAACTACCATCTGGCAGTTATAAATTGGTATGTGAGGCAAAAAACAAAGCTGGTGAACGAGTAGCTAAACAAGAAAAATTCTTTTATCGAATTAATAATGAATTAAACCCAACGCAAAAGAACACTGACATAAGTGGAACATTTGTTGATGACTTTACTAAAAAGCAGTTAGAGCAATTTATTGACTACCTCTATCCCATTCAAAATAACCGAGAAGGGATAACGGCTCATTCTTTGATGAATGAACAAGATGAAAAACTGATGAAAAAATTCTTTTATCAGTTCTGGAAAGACAGGTATCCATTAGACCCTCAATATGCCTGGGAAAATTACCTTTTAGTAGTAAAGAAAGTAAATGACGAGTTTAATGTTGGAAGGATTCCCGGATACAAATCTGACAGAGGAAGGGTTTATCTTCAATATGGAGCTCCAAATAGTAGAATAACTAACGAACACTCCACTCGTTACGAACAATTCGAAGTATGGCATTACTATAAAATTGACAATCAATCCGATTGTAGATTTGTTTTTGGTCATAAAGGGACGGACATGGATTTAGTACTTTCCAATGTTGAGGGAGAGACTTCCGACAAAGAATGGCTTATGCGTTTTGGAGAATTTATGAATCAATCTAATTTTGATTTTAAATCTCCGATGGATTACTTTACAAATCCGCAATAAATGAACCAAATCGGATTTATTTTTGTAAAAATTTTAGGAATACTCCCATTTGCACTCTTGAGCTATTTAGGAAAGATTTTCAACTTCTTAATGCAACTATTAGCGTATAGAAAAGAGGTGATAAAAGAAAACCTAAAAAAAAGTTTTCCCAATAAAACACTTCAAGAAATAGCGATCATACATAACCGATTTTATAAGCACCTAAGTCAAGTAATCATTGAAGTATTAAAAATGTTTCACATTACTGAAAGTGAAATCATTCAACGCGTACAATTCAAAAATAAATTTATAATTGAAGAATACTACAATAAGGGCAAAGACGTGATTCTTGTTCTGGGTCATTATGGTAATTGGGAATGGGGCTTGTTAGCCACCTCACTAATTAGTCAACATGAAATGGTGGGTGTCTACAAGCCGCTTAAATCAAGCTTTTGGGATGCTAAAATCAAAGCCATTAGAGCGCAATTTGGGGCAACCTTAATTCCTAAAAAAGAAAGCATTCGTTATTTGCTAAAAAAAAGTAGTAAACCCAGATTAATAGGCTTAATCGGAGATCAAACTCCCACTTTAAAAGATGCAAATTACTGGACTCCCTTTCTGAACCAAGAAACAGCGGTTTTTTCAGGAACAGAGAAGCTAGCTAAAAAACTACAATGTCCCGTAGTTTTTATACATAAGTGAGAAAAAACGACTTTTTATCGCCCAGAACTCAAAGTAATTTTCAATCATCCGACTAACCTTTCTATCCTCCTTTAGTATATATTGAATACTATTATCGTCTTGACCTGAATAATTATCTTTTTCAATGAGTTTTTTTTGCCAGTTACTTATGTTAACTAGAATCGTCCAACGCTCGTGCTTTAGTGCTAATTTTTTTGCCAGTTTTAAAGCCCTTTTACTTTGTAAATACAATGATTTTTGATGAAGTATTTCAGCATTTTGAAGCAACGCCCTCAAGCGAATATCTACGGAATTACCTGCATGAAATGCTCGTAAACTTTTCATTACACTATCATACAACCTACTTTTTGTTGTCGAAAAAGAAATTTCTAACTTTTTATTTTTAAAAAAACCTGTATCAGCTCTTTTTCATCATATTTTTCTTGCTTTTCAATTAAATCAAAAAGAAGAATATAGATTTTATAATTTTTTGAAAGCCCCATACTGGAGGCATATAATTTAAAATAGCGCTTTTCAGCTTTTGTCATGCTGTGAATCAGCTTGAATAAATACTTTGTACCAGTCCTAGACATATAGTTTGATCATTGGTTAAGGATTCTCAAAAATACAAAAGCATTTAAATCATTTCAGCTAATGAGGTGCTAAATGTGAAATGAGAAAGAGATTTAGAACTGTCATAATAGTTAAGAACTATACGAATGTAAACAGACTGA
>CBFIDX010000002.1:0-83920 GCA_965661505.1 Flavobacteriales bacterium | reverse complement strand
TATGTTGATAGTCTGTTCTGCAAGCACATCAGTGATTTCGAAAGTATTATTTTGAGAATTATACGGAATACCCAATAAAGAACTTAAATCATTGAAATATAACCATACCTGAAAAAGGGCAGGATCAAAGCTTTCAGGGCAGGACAAAGTTATGCTTGTATAACAACTTTCATCACCATTATCACCACAGTTTTCTGGGTCATATGAAAAAGCATCACAATTAATGAATCCAACTTGAGAAGTTGAAAAGTCAAACGAATTGGTAGCTGCGTTAAAATTCATGGTAGTTGAGTTATCTAACTCCCAATTAATAGTGCCATCGTCTTGTTCAACACCAATAAAAAACTCCATGTCGTTTGCGGACGTGTTAATTGATCCAGGTTCACCAGGGACCGTATTGTTTTCAAAACTATTAGGGACTGAGATATTAATAGGGTTATCTAAATTTAAATTAGCTCCTGATTGAGTAGCTTCAATATTTACTACACCACCAGATAAAAGCATAGAGCCATTTGAAGTGGATGGTATATTTACCATTGCCATGTCAGCATTACCTGAAATAGTTGCTACATTAATTTCAACGTTTCCTGAAACAGGGCTACCATCAGCATTAATAAAGGAATTAGCAGGGATATTTACAATTGTACCATCATCTAAAGCTATATTTCCTCCGTTAACTGCTGAGATTTCGGAAGAAAAGGTCATTGATTCAAGTTCATCAGCAAAAAATGCACTCAACGAACTACTATAAACATCATTTGCGTTTGCTGTTTCAGACAACTCAGTCTTTGAGCATGAATAAATACAAATTGCAAATAAAATCAGTAAAATTAAAGATCCATTAAAAATATTATTTCTCATATATCAAAAAAATTAAATTAATATTAGTCATCAGTATTACTAAAATCTGTTCGAATACCGTCTTTAAATGCAACAACATGAGCTTGGGGATACCTAAGTTCAGCTATTTTTTTTAAATAACGTTCGGCTTTAAGAAAACTATTATACATTCCACAGGTGTAGGAAAAATAGTCATTTCCTAAAGGCACTATTAAAAGTTCATCGTGTAAATAAATATCTACAGGAAGTTGGTATTCATTAAAATCACCCAGAGCAACTCTAAAAATAGCACCATCTAAGAATGAAAAGTCAACACCCTCTTCAATCTCTCCGGTTCTTACGTATCGTTTATAAATTTGAGTTAATTCATCTTTGTATTTCTCATGCTCTCTAAAGGTCTTTTTTGCCTCTTTGAGTTTCTCTTGCTCGTTAAAAAGAGCAATTTGATTTTGATAGCCTATTAAGAAATACTTATCTAAATCTGTACAGGTTTTTAAAAGTTCAATGGATCTCTCTGTTCTTCCCAGACCGTGGTACATCACCGCTAAATTATAAACCCAATCGCGTTCATTATAAATTTCTTTTGATAAATCTTCGAGTAGTGGAACAACTTTTTTCTTATTACGATCATTCGGGCTTCTAAAATAAGCCATTGCTAACTGTACTGTGATGTAATTCAACGTAGCTTGCTTTGCCTTAGCTTGTGTGTATTTTTTAAGTGATGATTTGAAGGATTTGGAAGCAAGATCATATTCTCCATTATTAAACAAGGCAACGCCTTCTTCATAAGCTGTTTTTCCTTCGTTAATCTTTTTTCTGGTTCGGTCATTAAACGAAGCGATACTTTCAAACTTCATGATTGATTTAGCGTCTCCCTTTGCTACTAAGCTTTCTACAGCAGGGCTTACTCCCTCAGGATGAACATCTTTTTTGGTGGGTTTTTGGCTTCCGTTTTTGTCTTTTTTTCTTGCAGAGGCTAGCTGTTCTTTACGCTCTTTTTCTGCTAGCATTTCTTGAGCTAGGTTTAGTTTTGACAATACTTTTTCAGCTTTTTTAGGCTCGTTAAGATACTGACTGTACAAAGCAGATAGATTTCCATATGCTTTAAAAAAGTATTTATCCTCTTTGATGACTGCCTCCAGAAGGTCTGCTGCTTGTTGTTCTTGATTAACGGTACTTTTTAAAATGGCAATGTTATAGGCCCATAGTTTCTCTTTAAAAATCCCTTTGGTTAGAAGATCCATATACCTGCTAACCTTTTTTTGATCTCTTGCTTCAGTAGAGATGGCATGCGAAATAGCTAATTGTACGTTTACAAAACTCAGCGCATCCTCATCGTATTTTGCTCTTTTATAATTCTTAAAAGCAGTCTTAAAAGCGGTAATTGCATCTTTTGATTTGCCTTGCTGTAAAAACTTAACGCCCTCCTCGTATGCATCATTACCTATTTTGACTTGATCTAGCGCACGTTCACTTAGGTTTTTTAACTTAGAATACTGCGCTATTTTGTCAACATCAGAGACAATAATTAGGTCATTTACACCTATACCTACGCTAGGCTCTTCGGTGTTTACTATGCAGATAGGATTAGCACCTGTTTGGTGAAGAAAACCTATAAGAAGAAATACAAAAAGAAAAATCTTTTTCATGATGGATTCAACTGAATATTCGCCAACTAAAATAAGGTTTTTTTACAATACTATTTCTGCTTAACAATCTTTGTATTATAAAACTCGTGCTCATTCGCTATTTGCAGGGTATATATGCCCTGTTTTAAAAACGAAATATCTATATCTGTATGTCCTTCAAAAAAGCCTTCAGCAACTTTAACTCCATGAATATCAAACATTTGCCAACTTGCGCTACCTTGAAAATCAACGAATAATTGATCTTTTACTGGATTTGGAAACACATTAAAATGCTTGTTTTCATTGTTGATCGTTGATGTTAAAACAAAATCATAAGTAAGTGATGAGCCAGTACAGCCATTACTATCGACCACTTCTACCCAAAATTGTCCGTTTTCTTGAGGAAAGAATTGATAACTATTCGCTCCGTTTATTAGACCATTAGGGCCATACCATTGATAAGTTGTGAAATTTACACTTGTTGTTAATGTGTTTCCATTTTGAATAACAATAGGAAAAACTGGTGGTGGCTGTTGTAAATTGTATGAATAAAAATTAGAACATCCCAAACTATCAAGCACTGTTAAACTAATCAATCCATCACAAAGAGAATCGTTAACTAAAGCGGAAGAAAAGTCAGACCATATTAGAGTATAGTTATTGGTACCCATTACAATTGCCTCAACTACACCATCACAATAAGCATAACAGCTTGGCTCTTGAGCTACTACAGAAACCATTATTGAATCTGGCTCGTTAATTTCATAAAGATAGGAGTATTCACAACCTAAACTATCTGTAATATACAAAGAATCCATTCCTGAGCCGAGAGAAGAAAACAATCCTGTTGAATAAAATAAAAAAGCATCTATGCTATACATAAAAGGAGGAGTACCGCCTGTTAAAACAGTCGAAAATAGCTCTCCATCGTTTATTCCATAGCAACTAGCATCTGTTTCATTTAACGTAATTTGAAGCGAATCAGCTTGGTTTATTTGTAACGTATCTGAAAAGGTACAGTTATTTACATCTTGAATAGTAACTGTATATAATTGCGCTGATAAATTTAAAAAGATACTATCTGTTTGAAAAGGCTCATTATTTATCTTATACAAATACGGGCCAAAGCCACCCTCCGCTTCAATAGTAATTGCACCATTAGAATACCCAAAACAATCTACATCTATTACATGTAGAGAATCAATAAACAAAGAATCAGCTTGTGTGATAGCTACTGTTAAAGTATCAATACAGTTGTTTCCGTCAACAACATTAAATGAATAGGTCCCTTCATCCAAATTATTGAAAATAGTATTAGCTGAAAAAGGATTACCATCAATATTAAACAAATAAGAAGGAGTCCCTCCAGAAGCGAATAACTCTACAGATCCGTCAGAAGAATTGAAACAATTGACATTATTTACACTTGCAGAAATTTGTAGTTGGGCTGGTTGCGTAAGCTGAATAGTACTGTACTGCTGACAATTATTACTATCTGTTATGAATAGCTCATACAGATCGACAGGAACATTAATTAAGCTATCGTTGCTTGAACTATTACTCCATAAATAAGTATAGGGCGGTTGACCGCCAGAAACATCAGACGATACGATGGCATCGTTTGCATTGTAGCAAGTGGGATTTGTTGCGTTTAAGTTTATGGTTATTGCTGTAGGCTCTTCTATCTCTATTGTGATTTGGTCTGTACACAAATTAGAGTCGATGACGGTAACTAAGTAAGACCCACCTACCAGGGAGTCAAAGAAGTTTTGTGGTTGCATCATTTGTTGATTAATGTAGTATTGATAAGGCTGCAATCCTCCAGAAGCAATGACAGAAAAACTTCCTGAACTATCTGAAAAACACAAAACATCTTGATGGTTTAATGTATCCTCTGACAGAATTAAGGCATTTGTAGGAGTCAATATTTGAATTTCAAGCGTGTCGGAAGTACATAAATTAGCATCAGAAACTAATAATGCATATAGTCCTGCTGATAAGTCAGTGAATAATCCAGAGCTTTGGGGCATTCCACCATCAAGAGAATAGGTATAATTAGGTAAGCCTCCACTTGCTTCCACTTGAAGCTGTCCTTCGTTGCCTCCAAAACATATAATATCTGAATGAAAAAAAGGATTTTCTATCAAAATTAGTTCATCAGGCTCGGTTATTTGTAGCGAAAAAGTATCTGTACAATTATTTAGGTCATTAACTAGGAATGTGTAATTGCCTGATGCCAAATTATCAAATGTATTTTGTGTTTGAAAGGTAGAATCTAATAATTGATAGAAATAGGTTGGCTGCCCACCGGTCGCAATTAATTGAACTTGACCATCCGATAGTCCAAAACAGCTTACATCTTGATGCATACTCATTACTTCTGACAAGATTAACTCATTAGGTTGACTTAAGTTAGCTAGTAATGTATCGGTACAGTTATTATCATCAACTACAATTAACTGGTAATTTCCAGCAGAAATATTTTGCAATGTATCAGAAGAGATTCCTTCCCATGTTGTAAAATAACTTGGTGTTCCTCCTGAAATTTGAGCAACTAATTCACCATCGTTGACTGCGTAGCAACTAGGTTGTATAAAAGTGTAAGAAAGTGACAAGGGTGTGGGCTCTGTAATTTGTATGCTTATATCAACAATGCAGTTGTTTGCATCAATCGCTGTAAGTTGATATAATCCAGCTGTTAATGAGTCAAACAATCCTATTGACACTGTATCTTGGTTTAAAACATAAGAATAGGGACTCACTCCTCCAGAACTAACAATTTCTAGCTGGCCATCAGAAAAAGAGCTACAGGAAACATTTTGATGAGAGGGTAAAATCTCTTGTAAGATTAATGCTTGCTGTGGTTGTAAAATATTTAATATTATCGAATCCTGACAGTTGTTGTTATCTTTCACATAAAACCAACTATTAGATGCAGACAAATTGGTGAAATTAGGTGATGTTTGATAACTCACATTATCTATTGAATATGAAAAATTAGGTGTCCCTCCAGAAGCTGAAAGCTGAACTTCACCATCTGAACCTCCGAAACAAGACACATCTTGATGAAAAGAACTATTTTCAGTAACAACTAATTGATCAGGTTGACCTAATTGAACCGTGTCTGTATATAAACAGTTATTGGAATCGGTAATTTGTAAGGTATAGCTGCCTGAAGCTATGCTGTCTATGGTATTAATAGTATCTCCATTTGACCACAGTAAATTGTAGGGCTGCTGACCACCTGAAACGGATGCAGCTATTTGACCATCAGCAAAGCCATAACAAGAGGGCTGATCAACTACACTATTAATACCCAATTGTTGCGGTTGTGTAACGAAAATGGAATCAGTAATTTGACAGTTATTAGAATCAATAACGGTAAGAAAGGCATAACCCACTGCTAAATCATTTGCAGAACTTAAAACAGAACCATTAGACCAAGAGTAGCTATATGGAGGAGTACCATCAGACATTACTGACTGAGCGGACCCATCGGCTCCACCAAAGCAACTAATAGGAGTAACACTTAAATCAGTAGAGGGCATAGCAACTAGCTGAACGTCTATGTTATAATAACATGAATGGTTGTTATTTGAGGAAATTAGAAAATAACTAGTAGAAATGGATGGAGTAATAGTAATGGAATCTGAATAGACATTAACGGGCGACCATAAATTATTGTACCATAAATTATTATAATCACTTGTGTTTTCAGCATAAAGATCAACACTTTCTCCTTGACATAAGGTTACACTCGATAAATTAGGTTGGTTATTAATAATGGAAACTATTGTAGAATCTGATGAAGTACAGCCAACATTATCAGAAACTTCCAACGTAAATAAACCTGAAGTACTTACATTAATACTTTGGGTTGTATCTCCTGTGCTCCATAAATAATTTTGAAAAAATCCAGCATCTAAGACTGTATCTAAACCGCAAAAGTAAATGGTTTGTGGTAAATTGATACTGATTTCATCTGGGTTACTTAGCGTAATTGAATCTGAAAAAAAACATCCACTAGTATCTGTAATTGTATATTGATAAGTGCCTGCACTTAAGTCAGAAACTGATAAAGACGTTTCTTGATTTGACCATAAAACTGAGTATTGACCATTGCCATAAATCTGTAGGTTTATTTGCCCATCTGATCCGTTATGACAACTAATTGGTATGGAATCAACATCTACACCATCAACACATAAAGTCGTAAAAAATTCTGAATCTGACCATCCATCTATGCATCCATTCATTCCCCACGCTTTCATTTGCCATTCGTAAGTGGTATTAGAAAATAAGTTGTTAATATTCTTTGTTGAATCTAGTTCTGCAATGGAATTTAAAAACCCAATACCTACAACATCCCAATTAGAAAATCCTATTGGCCTGTACCTAAATCTGTATTGATCTATTTGGATAGAGGGCTCAAAATTTAAGGTTGCAGAAGTTGCAGATAATTGGTCAGCATATCGATTATCAGGCACTCCATTTGGTGGTTGCGTAACAACTATGGTGTCAAAGAGCGTACAAAAGCCTACATCTTGAATAACTACGGAATAAGTATCTGCTTGTAAAAAATTAATATTCTGTGATTGTGAATTATTTGACCACAAAAAAGTATAGGGAGGACTTCCTCCAGAAACGCCGACTTCGATACTTCCATCTGAAACACCAAAACAACTTGCATTAAATACATTAGCTGAAGAATTAAAAGTAGGACATGCGTCCTCTAACTCTAAAGATAGAAAGTTTAAACTATCTAGTTTTTGAATGTAATCTCCATTTAAGTCAACCTCCCATAGTTCATTTTCTGAAGTATACATCCCTATATCAGCAGAAGGATTAAACCTTACCCTAACTGTTTGTGATACTAAAGGTTGATTCAGAATCGTTCCGATGCTATCACCATAGTAACCTAAAACATCTCCATTATCATTTACGGTTTGTATCGGAACCCATTGGAATGCTAAAGCATCGTAATACTCAATATCGAAATCATTAGTTGTAACATTAGTATTAGGGTGCGATATGCGAAACTCTGGCCTAACCCTTGTTTCGCATCCATAATTATAAATCTTAACTGTATCAAAAGTCCATTGATTATAATAGACAGGGTTGTCCGTAAATGCAGAAAAGCTCAGGCTGGCATCAATCAAACCAACATAACCAATAGAGATTTCTATTTCTTCAGAGCAGTTATTTGTAATATCTGTAACTTCAACTATGTAGTCGCCTGGGAGCAGATTATTTGCTGTTGGAGCAGTTTGTGGTGGAAATAATGGACTATTATTTTGTAGCCATTCATACACATAATTCCCACTTCCATTGCTAACGGATATAGATGCAGATCCTGAATAAGAATTTTGCGAGTTACAATCAGCATCTTGAAGTGCTGTTACTACAATGTCTAAACAATTATTTTGAGCAACACTAAACAATGAGTGAATAATAAATATTGAAAGTAAAATATTACGCATTTAGGGTGTCTAAATTATTATGTATTAAACGAGTATTTTCGCATAAAGTTTCTTAGAAAGCTGCATCTTCGCCGCGAATCATATTCCAAGCAGTTAAAAAAATCAGCTTCAAATCTAAAAGTATAGACCAATTTTCAATGTACCACAAATCTAATTCAACTCGTTTTTCCATATCACTAGTTGTTTTAATTTCACCTCTGTACCCATAAACTTGCGCAGAACCAGTAATTCCGGGCTTAACGAGATGCCTAACCATGTAGCTGTCAATAATTTTAGCATATTCTTGGGTATGCTGTAGCATATGTGGTCTTGGCCCAACTATTGACATTTCACCCTTAAAAACATTTAAAAATTGTGGGAATTCATCTAGGCTTGTTTTGCGTAGAAATGCACCTATTTTTGTGATTCTAGGATCATTTTTAGTTGCTTGAATTTTATCGGACAATGGATTAATCTCCATTGTCCTAAATTTATAACAATAAAAATCTTTGTTATTAATGCCCGAACGGAGTTGTTTGAAAAAAACAGGCCCTTTTGAAGATAACTTAACAGCTATACTAACGATGGGTATTAGCCAAGGATAAATAAAAAGGATAACTAACAAGGAAAATGCAAGATCAAAAATGCGTTTGATTATTCGATTTAACTCATCCTGAAGTGGCTCTTCCCTTAGTGTTATGATGGGTATTGATCCATAAAAATCAACCTTAACTTTCCTAAATAAAAAACTTCGAAAATCTGGAATTATACGAAGTCTTATTAGGTTTTGATCCGAAAATTTCATCAACTTATTCATCTTGTCTTTATCATCGACAGACATCGTGTAAAATATTTCGTGAATTTTATTTTTAGTGCAGTACTCTTCTAGTTTTTGAATCTCGTTTAACTCAACATTATCAAAATGCTTTAATGCTTTATCTTGATAAAACATAGATAATAATCGGAAGCCATGAGGATCATTAGAATTGAAAAAATGATATAACTGATCGGCTATTTTGCCGGTACCCACAATAACTACATTACGATAGTTAAAACCAGATCTTCTGTAGTTTTTTAAGACTAAAAGAGCAAAACCCCTCCATACTGCCAGGAAAAATAAGTTGAGTAAGTAAGCATAAATAAAATGTTCTCTTGAAAGTGTTGTGACTTTCATAATAAACAAAATGGAAGTCATTAATAACAAGTGAACAATGGTTGCCTTAAACAAATTATAGATAATCTGATCAAAATAAATGATACGTTCAATTTGAAAGAGCTTAAAAACAGAAGCTACAACCAACCAAGAGAAATTAAAAATTAGTAAGAGAAAAATATATTTTTCTGGAAGATGGAAAGAAGCGAAGCGAAGGTAGTATGCAAGGAAAAAGGAAAGATTGATGTGCAACAAATCACCAAACCCTAGGAAAAACCACATTTTTCTAGAATACTTCTTCATAATATAAACCGATTACAAATTAACAAGATTTCAGGCCTTCTTCAAACTCTTTAATAGAAAATCCTCGTAATCTGAGATAATTTGATCCCAAGAGTATTGCTGAGTAATTTTTTGTGTATTTAAAAACAAACGCCGATCATCTACATCTTTTACGCTAGAAGCAACGATTTTACTTACTTCAAATTTGGTTTTAAAATAGATCGCATCTTGACCCAAAATAGCTCTATTAAAAACGTTGTTGTGTGCACAAATCAGAGCATTTGAAGACATTGCTTCTAATAGTGATGGATTAGTACCCCCAACACTATGACCATGAAAATATAGATTAGAAAAATACCTCAAAGAGTTGAGTACTTCTATGTCTTTAACATATCCCAAAAACTTTATTCTGGTATCATGCTTGTGTTTTTTTTTGATTTTTTTTGCCAAAGTGGTGTTTTCATTTCCAATAACTAAAAAACTACGTTTAACCTTAGTCATTGAAAATCCATCAAGAATTTGTTCAATGTTATTTTCTGGCTCTAAACGAGCAATAAGCAAATCATACTGAAAAGGTTGCACAGAGAAATTCTTGAGAACCTTTTCATTAGCCTTATCAAAAACATTAGCGCCATAAGGAATATAAACTGAATCTTTATGGTGTTTTTCTTTAATGTAGGATTGGATGGCTTTGGAATCAGCTATTAATTCATCACTATTGTTGACTGCTAGTTTTTCTGCAAACTTCAAAAATGCTTTTACGGAATTACTGTATTTAGAACGTTTCCACTCGAGGCCATCCATATTGGTTATTACAACTGCATTTTTCGGAAAAAAACAACTCCATATTGAACTACTTGTATATCCTAGTTGTAAAACAACGTCAACGTTTTTCTTACGACAATCTAGAATACAATTTAAGTCGTAAATAAATTGTCCAACAGTTCCAATTTGATTTTCGGGATCAAAACAATGAACAATGTTTACTCCACGCCAATTTTTTTTTTGATAGGGATGGGTATGTGAATTATATACATACACCTCATGACCTTTTTGAGTTAAGCCATCAGATAGGTATTGTGCAAACTGCTCAAACCCTCCATATAGGTTTGGAATACCTCTTGTTCCTAAAATTGCAAGCCGCATTAATTCTTGGTTGGTTGATATCCATTAACTTTAGAGCGCAACAACGTTCTAATTGCTTTTTCGTTATTATCTAAGCGAGCTGATCGAATGATCTCTATTGATTCTTGCAACTCATCCCAGCTAATGTATTCTTCCGTTGCTTGCATTATGCGAGGATGCTCAGATTGTATTACATTATCCCCTATTAGCAATTCTTCATATAGTTTTTCTCCCGGTCGTAAGCCAGTAAATTTTATTTTAATATCTCCCTCTGGATTAGCGTTATCAATGGGTGTTAATCCACTTAAATTAATCATTCTATAGGCTAAATCAAGAATACGAATAGGCTCACCCATATCTAATACAAACACATCTCCCCCTTTTGCCATTGCTCCAGTTTGAATGACTAATTGTACCGCTTCTGGAATGGACATAAAATATCGGGTCACATCTCGATGGGTTACCGTTACCGGACCTCCATTTTGTATTTGTGAGCGGAACAACGGAACAACAGATCCAGCTGAATCCAGTACGTTTCCAAAACGAACCATACTGAAGCAGGTATTGCTATCATTTTTGGCATTAAGCCCTTGTAAGATAAGTTCTGACATTCGTTTTGAGGCTCCCATTACATTGGTCGGTCGTACAGCCTTATCTGTGCTTATGAGGACAAAATTTTCAACAGCATTGTTAAAAGCAGCTAGGGCCACATTAAACGTTCCGATAACGTTATTGTAAACACCTTCCACGGCATTAGATTCTACCATTGGAACATGCTTGTATGCAGCAGCGTGATAAATGGTGTGAATCTCTTCTTGTTTAACTAATTGATTGATTTTATTTTCATCAGTTAAGTTGGCTAACACAGGAACAATTTTCGTCCGTTTTCTACTGGAAGATAGTTCCTTATGGATATTGTAAAGGTTAAACTCAGAGTGTTCAAACAAAATGATTTTTTTGGGACTAAGTTCCAATATTTGTCTACACAACTCGGAACCGATACTACCTCCTGCGCCCGTTATTAAAATATTTTTAGCTGTAATATTTTTCTTTAGAAGTGACTTCTTAGGCTCAACTGGTAAACGCCCCAATATATCTTCAACTTTTACTTTTTTTATGGATTCGATCGAAACCTCCCCACTAACTATGGATGATACACTAGGGAGAACTTTTACTTCAATAGGATATTTAGATAGTTTTTTGAGTAACTCTTTCTTTTTTGATTCTGACATTGAAGGAATCGCAATTAGAATAGCTTTTGCTCTACGTTTTTTGATCACCTTTCTTAAAGATTTAAGGCTATAAACCTGCGTATAGTTGATAATAGTCCCTTCTTTACTAAGATCATCGTCAATAAATGCTACTGGAGCATAATCGTGACTTCTACGTAAACTTTCAATTAGTTGGGCTCCTGCTCTACCAGCTCCATATATAATGACAGCTTTTCTATCGTTAACAAAATTATCCCAGGAGTAGAGTATTCCTTTAAACAAGAATCGGCTAGTAATAACAAGTGTATTAGAAACAAACCAGAAAATTAAAATCACTGAACGTGGTAGATCCGCTTCTCTAAAGATCATCATAAAAAAACCAACAATTAAACTTGTAATCGTAATGGCTTGAAAAGAGGTGATAAAAACCTTTATTCCCATATACTGTAAAACTGCTCGATACAATCCTAACTTTATAAATAATGGAATGGCTATTGCAGGAATAACAATAAATACCCACCAATTGGGCTGGAAATATTCTATCGGCCAAGGATCTCCCAATCGTAAAGCAAAGGATAACCAAATAGCAAACAATAGCATAAACTCATCCAATAGTAGCATGATGAGTTTCTTGTATATTCTAGGAAGGTTTAGAAGTTTATTTTTCAATTTTTCGAATATAGTTAAGTGCAAAAATATAAGAAATCATTACAATGAGTACTGTAAATAACACCCAATAAAGGCTACCTTCAAAGAAAATATAAAAGTTAATTAGTAATTGTACCGCTGCGAAAAGAAAAGAAACTTGTAAATGCGACAACCCTTTTATATGTACCAACTGTTGGTATAAATGCTCTCGATGTGGTTTGAAAATATTTTCCCCTCTAAGCTTTCTTTTCAGAATTGTAGCTCCTGAGTCTAATGCATAGACTAATAAAAGAATGATATAAAAGTAGTTTTGTGTATGAATCACAAGCTTAAGCAATAAAAATAAAATAATGGCTGCTATGGAAATACTTCCCACATCACCTGCGAAGCAAAGAGCTCGCTTACGAATATTTAAAAACGAGAAAATAATGACTGCTAATAAAGGGATGAGAATGAACTCTGAGTCAATAAATTGAACGGTTTGATTGATATAGTACAAGCTGCTTAGTGCAATCATGCTATACAAAGCAGTAATACCATTAATTCCATCCATAAAGTTAAAAGCATTTAACCCTCCTATTAGGACAAAGAACAGAACTGGAAAAAACCAAAATAATTGAATTAAATCCAACTCAAAAAGCAATAAAAAAACAGCTAAAAACTGCACAAAAAAACGAATCCTACTAGATAACGAGTATAAATCATCTAAAAAACTAACAACGCTCAAAATCAAAACGGAAGCTACGAACCAAGTGTACTGAAAATCAAATAGAAAATATACCAGCAATAGAGCTACAGGAAATATAACTCCCCCTCCTCTAATAGTTGATTTGTTATGAGAAGATCTATGATTCGGAATATCAAGTATATTGTATTTTTTTGCCAAATGCATATAAATCCACATTATGGCTGAAAGCACAAAAAATATAATTAAAACTATCACTTTATATAATACTTTATAATCCCACCAAAGGCCCAATAAAGCGTGTAGTAAGTTGATGTTAAAAAAGATAAGCACTCTCTATTTCTCAAAAATCTCCAGTGCCCTAATACGTGTTTCCATTTATTACTTGTTGCAGATGCACTATGTTGACGATAGTAAGCCAACTCTTCATCTAAAGGATCAGAAACAACTCCTCGTTTTAAAATGTCTAACCAAAGCGCATAATCTTGTGCTTTTGGCAATGGTGGCATATGCATTTTACCTATTTGATGAACATCAAACATAGCAGTCAAACAACTGATTTCGGTTCTTTTTAATAATTTTTTATAATCTACAGGCTTATTACTTACCCGATAAGTTGATTTAATGATTTGTCCTTTTTCGTTGATAAAACCATAAGATGTATGAGAAAAGACTGAAGAGTTTTTTTGCATAAACTCTAAATGCTTTGACAATTTTTCTGGATGCCAAATATCATCACTATCTAAAAAAGCAATGATATCTCCAGATGCAGCATCGATTGCTCTATTTCTTGAACGACCAGAGCCCATATTGGTTTTATTTTTCAATAACCGAATTCTTTCATCCTTCTCTTTATACTTTTCTACAATTGACACTGATTGATCTGACGAACAATCATCTACAAATATCATTTCCCAATTTTGGTAGCTTTGATTGAGTACCGACTTGATTGTTTCAGAAACGTATCGTTCTGCATTGAATAATGGAGTGATGATAGAAACTTTTTTATTCATCGAACACCAATTTGCTTATATACAAACCCATAGCGATCCATATCATCTTGAGAATATTGATTTCGGCCATCTACAAATAGATCACCGTTCATTAATGATTTAATCTTCTCGAAGTCAGGACTTCTAAACTCTTTCCACTCTGTCACAAGCACACACACATCTGCATCAACAACTACCTCGTATTTATCTTCATAATAATCAACTTCAAGATTTTTTAGATAAAATCGAGCCTCATCTGTTGCTTTCGGATCATAAGCTTTTATTTTTGCGCCTCTTTCTGCTAATTCTTGAATTAAATAAATTGAAGGAGCTTCTCGCATATCATCTGTTCCAGGCTTAAATGCTAAACCCCAAACAGCTACCACAACACCTGTCAAATCTTCCCCGAATTCGGCAACTATCTTTTTTGCTAATGCCTTCTTTTGCTCTTGATTTACAACTTCTACAGACGAAATTAACTTTGGATGATATCCATACTCATTTGCAATATGAATCAATGCGTTGACATCTTTCGGAAAACAACTCCCACCATAGCCGCATCCAGGATAAATAAACTGATATCCTATTCTTTTATCACTACCAATACCTATACGAACTTGATTCACATCTGCTCCAACCCTTTCACAAATGTTTGCCATTTCATTAATAAAGCTAATTTTTGTTGCTAGCATTGCATTTGCTGCATATTTAGTCATTTCTGCTGAACGCACATCCATGCCAATAAATCGATCATGATTAAATGTAAATGGGGCATATAGTTGTTTCATTTTTCGTAAACTTTCTTCACTACCAGCTCCAACAACCACTCTATCTGGCCGCATAAAATCTTCTATCGCTGCTCCTTCTTTCAAAAATTCAGGATTACTAACAACATCAAAATAAACTCTAACACGTCTATTATCCAACTCGTTTTGAATGGTTTCTCGAACCCTATCTGCTGTGCCAACAGGAACTGTAGATTTATTCACTACAATCAATGGTTTTTCTATGCACTGACCTATTTCTTTAGCCACTTGCAAAACATATTTCAAATCAGCACTTCCGTCTTCTCCCATCGGGGTTCCCACTGCTATAAAAACTATTTCAGACTGACTTAACGCCTTTTGCAACTCAGTTGTAAAAAGAAGATTTCTTTTCTTATGATTTTCCAAGACTAATGATTCTAATCCAGGCTCATAAATTGGAACTATGCCTTTACTAAGGTTCTGTATCTTTTGCTCATCAATATCTACCGTAACAACCTTGTTTCCCATTTCTGCGAAACATGCTGCTGCAACCAAACCAACATATCCGGAACCTATTACACTAATGTTCATATCCTAACAATTTATCATACAAGTTTAGCAACTTTTTTTCTTCTAACAACCAAGAATATTTTTCTTCAACTGATTTCACGCCTTGTTTACCAAAACCTAAAATATCATATTCCTGATTAATAAAAGAAGTCATTACTTCTGACAATTCAATAGAGGACGTTGGGCTAACACAAATGCCTACTCTATTCCCAAGTACAACTTCTTTGTAAAGTTCAAAATTAGAGGTAATTATAGGCAATCCTATTGACATATATTCAAATACCTTTGTTGGGTACGAAGTCATATAGTTTCCAATTGGTTTAAGTATGGCCAAGCCAGCTATACACTGCTTGGATATGGTATATCCTTCCAATAAATCCATTCGCCCATAAAAAATAACTTTATTTTTTAAATTAGGATATTTCTTTATCTCTTCCTCATCAGAAACTCCCCCTACAAAATGCACTTTAAAGGAGATGTCTTGTTGATCAAGCAAAGAACATGCTTCAAGAATAATATCTAAACCTCTTTGATTGGACACACCACCAATATAAAAAAACTCATTACCGCTTCGATCAAAAGATTTAAACGTATTTAAACTATCCAACTTTGGATAATTAAGTACTGTTGTCACTGGATACTTTGAGTACCATCGACTGTAAATATTAGCATAAGAATGCTCTGCAATCACAATTGCAAAAAATCTAGTTGCTAGAATATTAAATATTTGAAACAAAAAAGCGGCAAAGAAACGTAGTACTTTGGGCAGCCATGATTTATCTTTAATTTGTTCAACTATGTTTTCATGAACATCAAAAACAACTTTTCTTCCAGAAAAACTCAATAAAGCACCAACTATAAATAGCTCTGGATCGTGAAAATGATAAACGTCGGCGTTTCTTTTCCTTCCAACCTTTAAAACCTTCCAAGTTGTAAAGAAAATTCTAGAAATTCTGTTTGAAGGAATACCTACATCTTTGATAGAGATCCCATTGATAAATTGATCACCTAAACCATCTGCGACGACTAGTGTTGTATCATAGCCTGCACTGGCAAGGCTTATACACTCTTTATGAAAAACGCGAACATCATTTCTGGGATGAACAGATGTGAGATGACAAACTTTTAGCAACGCTATTATTTTTTTCCTAGTTCCTTAACTCCAGCGATGATAAAACCTAATATAAGAGAAATGAGAGTAATTGTTAAAACTCTTGACCACAATAAATCCTCTGGTTTTTCTGGCTTTGAAAAACTTTTTACAAAGCTTAGCGGTTTCAACAAAGCAAATTCTTTAATGTGGTCTTGTTTTTGTTTATAAAGCTCTATTATTTGGTTTTGAGCTATACTAGTACTTTTATTATTTGTTATTGACACACTGCTAAAGTCTGCATTGTGTAGTTGTGAGCTTCGTGCACTCATCAATGAAGTTATTTCTTCATCAATTTTATCAATTATAGCTTTATTTCTATTTTGATACATTTCATAATAAGACTTTACATAAGTGTTATTAGTAAAATAGAATAACAAGCCTTCTTCCACTTTTTCTACAATATTTCGATCATAAACCTTTAGCTTAATTTCAAACTTTGAGATAGGATTTTGTCTATTATCTGCATCGATTCTATACAAACCTTCAGCTTCTATTGATTTAATATTTTCTACCAACGATATTGGAACATTCAACAATTCTGATAGCTCATTTATATTTTTTTGACGAACGTCTTCTGCCAGAAAATTAACCATTTCAATTGCCAACAAAGGGTCTAAAATGCTCTGATTTTCGTATTTCTCATAAAAATACAAGCCTGATATAGCTATTGCATTAGTTTCATAATATGGCTTTTTAGTATTGTGATAAATAATAGATACCGCTACACCTAGAACAAGGAAAAACACAAAAATCTTTACTTGATTTCTAAAGAAACTTATAACGCTAAATAAAATATCTCGAATACTTTCTTCTTGATTATCCATTTTGTAAAATTTTATGTAAAATTAAGTATTTACTAGCTCCTTTTCGTGCTTGCTTAATAGTTTTATTAATATCAGCCCAACCCATAGCATTGTTGGGTCAACAAATAACATCGATTCAACAGCTCCAATTACGATCGCAACTACTACGAACGCAACAAACTTGAAATTCTTATCTCTGTGAGCATCAAATGTTAGAGTAAATAAATAAAAAACAATAGTTATCAAAAAAAGAAAACCTAAGTTAGACAATTCATTGATGTATGAGTTATGAGCAGAAAAGCCATTTATACTAGTTGTAGATGGACCAGAACCAAATAAAAACTTCTGTAAAGAAGTAGTTGCATCTTGTGTCACCGTCTCCCATAAATAAACTCTATTAGATGAACCAAAAGCGGTGAGTTTAAAGAGAATTCCTTTAATCTCACCAGGGAACCACCTAAGCATCGCTAATATAGCTAGCACTGTAGAAGTAGCAGTAAAAAAATAAAATTTTAATATACTTAACACATTACCACTGTTAACAGCTAAGTAGTATAATCCACCCAGGATTAGAGCCAACATACTCCCTCTTGAGTAAGAAAAGACTACTAAAAATAAATTTATAAGAAGTAAGCTATATCTCCACAACTTACTATCTACAAAAAATAATGACAAAAAGAAACACAACACAAAAAATGCTCCTGCTCTATTTGGATTTAAGAAAAAACTAATAGCCATTTTTCCTCCAGCAAAAAATTGACCATCTCTCCAGATGAAAAAATCTGAAAAATAAATTCCATGAAACCAAAAATATAGCCCTAAAGAAGAAACAACTAACAAATAGAGTAGTAAAAGTTTTTTAAAGAGAGGAATATTTATCTCTTTTAAATTGACAGATAAAAGCAGTAGTAACACTACTGAAAAGATAGCAGAATTAAACCCTCCCTGATGTAAAGTTAAATAATTGGACAGGACACTAACAACAATAGTAGTTGCAGTTAAAAAAAACAACAAAACTGCTTTGGGTGAAAAATTAAAATTAGCAAAAACATTAAGTAAGAAAACTAGTATCAATGGAAGTGAAATATCCACTAAGTCTAATGTCCCTAAGTAGGAATTGTGTAAAGTTGACAACACTAATATTGAAAAAAGTAATATTGATCTAATACTTAACATGTAGTCAGATATTCTGTTTTAATTCTTTCTCTACCAATGTAATCATTATTATAAACAATGGCATTAACTGATATCCAGAAAAGAAATTATTTGTTATCATGATGACAACAATCATGATGCATAAAAGAGCGGATGTGAATCCTAAAACCTGTATATTTCCTCCTATTTCGAATATTTTTTTTATTTTTTTAATAAAAACGACCGCATAGCCTAAAAACAATGACATTATTGTCCCGTAACCTAACAAACCATACCGTCTCAATAACATAAAATGCTCACCGTCAACGATAGTTGTATGTATTGATTTTGCTGGTCCCCAACCAAGAATCGGTGATTGTAAAAATAAATCAAATGCCTCTTTCCATAACAAATACCTAATCATCATAGATGTGTTTTCACCTGATTTAAATGTGCTGAATCCTATTGTTAAATAATCGAAAAACTGAATCAAAATCGCAATTGTTAAGACACTCACACCTCCAATTACTATTGATAATATTTTTTTTCTTCGACCATGATACATTAAACTCACAAGCATGATTAAAGCAAAGACAATCAATAATGTTCTTGAAGAAGTCATCAACAATACAACTAAAAGGAAAAAAAGTAAAACAAGATTTGTGAAAACTCCCTTTTTCAAAAAAAGAGATTGAGTAAGGTAAGTTAAAAAAAACAATAATAAAGCTGCAGAAACATTTGGATCACCAGTCGTTAATACAATTCTACTTCTATCAAAATCAGAAAACCTATCAGTTGTTGCATAAATTTCTGATAATATATTTCTGAAGCCAAAAAGATTAAAATACTCAAGCAGTCCAAAAAGAATTAATGCCACTGCGCCTACTTTAAAAAACTTATCTAGCAACTTTGCTAAAAATTGAGGATTACAATAATCTACGACAAGAATGATTAAAAATGGCTTTATAATCCTAATAAACTCATTAAAATCTCTAATAGTGGGGGGGACTTTTAATACTGTGTATCCATAAAGAATAGAAAGTGAAACCGAAAATAAAATAAACAGATAAGTATAATTGAGCCTACTAGACCTTAGCTTTGGCTTTACTGCAAATAAAAGTGGAATAATCAACAGAGTTAATAAGTCATCTAATCTAAAATCTATTCCTAAAGGTATCGTTGGAAAAAAAACTGATGAGACCACAACTAGCAGCACAAACCATTCTACAGTGCCCTCTCTCTTATTCACAATAAATAGATTCTAATTTCTTCCTAACAGCATTCTCAGAAAAAGATTTTTGCACATAATCCCTTATCGCTTTAGAGTTAAATACTTGACTCGTCATTTTTTCGAGCATCTCAGCTAGTTCATTTTCATGACAAAGGTAACCATAATCATCATTTTTAATAATTGACTCTGGGCCTCCTGACTTGGTAGATAAAACTGGTAAACCACAAGCCATCGCTTCTATTAAAACAACTCCAAAAGTTTCGTGAAAACTGGGTAACACAAAACAATGAACGTTTTGCATCAGTTGCAAAACTTCTTCTCTACTTGCTCTCCCAAATAAACTTACTTGATTATTTACTCCCAGACTACTAATTAGTGTTTGTAAATTTTCTTTTTCCGGACCTTCCCCAGCAAGAATTAAATTATATTTTGTTTTTCCTAAAAATTGCTCAGCAAAACTTTTAATTAGTCCTGCTTGATTTTTCTTTGCATCTAAATGGGCAACATTCAAAAAAGTAAAGTTTTCTGAACTCTTAACTTTCTTAGAGGGTTTGAAAAAGTCAGTATCAACAACATTTGGAACATATTGAAATTTACAAGAGGTTTGCTTCTTTAATAACGAACAAAACTCATTGCTTACTGCTATGTTTGACTTACTATTTTTATAGACTTGCTTAGAAAATTGTAACTGGGATTGTGAAAAATTACCTCTAGCAAAATTAGTTGAATGTTCGGTTACAACATAAGGAATGTCATATTTCTCTTTTACCCAAATAGCAAGTTCTCCTGCTAGAAAGGTATGTACATGAAGAATTTCAGGAAGCCCAAATTTATCAACATATTCAAGAAACAATTGTTTGGCTATACTAAATCTTTTTTTCTTTGTACGGTTGGGAGTTTTTGGTATCGAAAAAAAAGGCTGTACTATGGTATCGACACCCTCATCGTTATATGCTTCTCTTGAAAAAAATATTTTTTTTTCACTCTTCACGGTTTTTAATGAAATGGGTAAAGCACAGATTAATCCAACTTGATTACCTCCTTTTTGTAGTGCTTTTGCCTGATCTCTAAAAAACAAAGCATTGACAGGGTTAAATTCACTTTTGTAAGCTGATGTTACTAATAGAATATGCATTCTCAATAAATTGTACTTAAAATATTTTCAACAAATGAAGCCTTTGAAAAATTAGATTCAGCATAATGTCTTATATAAGAAGAATCCCAATTTCTTGTTAGGGCCTCTTGCATAGCTTCGCAAATAGCTTCTTCATTAATTTCACATAAAAGACCTGTTTTTGTATTTATAATATCTTCTGGCCCTCCACACTTAGTTGATACTACTGGAATACCGCATGCCATAGCTTCTATAGCAACTACACCAAAAGTTTCAACATAACTACTTATTACCAAACAATGGCTTTGCTGCATTAACTCTCGCACCTTTTCTCTATTTGCAACTCCATATAGCCTTATTTTTTCAGCAAGATTTAACGATTTAATTAAGCTTTTAAGCTTTTTATGATTTTTTTTACGACCCCCACCTACAATTGTTAATGTAATATTTTCTTGCTGACTTAAATGGCTGAAAGCTTTAACTAGCATTTCTTGGTTCTTGTTATCATCTAAGTGTGCAACTTGTAAAAAAGTAGTTTGTTTATAACTGCTTTTTTTGGTTTTAAAAAAACTAATGTCTACAGAATTTGCAATTACTTTGAATTCTTTTTGAAACTGCTTTTTCAATTGACTAGCAAAGTAGGAACTAACAGCAATATTGCATTTACTTTTATCGAAAACTTTATGAGCTAGTTCTATTTCTGACTTTGTTGCTCTATTTTGCAAAAAAGCTGACCAGTGTTCTGATACTATAAAGGGAACTTTATAACGGTTTTGCATCCATAAAGCCAATTCTCCTGCTAAGGTCGATTGGAGGTGAACGACATCAGGGATTCCAAATTTCTGAACATACTGATTGAGCATTTTTTTACCAATGTAGAACTGGACCATTCTGTTTAACCTCTTCCAAAAAGGAAAAGCGAGTATTGGGCGTACTTGTTCATATAAATTTCCATCTTGATTGCACTCCTCATAGAATGAGGTTGATTTTGTTTTAATTATATCTTTTAAACTAATTAAAACCGGAGCAATCACACCAACTTTTTCAACCTTTTCCGAGAGTGCAACAGCTTGATCTTTAAAAAACACACCGCTGAGTCTGTTAAATGACGATTGGTACCATGATGGAATAACTAATACATGCATCAGCGTCTAAATACTTTATTAAAATAACTTTGATACAACAAAAGATCTGATGGTTTTATAATCAAAAAATCAATCACTGATACTTTATTTTTCCATCCAAAGATCGTAGATTTTATGATCATATTTGAAGCGTAGGTAATAGAAGTAGCTATTGCTGCCCCCTTAACACCAAACTTAGGCACTAAATAAATGTTTAGGCTTATGTTTAGTAATGTAGTAAAACTAGCCACATAGGTATTAATTTCAGGACGACCTATTCCTGCAAAAAAGTGTGAAAGGATTCGAGCATATGATAATAAAACGACTCCAGGAATAAGGTATAAAAAAGGAGTTATTGAATCAGTATAGGCCTCTCCAAATAAGGTTGTTATTATCCATCCACCAAGAAAAAATAAAAAACCTCCTGCTAATAAAGAAATAAACATCACATTTCTTGAAACAATTGCGGTAAAGTTAGCTCTTTCCTGATCTGTACTTAAATTAGATACTCTGGCAAAAAGAACAGCCGAGACAGATTGAGAAACAATCCAAATTCTCTCAACTATAGATACTGCAATTGAATATAAACCAACTGCAGCATCATTAAGAAAATAAGCTATTATGAATAAATCAATGCGATAATTAATAAATGCTAGAATATTACTCAAGTGCCCTTTCATTCCATACACAATACTCGCTTTAAGATAATCGATTGAGATGCTTCCCGATGATAACCTCAGTTGAAACTCTGTTCTTAAAAAATAAAAAACTCCTAGAAGCATTAATATCTGTGTCAATATAAATGCTAGTAATGCTCCAACCAACTCAAAATCTAAGACTAACAAAAATAATGTGCTAAATAGAAGTAAGCCAGCTTGATTGAGAATAACTACGATGTTAAATTTCTCAAACTGCTCTCTTCCTTGAAAAATAACCTGTAAATTTTTATTTAAAAATAAAAAAGGCAAAACACATAAAATCATATACATTGCCTGCAGAGGTACTGACTCATAAAACTGTTCATGAAAGAAAACTATAAATAGGATACCAACAATAATTGTAACTAAAGAAAGCACCAATGCTAATAGCAGGTTCATTTTGAAAACATTTTCAAGTGCAAATTTTTTTTTGCCAATGTAGTAAACGGTAGCTGGTGCTATCCCCATATTAAAAATCGTATATAACACATTTGGCAGTAAAACAACTAGCGCATACTTTCCCTGCCCCTCAACTCCTAATGTTCTGGCAATAATCATTGCCGAAATCATCCCTAAGGCTATGCCCACAAGTTGGCGAACAACCGTTAAAAAAGAATTATATACAACTGATTTTTTATTCATTTTTTATCAAAGATATATCCAAAACAGTCAATTTCTTTTTGGTAAAAATCACTAACTATTTTTTTTATTCTAGAATTATAATACTTTGAATAATGATTTGATGAACACCGCTTTCTTAAATGGGGTAATGTTTTTTGTAAATTAAATTTTTGTGCTAAAATTTGGTAATCTTTCTCTAAACATTCAAACCTTCCAAGAAAATCAACTGAAATTTCTCCATTAACAGCAATATACTCAAGCTGTGAAATGAGTGCAAAACTCCTAAAAAAAGGTTGTTTATTTTTTAAATAAATCTCACAGAACTCCTCAAAAGATTTAGGCATTTTTTTACTGATTTCTATATCAGTATAAAATGGGGAGTTGAATACTTTTTGTTTATAGTGATGAAAATAATCAGTTACTGTAGTAGGACTATGTTGGTTTCCTCCTAAAGAAAAATATTTATAAATACTCCATACCCTATCATATGTATTACGGATAAAGGAAAACTTAAAATAATTATCAGCTTCGCTATTTTTCATATACTCACTCAACTGCAAATGACTGGTTCCCTTAGAGGGCAATTGGCCGAATGCACTTTCAATACTAGTACCTGCTGTTTTAGGGATATGCACGAAAATACACTTATGTGTATGAGAAATCATTAAATAAAACTACAAATAATCTTTAGCTGATCAGATTTAATAAATGCACTCATCGGTAAAGAAAAAACCTCTTTTGCTGCGCCTTCAGCAATTGGGAAATCACCTACTTCATGCCCCAAATCTGCATAACATTCTTGAAGGTGTGCAGGGATAGGGTAATGTATGGTTGTTGGGATTCCTTTATCCTGAAGCTGTTTCATCACCTTTTCTCTGTTAGTTGACCTCACGGTAAACTGAGCAAAAACACTAGTTCTGTCGGATTTTATATGGGGTAAAACTAACCCTTTTTCTTTTAGAAGATGGATGTAGATTTCAGCTAATTCTTCTCGTTTCATGACTTCTTGGCTAAAGTACTTGAGCTTAACATTCAAAATTGCGGCTTGAATAGCATCTAAACGCCCATTCATACCTACAACTTGGTGTTGATAACGTACTTTTGAACCATGTGCTAAAATCATTCGTGCTTTTTCTGCAAATGTATCGTCATTAGTAAACAATGCCCCTCCATCACCGTAAGCTCCCAATGGCTTAGAAGGAAAAAAACTGGTGCAACCAAAATGACTTAAATTACAGCTTTGCTTGCCTTTGTAAGTAGCTCCAAAACTTTGTGCGGCATCTTCAATCACTATTAAATTATGCTTTAGAGCTATCGCATTTATTTCATCCATATCAGCTACTTGACCGTATAGGGAAACGGGAATAATTGCTTTTGTTTTGGAGGTGATTTTTTCTTCAATTTTTGTTGAATCAATATTGTACGTTTTTTCATCGATATCAACAAAAACAGGAGTCGCTCCAACCAAACTTATTACTTCTGCTGAAGAAATAAAAGTGAAAGGTGTAGTAATTACCTCATCTCCTGGCTGAATATCCATTGCCATTAAAGCTATTAAAAGCGCATCTGTTCCACTACTACAGGCAATGGCGTGTTTAGATCCGGTATAATTAGATAAGTTGGATTCTAAGTTTTTTACTTCTTGCCCCATAATGTATTGAGAGGAATCCAATACTTTTTGAATTGCCTGATCAATCTCATTTTTATAAGCTTGGTATTGTGCTTGTAAATCTATGAATGGTATCTTCATGAAAGTTGAGTGACTGTATTATTATTTAATTGATAAGTACTACCGTCAAATCTGTCAACTGCAATACCTTCTTCATTAAAGTGTAAGTTGTGACCTGCTTTGCTTACCCACCCTTGATGTTTGGCCGGAACACCATAAACCATTTCAAATGGCTTCACTTCTTTAGTCACTACACTTCCTGCTCCTACAAGAGCAAACTCACCAATAGTAATTCCACAAACGATTGTGGCATTTGCTCCGACAGAACATCCTTTTTTTAGAAGTGTTTTCTTAAATTCTTCCTTTCGAACAATAAAACTTCTAGGGTTGATAATGTTGGTGAAAACCATCGAGGGACCTAAAAACACATCATCTTCAACCTCTACCCCATCATAAATAGAAATGTTGTTTTGAACCTTCACTCCATTTCCTATCGTGACATTTGGACCAACCACACAGTTTTGCCCAAAAGAACAATGGTTTCCTATTTTAGTATTGGAAAGCAAATGAGAAAAATGCCAGATTTTAGTTCCTTCACCAATCTGAACATTGTCATCAACTACGGATGTGTTATGAATAAAAAAATCAGGCATTGTTTTTGCAAAACGGATGATAGTCTCCTTTTAACCCTTGTGGAGTAGCATTTCTTATGTCATGAACAATCTCAATGGATTGTTTTGCTTCTCGTAAACCAAAGCCATTACCTTTCAGCACTTCCTCATAACTACGAGTGTGCAAATCAGTAAATCCACCACTAAACTCTATGTCATCTCCTTCCACATTAATAGAACGATAAGTTCGTTGGCCTATTGCCTTGATATGTTCTGGAATTAGATCGTAGTTTACACTCAAAAACCAACGAACTCTTGCTCTTTCTAATCGCAAAAATCCTGCTGCTCTATCTTCCTCTAAAAGGTGTGTTATATTTTCTTTCACTGAACCAAAAACCCAAGAAAGCATATCGAAAAAGTGAATTCCAATATTTGTTGCTATACCTCCTGATTTACTTTGATCTCCTTTCCATGAAACATGGTACCATTTACCTCTACTTGTTAAATAGCTTAAATCAATATCATATACTTTATTGGCAGGGCCTTCTTCCACTTTTTTCTTTAATGCAACAATAGAAGGGTGCAAACGCAATTGTAGGATATTATTGATTTTACGACCTGTATCTTTTTCAACTTCTTCAAGAGCATCGATATTCCAAGGGTTTAACACTATGGGTTTTTCACAAATTGCATCTGCTCCATTTCTTAACCCCAAACGAAGATGTGCATCATGCAAGTAATTTGGTGAGCAAACGCTAACATAATCGACTCCTTCTCCTTTAACTCTTAACTTAGATAAATGACGATCAAAACGTTCGGGCTCTGTAAAAAAATCGGCCTCAGGAAAATGAGTGTCTATAATTCCTACGCTATCAAAACGATCCAAAGCAGCAGCCAACGTATTTTCAGTCTCTTTAATTGCTTTCATATGTCTTGGCGCAATGTATCCGGCAGCACCAATTAGCGCAAACTTTTTCATTATAATCTCCAGCTAGGATTATCTACAATTCCTTTAATATCTATTACGACTGGGCTTCCTTCTGAAACGGAAGCATAATCTTCATCTGTCAGTTCTATGAATTGATCATGTGCTACAGCAACAACAATAGCTGCATATTTTTTAGTTGATTGGAATGGGTTTTCTATCAAGCCATGCTTATAGGTTTTCTTTTCCTCTTCTTTATCCACCCAAGGATCATATACATCAATATTACATCCAAATTCTTTTAGCTCCTCAATGATATCAATTACTTTGGTATTTCTTATATCGGGGCAGTTTTCTTTAAAAGTAAGTCCCAATACTAAAATATTTGCGTTTTTTATGTTTTTATCTTTTTCTACTAGAAGGCGAATGGTTTTTTTGGCGATGTAAGCTGACATTCCATTATTGATTTGTCTTGATGACAAAATAAGGTTTGGCTTATATCCCATTTTCTCCGCTTTGTACGTAAGGTAATAGGGGTCAACTCCTATGCAATGTCCTCCAACTAGTCCTGGCTTAAAATTCAGAAAGTTCCATTTCGTTCCTGCTGCCTCCAAAACATCTCTAGAAGAAATCCCCATGGTATCAAATATTAAGGCTAATTCATTTACCAAAGCAATATTCACGTCTCTTTGGGTGTTTTCAATGACCTTTGCTGCTTCTGCAACTTTTATAGAAGGCGCTAAATGTGTTCCTGCTGTAATAATAGACTTATATAATTCATCTACTCTTTTTGCAACCTCATGAGTGGATCCACTTGTAATTTTTAAAATTTTTGTAAGTGTACGTTCTTTATCACCAGGGTTAATTCGCTCTGGGCTATAACCACAAAAGAAATCTTTGTTAAATTTTAATCCAGAGACTTCTTCTAGAATAGGAACACATTCTTCTTCGGTTACACCTGGATAGACGGTAGATTCGTATATAACAATGTCATCTTTGCTTAAAACACTTGCAATCGCCTGCGTTGACTGACGAAGAGGTGTTAAATCAGGCAGATTTTTATTGTTTATTGGGGTAGGAACCGTAATTATATAAATATTACAATCTGATAAATCTTCAACAGAAATGGTATATGAAAGATGAGTAGCAGAAGCTAAATCATCAGAAGACATCTCTAACGTTCGGTCGAATCCTTTTTTAAGCTCATTAATTCGCTCAGTATTGATGTCAAAACCTACAGTAGTGAACTTTTTTCCAAACTCTACAGCTAGAGGAATTCCTACATAACCAAGACCAATTATAGCAATTTTATCACTCATATCTTAAATAAAACAAAAATACAATAATTCCTTCTTATAGATTTTGCTAACTAGCAATAAAAAAACCCTCACTTTGGATGAGGGTTTTTGATTTTAATTTTCACTTTAATACTCCCACAGATCGTGTTCTAAATGAAAAATCTCTTCTTTGATTCTTTCTGATTCAAGTACTGCATCAATACCAACTCTATACTGGCTAATCATTCGATCATACTTATTCGATTCTTTAACAATTAAACTATTAAAAAATCTTTTATGAAAAATATCGTCAAAGGTTAGTCGAGCAGCATCGTTTTTTCTGTGGTTAAAAACTTCCGCTTTTGTTAATACTTTTCGTGCTTCAGGAAAATAGACCCAAAATAATGGTTCAACACCTAAGAACTCATCCGTATCCTCATCATAACGGTCTCTAATTGGGCACAAGCCTATAATTCTAACATCCATTACAGAACGTTGCTTGTCAAAATACCATTCCTCCTTAATTCGATAACGAGTTACTGTTGAGCGATCAAAAGTATTATACGTTAACTCAAATACTTCTTCTTCTCTTTCATCGTCATAGGTCCAAAAAGTATCAACTAAATTACCAGATATTCCTATTTCTTTGATTTCACCAGGCGACATAGGAGATTTAAATTCATCATCTTTGTATGCATTACCATAGGCAGTTATTGTCCCCTCTTGTACGGCGTCCATGATTACATCAATCAAACTTCTTCGATCATCTATACGCTGTACAGGGTAATAAAAAACTTGATTTATTTTTTCATTTAAGTCAATCTCTCTCCAAACTTTTGTGGACCACATCACGTCAGCCTCTCTTACATGGTGGTAATTTTGTTCTAAGCGATCTTTTCCACCATCACGAATGTCTTTTTTATAAGCACCATCAAGAATATCTTGTGCAGATAATGGACTAATTAATGCAAATAATGCTATTATTAATAAAAACCTTTTCATCATTAACAGGGTTTTAGTTTAGTTTAATTTATTTTAACTGGCAAAGCACCAAGCTGTCTGGGTTTGCCATCGGGTCCCTTTGCAGAGATATTTGTGATAAATACTGTTGATCCTCTTTGTAAATCTTTAATTAACTCTTTCATCTCATCCGTCAACTTAGCTCCTCTTGTTTTTTTCTCAACAAAATTCCCCTTGTAGGTGGCAGCTATTGTAAAGCCTGTAACTCTAAATTTAAGATCAAAATCAAAATCTTTCATTTCAGCTATCAATTTGGTAGAGTTGGCAGTGAGTTGATTTTTCTTGATTTTACCCTGCTTAGACAATCCTGGAAGAGAGGCTATAGGATCTGGAACTCTTTTCACACGAAACTCCATAGCTCCCATATTTTTTCTTTTACCATCAATTTCTGCAGAAATTGAAATTTTAGCAGGGCCTACCTTTGTAGGGTACACTTCCCAAGAGGCTCCTTTTTTTACAATTTTACCATTATTGCAGGACGCTGAAATTTTGTCTTGTGATACGCCTGGCACAGAAATATCAACTGGATTACCAACCTTATCCCCTAAGATGTATAAAACATTCATTTTTGTTGGGGATACAACAACACTTTGCTTAGCTACTTGATATTCTCCGTTAAAAGGATACATTTTCACGCCTGCGTCTGTTTTCATAGAGATTAATCCTCCCCATTTTTTGTATCCTTCTGATCGAGTCTTTATGGCAAATTTACCTTTACCTGATTTGACAGTTATTGTATCAAACTCACCAACCATGTTGTATTTACCATCTTCACCTAATTCATAATCGCCTACATAAATGACAGGGTTTTGTGTTGAATCTTTAGCTGCTATAAAGACATCGGCTTTAAAGGTGTCACCAAGAAAAATGTAATTAGAGGGCGCTATTTGAATGGCTTCAGCTGAAGTAAACTTTAACGAGCTAGCATCAATTTCTTGTCTAAGAAAGTTAATAACATCAGCCTCTGCATTACGAACATCTGCCTGTATTTTAGACAATATAGTTACTGCCGCGATTAGTGGCATGTCTTCAAAGTTATTTTTTAGCCATGATACTTTTCCTGAACCTTCTTTCAGTTGAATGTCAGAAAGATCGAAGGTAGAGTTTAATGAATTAGATATTGATTCATTATCGGAAGCATATGATAACAACAAGCTTTTAAAAGAATTGATATTTTGCATTAAAGGATCGCCTTCCTTTTTTTCATTATACATCAGGTTCCATGCTTCGTAACGATCTTTTTTATTATCAATTTCTGCAAATGAAGCATACTTTTTGTCGCCTAAATCAGCATATGAGGTGTTTTCTGACACTTCTACAACTTCGCCATTGTACAAAATATTTACCTTGCCATCACCCATTGAAACTAGTTCAAATTTCAATCTTTGGAGCCTATCTACCAGCTCATCAGCTTCTTTTTTTACACTATAAGCTTTTTCTTTCCAAGGGCCAGCTTTGGTGGGGTTCGTCTCAGCAGCTTGATCAAACTCTGCATAAACTTGATTGTTTTTATTTGCAAAGTTGATAGAAGTCTTATAAAGACTCCCATTAATTTTTGAAAAAGCCTCAAGGACCGTTTTGGATACATTTAGTGCTAGAAGAGCTATCAGCACTAAATACATCATGCCAATCATTTTTTGTCTTGGAGATAATTTATTTCCTGCCATGAATTTTTTTTTCTAAAATGACTGCTTTGTAATTACTTATTCATTGCATTTAGCATATTTCCATATACCTTATTCAAGGCAGCTAAATTTTCGCCTAAACGCGCTATTTCTTGTTGGAATTTCTCAGTATCTCCTACGGAATTACCCATATTTTGCATGGTTTTTAGCTGTAAATCGTAGTAGGTATTCATTTCTGCTAGTTTTCGTGAAGCTTCTCTCATCTGATCACTGTAATCACCTGTTGCTGCTACGGCATCCATTGATTTATTGACTCCTTCAACCGTTTCATTGAATGAGCGAAGGTTATCACCAAGCCTTGTGATAAGGGCTTGATCTACATTTGCATTTTGGAGCATATTATCTAGTTCCTGAGTAGGTGTGTTTGTATCTGATTCACTAGGGTCTTTCATGTAGGCCAACTCTGGATAAACTAGCGACCAATCGGGTTCTTCGTGTGGCTTTTCAAAAGCAGAAAAGAAAAAGATGACTGCTTCGGTTCCTAGTCCAACAATTAACATTAATCCTGCTCCAGGCCAATTTTGTAGCTTAAACAATGCTCCTAAAATTACAACAGCTGCTCCCCAACCATATAATTTTGCCATAAAATTCTTAAAATTCTTCGAATTTGGATTTATAAATGCCATAGTTTTTTGTTATTTAATACTCTAAAATTTTTATCTAAAATCTACTTTATCTCTACCAAGGAATGTAATCACATTTCTGAAACCAATGTATGATTTTGCAGTATCTTGATACTCATAATCTCTTGTTCCTGTTTGTATAAAATGGGAAATGTCTTTCCATGAACCACCCCTTATTGTTTTACGCTTTAAAATATTCGGATCAGATTCCTCAGCATCATATTTGAAGTCCATGTTCATGTCATGCGCAAAACTGAAGGCAGATTCATCATATGCATTATCTGTCCACTCAGAAACATTACCCGCCATATCATACAAACCATAATTGTTAGGATTGTAGGAGGCAACTTTAACTGTTCTTATACCCCCATCAGCGGTATAATTCCCTCTTCTTGGTTTAAAGTTTGCCAAAAAACAACCTTTATCGTTGGTTGTGTAAGGACCTCCCCAAGGATAAGGAGATAAATCTAAACCGCCTCTTGCTGCATACTCCCACTCGGACTCGGTTGGAAGGCGAAACTCATCGTGTAAGGGTTCATCTCTATCAAGTAAATATTCATCAAGAATCATCGTTCTCCATTTTGAAAAAGCAACTGCTTGTTTCCAATTTACACCCACAACAGGATAATCGTCAAAGGCTGGATGATGAAAATAGTTTCTTGTCCAAGGATCATTGTATGAATAGGCATAATCGTGTGTCCAAACTAAAGTGTCAGGATAGATATTAAGCTCTACCTCATCAATATAAACAGATCTATCTTTTTGTCCTTGTGAACGATTCACTTTTCGAGCAGCATCTTTTATGGCTTGAGTCTCATAAACGAAATTTAACTTTCTAGAATCAATTTGCCTTCTTGAATAAAAACGTTCATGATCTGGTAAGTACATCTCATCTTCAAGAACCTCTCTCACTTCTTGATCGTCCCACCTTATGGGTCTATTCCAATCAATGATAGGTGGATCTATAAAGTTATCATACTTATCTTCTTCAATGAGCTCATAACCAGCAATACCTGCTTCTCCTAATAGAATTCGAGCAATTGAATCACGAACCCAATTAACAAACTGTCTATACTCATTGTTTGTTATTTCGGTTTCATCCATGTAGAAAGCAGCTACCGAAACTGTTTTGTGTTGGGTAACATGAGCATAAGGGACATCCTGATCTCCTGGACCCATATTAAAACTACCTTGCGGTATGTAAACCATTCCATAAGGATCTGTTGGGTTCCATATGGGTCGGTTTTGGACGCCAATTAACTCGCCGTTTCCAGATGTTGAACAGCTAGAAATAACTACTGCAAACAAACCTAAAATGAACAAATTCTTCATAGTTCTTATCGATTTACCCTTTCGGGATATTTCTTACTTTTTTAGCACAAAATCATCACCTATTATAGTGATGATTTGGCAAGTGTAGCCTACAAAGGTAACACTTTTACAATAACCTTGGATTCTTAAATCCTTTAACTACCTTGGTGTAGTCTATTTTAAAACAATACCCAAGCATAAACTCCATGCTTCCTGCATGAGATATTTCTGAAACTGGAATATCATATGCTACACCAAAACGTAAACTTTCATTTAAATGCATTCCTAACAGGGTAATAACAGACTCACTAGGCCTCAATGTAACGCCTCCCCAAAACCTTTTATTGTATTCCAGTAAGGTACTTAAGTCTAAAGTCGAACTAACTCCATCACTTTTTACAAATAAAGAAGGTTTTAGAATCATTTTATCGTTGAGCTCATGTTGATATCCTGCACTTAGGTAATAGTGTCTGTTCATAGTTACCAATTCCGTTGTTGACTCTATAACGGGCTCGTTAATGTGAGTGCTTGACAACCCAAGATAAACTTTTTCTGATTTGTAGAATAAACCCGCACCAAAATCAAAACCAGATGCTTTATCGTTTGAGGTAGGGATGGTAGGGTCTGTACTGATTTCTGAAATATAATCAGAACCATTAACACCATCTTGCAACATACCAACAGAAACCCCAATACCTAAATTACCACCCACCAATTCGGTTCTGTAGGCATAAGATAGATTTAAACCCAGAAATTCATTTTGGGCAATGTTATCTGTCATAACATTTAAGCCTAAACCACCGCGCAGCATTGGCAAAGCAGCTTCTACGCCTAAGTTTGTAGTTGTAGGGGCTCCTAAAAACCCCATCCACTGAGACCTATGTAAGGCAGTTGCACAAATCGCATCATTACTTCCTGCATATCCAGGGTTTATAGCGATATTGTTGAATAAATTTTGACTAAACTGTGGGTCTTGCTGAGCATTGGAAATGATTCCAAATAGCAGCATAATTGACAGCAAAGTATATTTCTTAAAGTATGAGTTATTGCTCATTAGTAGTTTCCTTATTTGTAGGATATTTGGGTGCTAAAATAATTAAATTTTCTTTAGGAGTGAAACTAGATATCAAAGAAGTGTTTTTCAGCATGTTAGTTCATTTTTTGAAAAGCTTTCCACCATCGATCGGGTAAATCACCCTGGCTTGCTGATTGAAAATCTTTGTAAGAACAGGGAATAAAAAAATGATCTTTAAATTGTTCCATCTGGTCTTCTAAAAGCGGTATTTCCATCCACCACTTATTCAATTGTTTGTTTTTATAAAAAGTTGCATCGAATTCTCCGTCTCGCATTGAAACATGGTATTTCACAAAATCTCCTTCTTGTGGTGTTAATCGCTTCATTCGATGAAAATAGCCCTCAAGAAAATACCACATCATTTGTGCAATTAGTTGTGCGGTTTGATTATTTACATCCTTTGTGTGGTCATACTCGTAAATCCCCAATGAAAGAAGACCTCCACCCAAACCGGCATATCGCATAATCTGACACATCTCTTCGCCATGAAATCCATTTGGTGAACCTTCATGTGTTCCTGGCGCATCCGATAGGCGCACACTACTTAAATCAACAGAAAGAATATCTGCGTTTCTTAAAATGGGTTCAACCTCTTCGATGTCTGAACGAACAACTCCTAGTCGATAAGAATCAAAATATAAATCATGAATTAATTCGAGTGTTTCTTGAGAATTTAAAAAGGATTGATTTCCAATATTGCTGTAGTTGAACAAAAAACTTGGCTTCTCCTGAATAATTTTTGATAGATATGTATGGGCATTTAAATCCTCATTGTCTAATCCGAAATCAAAGCGAGCATCAATACAGACTAGGTTTGTCATCTTCTGCATGCGAACACAAGCTTTATACTGTGCGAAAGTAGCATCTTGACCACCTCCGATTAACATTGCAAACAATCCTCTTCTATGACACTCTTCTAATACTTCTGACAACAGAAAGAAGGTGTCGGTATTTTTTTCACCTAAAAGAAGATTTCCTAAGTCTGCAATTCGTAAACGCTCAGACCCTCTGTAGAGCTGATAATAAGCTGCACGAATTTTAGCTAATGAATCTTCATTTCCGGTGGTTTGCGTTCCGCTAAATTCAGGCACACCAATTAATACCACATCGGACTCGCTCAAGTCAGGGAAATGACCCTTTGTATAAGCTTCCACAAAACCACCCAACTGATTGGGAAGGTAATCTTCTCTTTGGTGAGAAATGGGTTTGAAACTTAACTCGAACTCCATTTATTTTTTCTTTTGTTCCTTGGCTAATTCTAAACAAAGATCTCTAGTCAATGATGTTGGATCAGTACCCTTAGGGATCTTTACATTCTGCTTGTTTTTACGAGCTCCTTCACCAAGCTGTATAAATGGGCCATAGCGACCATTTAAGACCTGAACAAGTGGATCGCCATCAAAACGATGGATAATGCGTTCTCTTTCTGCTTGTCGGTGTTTTTCGATTAAAACAATGGCACGATCTATCTCTATGGTAAGTGGCTCATCTCCTTCTCCTTTTTTTAGTGATACAAACTTACCATCGTGTCGCAAATAGGGTCCAAATCGTCCGATTGCAGCTACCACCTCTTTTTCTTCATACTCACCCACCACCCTAGGAAGCTTAAACAGCTCCAAGGTTTCCTCTAATGTGATGGTTTGTATGCTTTGATCGGCAAGCAATGAAGCAAATCTTGGCTTTTTTTCATCACTGGCCTCGCCAATCTGTGCCATAGGACCAAAACGACCAATCTTAACGTAAACATTTTCACCACTTCCAGGCTCTTCACCCAACAAGCGTTCGCCACGAGCTCTTTCTGAGGTTTCTGCAACCTCTTCTACTTTTTGATGAAAGGTACCATAAAATTGTTCAATCATTTGGTTCCACTTTTTCTCACCTCTAGCAATCTCATCAAACTCTTTTTCCACATCGGCAGTGAAGCCGTAATCCATTACTTCTTTGAAATGTGCAATCAAAAAATCGGTTACTACCATTCCGATATCTGTCGGAACTAATTTGGATTTATCTGATCCAGACTTTTCTGTTTTCACCTCCTCAACAATACTACCGTCTTTTAAGGTCATGGTATTAAACTGACGCTCAACACCTTCACGCTGTCCTTTCTCAACATACCCTCTGTTTTGAACAGTTGTGATAGTAGCTGCATAAGTAGAAGGTCTTCCAATCCCTAACTCTTCTAACTTTTTAACTAAGCTAGCCTCAGTAAAACGAGCTTTAGGCTTGGCAAAACGCTCCACCGCTTCCATTTGCTGTAAGCTTACCGCATCGCCTTCTTCTAATTTTGGCAAAATTCCTTTTTGTTCTTCTTCCTCATCGGTTCCTTCTAAATATACCTTTAAAAAGCCTTCAAATTTCACCATTTCCCCTTTAGCTACCAATTTTTCATTTCTATTTGAAATTTCGATCTCGGCTGTGGTCCGTTCAATTTGTGCATCTGCCATTTGAGAGGCCAGGGTTCTTTTCCAAATTAAATCATATAAACGTTGATGATTTCTTTCTCCATCTACTGTAGAGTTCTGCATGTAAGTAGGTCGAATCGCTTCGTGAGCCTCTTGAGCACCTTTAGATTTTTTAGTGTACGCCCTAGGCTTAGAAAATTCTGCACCATATGCCGAAGTAATTTGTTTTTCAGCAGCGCTCATGGCTTCATTAGAGAGGTTGGTACTATCTGTTCTCATGTAAGTTATCTTTCCCGCCTCATAAAGTTTCTGAGCAACACTCATTGTTTGACCGACGCTAAAACCTAGCTTTCTAGAAGCCTCTTGCTGTAATGTTGAAGTTGTAAATGGAGCTGCTGGTGACTTTTTAGCAGGTTTTTTCTCTAATGATTGAACTGAATAACTAGAGCTGGTACATGCTGATAAAAAAAGCATGGCTTCTTCTTTTGTTTTGAATCGTACAGGCAGCTCCGCTTTAAAAAGTTTTTGATCGGTGTTTGTAAACTGGGCGGTAATGCGATAGGCAGAGGTGCTTGTGAAATTTTGAATATCACGCTCCCTTTCTACTATTAAACGCACGGCAACAGACTGAACCCGACCCGCAGACAACCCCTGTTTTACTTTTCTCCACAATACAGGTGACAACTCAAACCCAACCAAACGATCCAATACCCTTCTTGCCTGTTGAGCATTTACTAACTGATAATCGATTAAACGAGGGTTTTCAACGGCTTTGGTGATAGCTGATTTTGTAATTTCATGAAATACAATGCGTTTTATCTTAGACTCTTCTAGCTTTAACGCTTCAGTCAAATGCCAGGCAATGGCCTCTCCTTCTCGATCCTCATCCGTAGCCAACCAAACTGTTTCCGCCTTTTTAGCTAATTTGTTTAACTCTGCAACTACTTGTTTTTTATCAACAGAAACCTCATAATTGGGCTTAAATCCATTTTCAATATCTATGGCCATACCACCCTTTTTGGGTAAATCACGAATATGACCTATGCTTGATTTCACTAAAAAGTCTTTACCTAAATAACCTTCAATTGTCTTTGCTTTTGCAGGTGACTCTACGATTACTAAATTCTTTGCCATAACTAATCCTCTTGCTTAAATAAATGTGCAAATTAAATGAACAAAATGACCAGTTCCAAACGACTGACAAGCGTTTAAGACCCTTATATTATAAATAATATAATCTTTTTTTAAAAAATAAACTCTGCCAAATTGTCAGCTAAAAAGTAGTTTTGTATTTTTGCCAACCACAGAAACGAAGAAAAGTCAGTAGATGCAAGAAAAAATAATTGATCAGAAAAGACAAGGCGAAGCATTAAAACAAGCAACAGTTAGCGATAATAACAGAAAAATGTATATCGAAAGCTACGGATGTCAAATGAATTTTTCTGACAGTGAAATCGTAGCTTCTATTCTCACAAAAGAAGGTTTTTCCACTACACCGAATATTGAGGAGGCGGATGTTGTTTTCGTAAACACTTGTTCCATTAGAGAAAAAGCCGAGCAAACGGTTCGTAATCGATTAAAAGTTTACAATGCCATTAAGAAAAAACAAAACCCAAAAATGGTAGTGGGTGTTTTAGGTTGTATGGCGGAGCGCTTGAAAGAGAAATTTATTGAAGAAGAAAAACTTGTTGACATCGTAGTTGGACCCGATGCTTACAGGGATTTACCTAACCTTATTGACGAAGTTGATGAAGGAAGAAAGGCCGTTAACGTCATCCTTTCTAAAGAAGAAACCTATGCCGAAATCAGTCCCGTTCGCTTAGGAGGTAATGGAATCACTGCCTTTGTTTCTATCATGAGGGGCTGTGACAACATGTGTTCTTTTTGTGTGGTACCATTTACAAGAGGAAGAGAACGAAGTAGAGACCCGCAAACAATCGTTAGGGAGTGTCAAGAACTGGTTGCTGATGGATACAAAGAAGTAACTTTATTAGGTCAAAACGTGGACTCCTATCTTTGGTCGGGTGGCGGACTAAAAAAAGATTTCAATAAGTTAAGCCCACAACAAAAAGCAGCGTCGGTAAATTTTGCTCAACTCTTAGCTTTAGTTGCTCAAGTGAGTCCCGAATTACGAATTCGATTTTCTACCTCTCATCCTAAAGATATGACGGATGAAGTGTTACACACCATGGCTAAGTATGAGAACATCTGTAAATACATACACCTTCCAGTTCAGTCGGGCAATAGTAGAATATTGGACTTAATGAATAGAGGTTACACAAGAGAATGGTACATTGACAGAATCGATGCAATCAGAAATATTATTCCTGATTGCGGCATTTCAATGGACATTATCTCAGGTTTTTGTTCTGAAACTGATCAAGAACACAAAGATACTTTGAGTTTAATGGAATATGTGAAATATGATTTTGGATTTATGTTCAATTATTCGGAACGTCCCAATACTCAAGCCCAACGTAAACTAGAAGACGATGTTCCTGAAAAAATCAAAAAGAAAAGATTAACCGAGATTATTGATCTTCAAATGAAGCATTCGTTGGTACGGAACAAACTACATGTAGGCAAAGTGCACAAGGTATTAGTTGAAGGAGTTTCAAAAAAATCTGAAAACGATTTGTATGGTAGAAATACACAAAATACGGTCATTGTTTTTCCAAAAGAAAACTACAAAGCTGGTCAGTACGTTAAAGTGAAGGTGTATGAATGTACATCAGCAACATTAAAAGGAAATGCAATTGGTTTAGCATGATGAATCTTAATGAAATAAAACAACGTTTTGGCATCCTTGGGAATTCTGTAAAGCTACGGAGAGCCATTGAAATTGCACTTCAGGTAGCCCCAACCGATATTTCTGTTTTGATTACGGGCGAAAGCGGAACAGGAAAGGAAGCCATGCCTAAAATCATACATCATTCCAGTAACAGAAAACATTCAAAATACATTGCTGTAAACTGCGGTGCCATCCCAGAAGGAACCATCGATAGCGAACTATTTGGTCACGAAAAAGGAGCTTTTACTGGAGCAAACGATAGTAGAAAAGGATACTTTGAAGTAGCCAATGGAGGGACTATTTTTCTTGATGAAGTTGGGGAGCTTCCTTTGAGTACACAAGTGCGTTTATTGCGTGTGCTAGAAAGTGGAGAGTTTATGAAAGTAGGGTCGAGTGAAACACAAAAAATTGATGTACGTGTGGTTGCGGCTACCAATGTAGATCTTCAAAAAGCCATACGAAAAGGCAAGTTCAGAGAAGACCTTTACTACAGATTAAATACGGTACACATTCCCATCCCTCCTTTAAGAGAAAGAGCAGAAGACATTCATCTACTTTTTAGAAAATTTGCTTCTGACTTTGCAGATAAATACGGCATACCGACAATACGCTTAGATGAGTCAGCAATTGAGCTAATAGCAACATACCCTTGGCCCGGAAACATTCGGCAACTTAAAAACATCACGGAACAAATTTCTGCCATTGAGCAGAACAGAAGCCTCAGCGCTCAAAAAATCAATCAATACCTACCGGAAATAGCTTCCAATGTGCCCATGCTTTTAAACGATGATCAGAAAGATGGAGATTTTTCTGAGCGTGAAATACTTTACAAGGTTTTATTTGATATGAAAAATGACTTGAATGAGTTAAAAAAAGTAACGGCCGAATTGATGAATGGAAATTTTGATAAAGCTGAGAATGAAAGTCCAATAAATCACAAGATTTTTGAAGAGATTGATAACAAAGCAACGGTAATGCTGAACCCTCCAAAACAACAAGCCATTGATACTACCCTTACCTTGCAAGAACACGAAAAAATACTCATTCTTAAATCCCTTGAAAGACATAGCGGAAGAAGAAAGGATGCCGCCGATGAACTAGGGATTTCCGAGCGCACACTCTACCGAAAAATTAAAGAATATAAGCTGTAATGAAAAATAGTATTCTTTGTTTGCTACTAAGTATTTTTATTACCTCCTGTGGTATATATTCTTTTACAGGAGCCTCAATACCCAATGGTGCAGAAACCGTATCAGTAGCTTATTTTCAGAACAATGCCCTAACAGTACAACCCTCCCTAAGCAACACCATTACAGAAAGCGTCAAAGACATCCTTACCTCACAAACAAATTTAGATATGGTAAGTAGGGATGGAGATTTACAATTTGTTGGAGAAATAACTTCTTACAAAGTAAAGCCCATGGCCATACAAGCCAATGAAGTTGCTGCACAAAACAGGTTAACCATTAGCGTCAAAGTAAATTACACAAACACCATTGACGAATCACAAAACTTTTCACAAACTTTTTCGCATTATGCTGATTTTGATAGCGCTCAAGATCTTTCAAGTGTAGAAATTGAGCTAATCGAAGAAATTGTAGAAGTCCTTTCAGAAAACATTTTCAATAAAGCATTAGCCAATTGGTAACTTCAAGAGATATCGTTCATGAGTGGATGAACAATCCTAAAAACATAGGCGCTAAAGAATGCGATGAATTGCATAAGCTAATCTTAGAATACCCCTATTGCCAAAGCACTCGATTGTTGTATTTGTTAGGGTTAAAAAACGAAAATAGCTTGAGCTACAACAAACAACTAAAAACAACGGCTGCTTACGCCTCAGATAGAGTTCAACTTTTTTATTTGGTAACCGAAAGTGAAAATCGACAAAAAGAACTTCCAAAAAGAAAGAAGGCACCCTCCACAACAACAAACGAAAAATTACCAAAAAATCATTTAAAGCTAGGAGAACCCATCGCCTTCGGTAAAGAGGAAAAACACTCCTTTAACGAATGGCTTGCATTATCTCAAGCAAAACCCATTGAAAGGGTGCCGACAGCAGATAAACAAAGCTTAGAAAGTAAAATTGATTTGATAGAGCAATTTGTGAATAAAGACAGGCCAAGACCTGAAAAAGAACGCTTTTTTTCTCCAAGCATTCAAGCTAAAAAAAGTTTAGATGATCAAATGACATTTGTAACGGAAACACTTGCCAGAGTATACCTGGAACAAGGGCATTATGAAAAAGCTAAAATTGCCTACAAACAACTTTCCTTGAAATATCCCAAAAAAAGTTCTTTCTTTGCAGCCCAAATTGAACTGGTAGACAAACTTATTAAACAAAAATAAAATGTACACAATTTTCGCTATCCTCATCGTAATCACCTGTATTTTGTTGGTGCTTGTAGTATTAGTACAGAATCCTAAAGGTGGAGGTTTGTCCGCAACATTTGGTGGAGGAAATCAAGTAATGGGCGTCAAAAAAACCGCTGATTTTCTTGAGAAAGCAACCTGGTATTTAGCCATTGCCTTATTGGTTTTATCTTTAATGTCTAACTTCGCCATCCCTAGAGCTGAGGATGGAGGAATTAATAATTCTGCCATACAAGAACAACTAGATGAAACACCCATACCAGCTCAATCAATACCGACTAATCTTCCAGCGCCCGTACCGACTGAAGAATAACTGACACCTTTACTGCCATTATTTCTTTTAAAACTGAAATATCGGCAGATAAATTAATCTCACTGATGTTTGGCATGCTTTGTGCTTCTATGTGATTCATCAGATAACTAATAAATATTATACAATGAACATTAAGCCTTTAGCAGACAGAGTGTTAGTAGAGCCAGCAGCAGCTGAAACAACTACTTCATCTGGAATCATCATTCCAGACACTGCACAAGAAAAACCACAAAAAGGAACCATTACCGCAATTGGTACTGGTAAAAAAGACGAGCCTTTAACCGTTAAAGTTGGAGACACCGTTCTGTATGGTAAATACTCAGGAACAGAATTAAAGCTAGAAGGAAAAGATTTCCTCATCATGCGCGAATCTGACATTTTAGCAATTATCTAAAAAAAACAAAAACATGGCAAAAGAAATAAAATTTGATATTGAAGCAAGAGACGCCCTAAAAAGAGGCGTTGATGCATTGGCCAATGCCGTAAAAGTAACGCTTGGACCACAAGGAAGAAATGTAGTAATCGACAAAAAATTTGGCGGACCAACAATTACCAAAGATGGTGTTTCTGTAGCAAAAGAAATTGAGCTAGAAGAAACCATCGAAAACATGGGCGCGCAAATGGTAAAAGAAGTAGCCGCTAAAACGGCTGACATTGCAGGAGACGGTACAACCACTGCTACCGTTCTGGCTCAAGCCATTGTCTCTACAGGACTAAAAAACGTAGCCGCAGGTGCCAATCCTATGGACCTAAAAAGAGGCATTGACAAAGCAGTAGCAACTGTTGTAGAAAGCTTAAAAAAGCAATCGCAAGAAGTTGGCGACAGCATCGAAAAAATACAACAGGTAGGGGCTATTTCAGCAAATAATGATGAAGCCATCGGTACCCTTATTGCGGAAGCAATGGATAAGGTGAAAAAAGAAGGAGTGATCACTGTTGAGGAGGCTAAAGGAACCGAAACAACGGTAGAAATCGTTGAAGGAATGCAGTTTGACAGAGGGTATTTATCCCCTTACTTTGTGACAAATCCTGATAAAATGGAAGCGGACTTAGAATCGCCAATGATTCTGTTGTTTGATAAGAAAATATCAAACATGAAAGATTTACTTCCGGTTTTAGAACCCGTTGCACAATCTGGGAAACCTTTATTAATTATTGCAGAAGATGTAGATGGTGAAGCCTTGGCTACTTTAGTAGTTAACAAAATGCGCGGAGCCTTAAAAATTGCTGCAGTAAAAGCACCAGGCTTTGGCGATAGAAGAAAAGCGATGTTAGAAGACATTGCTATTTTAACTGGAGGAACGGTTATTTCTGAAGAAAGAGGCTTTAAGCTAGAAAACGCCACTTTAGAGATGCTAGGAACGGCAGAAAAAGTAACCATTGACAAAGACAATACAACCATTGTTAACGGTGCTGGCCAAAAAGAAAACATTACGGCACGTGTAAATCAGATAAAAGCGCAGATAGAAAGCACTACCTCTGACTACGACAAAGAAAAGCTACAAGAGCGTTTAGCAAAACTAGCCGGAGGTGTTGCCGTATTGTATGTAGGTGCTGCTTCTGAAATAGAAATGAAAGAAAAGAAAGACAGAGTGGACGATGCATTGCACGCTACCAGAGCAGCTGTAGAAGAAGGGATTATCCCTGGCGGTGGGGTAGCTTTAGTAAGAGCTTGCGATGCTTTGGAAAATTTAGAAGGCGACAATGCCGATGAAACGACCGGAATACAAATTGTGACTAGAGCAGTAGAAGAACCCTTACGTCAAATCGTAGCAAATGCTGGCAACGAAGGGTCTGTAATTGTGGCAAAGGTAAAAGAAGGAAAAGATGATTTTGGATACAATGCTAAGAAAGAAGTATTCGAAAACATGTTTGAAGCCGGCATCATTGATCCAACAAAAGTGACTCGTGTTGCATTAGAAAATGCTGCCTCTGTGGCGGGCATGCTTTTAACAACCGAATGCGTACTGGCTGATATCCCTGAGGAAAACCCTCCAATGCCTCCAATGGGTGGCGGTGGCGGTATGCCAGGAATGATGTAATTCACTTTTTACTCAACAATTCAAAAAACTCGCTTTTTAGCGGGTTTTTTTTTGCCTAAAAAAGGGCAAAATAAGCTAAATGACAGGTGTATATAAATTGCGAAAATCATTTTTGACGCTTGTATCTATTTGTAAAACAGCAAACTAATCCAAAATACTTGCGCGTGCAAGTATTTTTTTTTGAAATAAAAAAAACCCACCATAATTTTGCTGTTCATATATAAACTTACTGAAACACCTTAGTAAACAGTCATGAAAAAAATTTACAAACCTGAAATTAAATCCATGAAAAAAAATTTACTTCCTTTAATTACTCCCCCCTACCCTTACCAACCCTGAGTGTAAGAATAATAGCCGAAGCAGTAGTAATTTCAAGGGCTGCAGCCCGCTATAACTTTCTAGTAACTTGACATGGAAGTGTCGCGCAGTCAGCTACTATTCTTATACTAGATCGTTCCAACCCTTACTTAGACACTTTTAGTAAAAAGACGGAGGAGAGTAAAACCAACAGGGCCCCAAACTGATGCAAGACACCCAGTGCGATGGGCACTTCGTAAATGAGGGTAAAAACACCCAAGAGAAACTGAAGGTTCACCAATAGGAATAAAGTGTTTACCCCGCTTTGGGCCAGGCTTGACAGCTTCCAAGACCTGCTTTTATACGCCAATAGCGCAACAGTAAAATAGACTAGGTACGCTAATAGGCGGTGTATGTTTTGTAAATTTAACTTAACGAGGTGCTCGGGCATTCCGCTCTGTACATTGCCCAACCAATTGCCTTGTAATAGGTGCCCCACATTGCACATACTAGGGAAAGAGGGGCACAAAAGCCCGGCTTTAAGTCCGGCCACAAAGCCTCCATAAATGATCTGAATGACCAAAAGAGGCAAAAACCATTTGATCCATTTATTCAATTTTGGATGAGCCGACAGCGGTTTTTCAAAATATAACTCCAGCATCACCCAGAAGGTATAAGATATAAGGGCAAATGCCGAAATCAGGTGTGCCGCCAGCCTTAAATGGCTTACCTCTGGCCGATCTACCAATCCGCTTTTTACCATCCACCAACCTAAAAAGCCCTGAAAACCCCCTAAAAAGAAAATCAAGACCATCTTGGGTTTAAAGCCTTGTGGAAAACGGTTTTTTATCCAGAAAAATAAGCAAGGAATAATAAACACCAGCCCGATTACTCTTCCAAACAGTCGGTGAAAATATTCCCAGAAAAAGATTTTTTTAAACTCAGGCAGCTCCATCCCCTTGTTAATCTTTTGGTATTCTGGAAACTTTTTATACTCCTCAAAAGCATCCGTCCACTCCGCTTCATTTAAAGGGGGCACCACCTCGCTTATCAAGGACCAATCGGTCATGGACAAACCAGAATTGGTTAACCTCGTTACACCGCCAATAATCACCATCATAGAAATCAATAAACAACCCGAAAGCAACCAATAAATTACGTATTTATGAGGATGTGTTTTTAACATAGAATTGAGCTTAAAATAGCGGTACAAAAATACGGACTATTCATTTCATAGCTTCACTTATCTTTGCAAAAAATATAACGGTGCACAACAAGCAATCCATCACAAATTTCGGAATCATGTTTCTTCTTGCCTTTATCTGGGGTTCATCTTTTATTTTGATGAAAAGAGGACTTGAGGTTTTCAGTTACACACAAGTGGCGGACTTACGCATGTGTTTGGCCTGGTTATCGTTGGTGCCTTTCGTTTGGAATAAAATGGGCAAGCTTGCAAAAAAGCATTGGATTCCCTTAGCCATTGTAGGGATTTTTGGCAATGGCATTCCCGCCTTTCTATTTACGAAAGCACAAACACAAATCGACAGCTCCTTGGCAGGAATTTTAAATGCTTTGGTTCCTCTATTTACGCTAATCATTGCCGTTATGGTGTTTAAAACAAAAGTGAAAACACATAACATCATTGGCGTATTGATTGGCCTTACTGGCGCTGTTTGGCTTATTGCAGGCAATGGGCTGGTTACCGACAACATCCATTTTGCTGGTTTTGTGGTGGCAGCAACCATTTGTTATGCCATCAGCTTAAACACCATCAAGAATTACTTAGGTCAGTTAAACCCTATTTTAATTTCTGGTGTAGCGTTCTTTTTTGTGGGCCCTCCTACCCTGATCCATTTGTTCGGCACCGATTTTTTTGAGCTCATGAATAATGACCCCAAGGCATGGTCGGGCCTAGTGTACCTCTTACTTTTAGCAATTGTAGGAACTTCATTTGCGGTTGTTCTGTTTAACAAGCTGGTAGCTCAAACCACGGCTATTTTTGCCTCTTCTGTCACTTACCTCATCCCTGTTTTCGCAATAATGTGGGGCATTATTGATGGTGAACAAATACAGATTCATCACCTATTAGGCACGGGCATTATATTCGGCGGAATTTACCTAGTAAACAAAGCCTAATATATTTTTTGTGCTTTTGAAGATAATTACTACATTTGCAGCCCACTAAAAATTAGTGTGAATTATTAAACTGTTTAAGATGTATGCAATTGTAGAAATAGCAGGGCAACAGTTCAAAGTTGAAAAAGACCAACAGGTTTTCGTTCATCGCCTAGATAACAAAGAAGGATCGAAAGTAGAATTCGACAACGTTCTTTTGATAGACAATGATGGAAAAGTAAAAGTTGGCGCCCCAGCTATCAGTGGTGCTAAAGTAACGGCCAAAGTCGTTAGCCACTTAAAAGGCGACAAAGTAGTCGTTTTTAAGAAAAAAAGAAGAAAAGGATACAAAGTAAAAAACGGACATCGTCAAGCTTTTACAGAAATCCTTATCCAGAAAATTGACGAAAAAGCTGCCGCTAAAAAAGCACCAGCTAAAAAAACGGAAGCCAAAGCAGAAACAAAAGCTGCTGAAAAAAAGGCTCCTGCTAAAAAAGCAGCCGCAAAACCAGCAGCAAAGAAAACTGCCGCTAAAAAACCAGCTGCAAAGAAAACAACAACTAAAAAAACAAGCACTAAAAAAGCAGCTCCTAAAAAGGCTGAATAGTGATTAACCCATAAATTAAAATACCATGGCTCATAAAAAAGGTGTAGGTAGTAGTAAAAACGGAAGAGAATCAGAAAGTAAACGACTAGGCGTAAAAATTTACGGTGGTCAAGGCGCAGTTGCGGGCAACATTATTGTTCGTCAAAGAGGAACTGCTCATCATCCTGGTGAAAATGTTGGTATCGGAAAAGACCATACCCTATTTGCATTGGTTGATGGAACCGTTGTCTTTACAAAGAAAAGAAATAATCGATCTTACGTTTCCGTTTCTCCTTTTACAGAATAATCGAACGTATTTAAAAAAAGATTTTAAAAAAAACTCTCGGCTTATTTCAAGTCGAGAGTTTTTTTATGGAATAGAATGTTATTTTTGTGAAACAGAAGGAAGATTATGTTACAGCTAAATTACATCCGAGAAGAGAAAGAAAAGGCAATTCAAAAACTTGCAAAAAAAGGATTTGATGCATCCTCCATCCTAAGCAAAGTTATTTCTTTAGACAATGATCGAAAAAAAACCCAACTTAACTTAGACGATATGTTGGCACAGTCCAATCAGATTACTAAGGAGATTGGAAGGCTCTTTAAAAAGGGTGAGGTAGAAAAAGCAAATGCTGCCAAGGCACAAACCACCACGCTAAAAGAGGAGACGAAATCGTTACAAGAAAAACAAGCAAAAATAAACCAAGCCTTACAAGATTTACTGGTACAAATACCCAACATACCGCATGATTCAGTTCCTGAGGGCAAACATGCAGAAGACAATCAGCTTGTTTCTGAGAATGGAGAAATACCCATTTTAACGGATGGGAATTTACCACACTGGGAGTTAGCCAGCAAGTACGACCTGATTGATTTTGAACTAGGTACTAAAATAACCGGCGCTGGTTTTCCGGTATATAAAGGCAAAGGAGCTCGACTACAACGTGCGCTCATTAACTTTTTTCTTGATAGAAACGTTGAGGCAGGTTACCAAGAAATACAGCCTCCCCACTTAGTAAATGAAGCCAGTGGTTTTGGCACTGGTCAGCTTCCTGACAAAGAGGGCCAGATGTATCATGTTACAGAGGACAACCTTTACCTTATTCCAACAGCAGAGGTTCCTGTAACAAATATTTTTAGGGATGTAATTGTTAAAACAGATCAGCTACCCATAACCTATACTGCCTACACTCCCTGCTTCAGAAGAGAGGCTGGCTCGTATGGAAAAGATGTAAGAGGACTGAACCGACTACACCAATTTGATAAGGTTGAAATAGTACAAGTAGAACGACCAGAAAACTCCTATCAAACCCTAGAAAAGATGGTCGATCATGTAACCAAACTGTTGATTGATTTAGAACTGCCTTTTCGAATTCTGAAGTTATGTGGTGGAGATATGAGTTTTACTTCAGCCCTCACTTACGATATGGAAGTATTTTCAGCAGCACAAGAACGTTGGTTAGAAGTTAGTTCCATCTCAAATTTTGAAAGCTATCAAGCAAATCGATTAAAACTTCGTTACAAAGACGAAAACAATAAAAACCAGTTGTGTCATACCCTAAACGGAAGCGCTTTGGCTTTACCAAGAATTGTAGCAGCACTGCTTGAAAACAATCAAAGCAGTTCAGGCATCCATATTCCTAAAGCCTTAGTGCCTTATACCGGTTTTGATAAAATTAGTTAAGATGAAATACCAACATTTTGCATATCTACTAATCACTACCCTACTCTTTGTAGCTTGTAATCAAACGTCTTTTCAAAAAGAAATCGAAGAAATTGACAGTTTGGTTTTAGAATATAAAAACTTACAGCTTCAGATTGACAGCAGTGGCAATTATATAAAAGCTCAAGATTATTACAAAAAGTATGAATCCTTAATCAACCAAGCTAAAATAGCTGGCAAAAAACTCAATGCGCAAGAAGTTAAAAACACCTCTTTTTTAACCGAACTCAAACTATTGAAAAGAACAGCAAAGGCTGCCCTAAAAACGTATAAAAAAACACTTAAAGATATTCCCGTCAATCAAGATCATCTAGAAAAACTAAAAGTTGACCTCGAAAATAAAGCATACGAAATGGAACAGGCACAGCAATTTATTGCACAAGAAAAAGAGCTGTTAAGCCTTCAGAAAAAGAGCCTTATAAAAGCCCGCGCTAGCTTCAAAGAAAGCGCCTCCTTAATCGAACACATCGAAAACCAGATAACTGCCACTATAACACCCTAAACAACTCATAATGATGAAACTACGTTTTTGTTTACTTTTTATTTTGACAAGCTTCTTTTGCGCTGCACAAAATGAAAATCAACATCAACTAGCACACCAATATGCCAGAGCTGGCGAATGTGACAAAGCCATCAGCATTTATCAAGAATTCAATCGACAGAACGTAAATTTAAATAGCTACTATAGCAACTTTTATAATTGTTTAATTAAAACAAAGTCCTACTTTGAAGCTGAAAAGCTTGTTAAAAGGATGCTCAGAAAGTCCTCCTCAAACCCAAAATACAAGCTTGATCTTGGGTTTATTTGGAAAGCAAAAGGACTGGACAAAAAAGCGGATAAACTTTTTCTTGAAACCATTGAAAGTGTTCAAAGCGGTCAGCTACACTTAATTAACACACTTGCTTCGACATTTACTACACGAGAGGCCAATGATCTTGCTCTTAAAACTTACCTTCATGGGCAAAAAGTGAATCCTAATCAGGATTACGGCTTTCAAATAGCTAATATTTATCGCAACTTAGGTAAAACTGAGTTAATGATTGAAACATTTCTTGAGTTAGTTCAGCAAAAGCCTAATAAGCGATTAAACGTGCAGCGGAGCCTACAAAATGCACTGGCCAGAACAGGAGGTAATGTTGACAATTTTGAGCTATTAAAATCAAAGCTGTTAAAAGAAGTTCAGCGAACTAACAATACTGACCTTACAGAAATGTTGGTTTGGCTTTTTATGCAAAAAAATGAATTCGAAGCAGCCTTTATCTATGCCAAAGCACTTGACAAAAGATTAAAAGAAGATGGAAGCAGGATATACGAACTGGCTTCCATTGCACATGAAAATAAAAATTATTCTACTGCCATTAAAGCATATGATTACTTAATTAAAAAAAGTAATTCAGCATTTTTCAAAGAATCAAAAATTTTAAAAGTAATTTCCGAATCTAGAGAAGTTTTAGAAAACGCGCATACTAAAAATGACTTACAAGCACTTTCAACTAAGTTTGAAAACACCTTACAAGCGCTCGGGAAAAACATAACCACCGCTTACCTAATTAAAGAACTGGCACACTTAAAAGGGTTTTATTTATACAACATTGAAGAAGCCTCTGAGTTATTGCAAGATTGCATTGCGCTAATAAAAAATGAGACTGTATTGCAAGCTGAATGTAAGCTAATGTTGGCAGACTTGCTTGTGGTTCAAGAAGAGGAATGGGAAGCGATCTTGCTTTACTCGCAAGTAGAAAAAAGCTTTAAAGAAAACCCTATAGGACACGAAGCAAAATTTCGCAGAGCCAGAATTTCTTATTTTCAAGGAGAGTTTGATTGGGCACAAGCGCAATTGGATGTTTTAAAAGCATCAACCTCCAAATTAATTGCCAATAATGCCATGGACTTATCCTTACTTATTACGGATAATACTGGACTAGACACCACAGCTAAGGCTATGCAAATGTATGCACGCGCAGAGCTATTGGCATTCCAAAATAAGTGGGATGCAAGCCTAATAACATTAGATAGCTTAGAGCAAGCTTTTCCAGGACACTCTTTACTAGACGAAGCTCTTTTTAAAAAGGGTCAGGTATCATCCAAGCGAAAAGATTACAAACAAGCCATCGGTTTTTACAAAGAAATAGTTGAAAATTATTATTACGATATCTTAGCAGATGATGCCCTTTTTCAATGGGCTAAACTTACTGAAGAGTTCGAAAAAGACCGGATTCAAGCTCAACTACTTTACGAACAAATTCTTTTAGAACATAGTGGTAGTATATATACTGCAGAATCCAGAAAAAAACTGAGAGAACTTCGTGGAGAATCAATACAAATAGAACAATGATTATATATAACGTAACGGTAAGTTTAGTAGATAAAACAATTCATGAAGAATGGCTACATTGGATGAAAACAAAACACATTCCAGATGTAATGAAAACCAACTGCTTTAAAAGCAATAAAATATGTAGGTTAATGGTAGAAGACGAAATTACCTACGCCATACAATATACATGTGAAGACTTAGCTACTTTAGAGAAGTATCAATCGAAATTTGCAGCTGACCTTCAGGCAGACCACAATAAAAAATACAAAGGTAAACTTGGCGCTTTTCGTTCAATTTTAAAAATTGTTCATCAACAGTAAAATGAAACAGGTTAGAGCAAAAAAATATTTGGGTCAACACTTCTTAAACGATCTAAACGTTGCTCAGAAAATTACCGATAGCCTAAGTTATCAAAACTATAAAACGATTCTTGAAATAGGCCCTGGCATGGGCGTTCTTACCCAATACTTGCTGAAAAAAGATAGCGAAATCTATGTGATTGAAATTGACAAAGAATCTGTTTCCTACCTTCGCAATCATTTTTCAGATTTACAAAACAAAATCATCGAAGGAGACTTTTTAAAGCTTCCACTCCATCAGCTCTTTAATGATTCCTTTGCCTTAATAGGTAATTTCCCCTACAATATTTCATCACAAATTTTATTTAAAACTTTAGAAAACAAAGAACTCATTCCAGAAGTTGTCGGAATGTTTCAGAAAGAGGTTGCTGAAAGAATAGCAGCAAAAGCGGGTAATAAAACCTACGGCATTTTAAGTGTTTTGATACAAGCTTTTTATGAGGTTGAATATCTTTTTACAGTAAATGAAGATGTTTTTACACCTCCACCCAAGGTTAAGTCAGCAGTAATAAGATTGACAAGAAAAAAGAAACTTGAGATTGACTGTGATGAAAAGATGTTTCGATTGGTCGTCAAAACAGCCTTTAATCAAAGACGAAAAACCTTAAGAAATGCCCTCAAAAGCATTCCCTTGAAAGATGAACAAAAAGCCAAACCCTATCTCAGCTTACGCGCTGAGCAGCTAAGCGTAGATGATTTTATTCAACTAACCCAAAGTTTTGAATCATGAAATTTGAATTAAGCAAAGAGTACATCCTAAAGATTCAAAAGCACATTGATGCAGAAGAGAAAAATCTTTTATACCAAGAACTGTCTGAAATACATGCAGCCGATATAGCAGAAATTTACGAACTCTTATCGCTTGAGCAGGCCTATTTTCTACACGTTGTTTTAGAAGATGATAAAGGTGCCGACATATTGATGGAGTTAGAAGACGGTTTAAGGGAACAACTGTTAGAGAAACTCTCTCCTAAAGAAATTGCCGAGGAGGTTTTAGAAAACCTTGACTCTGATGACGCAGCCGACATTGTTTTGGATCTTCCAAAAGACGTTAAAGAAGAGGTACTGTCCTACATCGAAAATGTAGAACATGCTAGTGACATTGCAGACTTACTGAACTATCCTGAAGATTCTGCTGGAGGTTTAATGGCAAAAGAACTCATAAAAGTTAATGAAAACTGGAACGTATTGCGCTGTGTTAGAGAAATGCGCAAGCAGGCTGAACACGTTACTTTTGTGTATACGATCTATGTAGTAAATGATAACAACATCTTGGTAGGAACGCTCTCATTGAAAAAATTGCTACTAAGTGATTCCAAAAAAGTCATTTCTGATATCTTCAAAGAAGACATCATCATGGTAAAGGCACATCAGAACAACGAAGAAGTAGCCAACATCATGAATAAGTACGATCTCGTAGTACTTCCTGTTGTAAATGATCTCGGTCAATTAATCGGAAGAATCACCGCCGATGACGTTATGGAAGTTATTAAAGAGGAAGCTGAAAAAGATTATCAGTTGGCTTCAGGAATTTCTGAAGATATAGAATCAAGTGATGATATATGGACATTAACGAGAGCCCGAATTCCATGGCTCTTAATCGGATTAGTAGGGGGGTTATTTGGTGCTAAAGTAATCGGCATTTTTGACATCGAAAAAAACTATCAAATGGCTTTCTTTATTCCATTGATTGCCGCTATGGGCGGTAATGTTGGCGTACAATCAGCAGCAATCGTTGTTCAAGGGTTGGCCAATGGTTCTGTTGAGTTTAACAGTACCTTAAAACGGTTACTTAAAGAACTGGGAGTAGCACTCATCAATGGCGTAATCTGTTCGTCAATCATTTTTTTAGCAACCTTTCTGTTAGGATACGAAATGTGGCTAAGCGCAACCGTAAGTCTTGCTTTATTATCCGTTATTATTTTCGCTGCTCTATTTGGCACATTCGTACCCATTACACTCAACAAATACAAGATTGATCCTGCATTAGCAACCGGACCATTCATCACTACGGTTAACGATATTTTAGGTCTTTTTATCTATTTTTTAATCGGTCAACTCATCTTGGGTTAAAATGAAAATATTATTTATCGATCCTGTTCACCCTTCGCTTTGGAAAGCGCTTTCCAAAAAGAATTTTGAATGCGTGGAAGGATATGCTTTATCAAAAGATGAAACTCAACAAATCATAGGTGATTTTGATGGAATTGTTATCCGTTCACGCTTTAAAATTGACAGCGCTTTTTTAGATGCTTGTAAGGATCTAAAATTTATTGCAAGGTCTGGTTCAGGTTTAGAAAATATCGATGTAAGCTATGCTCAGGCAAAAGGCATACATTGCATCAATGCTTCGGAAGGAAACGCACAGGCAGTAGCAGAACACGCACTAGCTATGATTCTTTCACTACTAAACAATCTTAACAAAGCGGATGCAGAAGTGAGAAAAGGCATCTGGCAAAGAAGTGAAAACAGAGGGTACGAACTTTATGGAAAAACAGTTGGAATCATCGGTTATGGAAACACCGGGAGTGCGTTCGCAAAACTTCTAAATGGCTTTGACTGCAATGTGCTTTCCTATGATAAATACCTGGAATCATTTACAACAAACTGGGCTCGCAAAGTAGAAATGAATGAGATTTTTGAACATGCTGATATCCTCAGCCTTCACCTTCCTTTAACCGAAGAGAGCACTTATCTTGTTGAGCAGAAATACATCAGCCGTTTTAAAAAGCCCATCTACCTAATCAATACTTCTAGAGGGAAATGCGTACACACAAAAACTGTGTTAAGCGCATTAAATGACGGAAGATTATCTGGTGCTTGTTTAGATGTTTTAGAATTTGAGAAAACATCCTTCAACGAAACCTTTTTTTCAGAAGAGTTCAATGAGCTTATAAAATCAGATAAGGTCATTTTATCTCCTCACATTGCAGGCTGGACACACGAAAGCTATCAAAAGCTATCAAAAGTTTTGTTAGCAAAGATCCTAGCGGTCACTGACAACTAGATGAATTGTTTGTGGGCTTTTTTGCTCTAGTAACAATGTTTTTTTATGAAGAATTTTAGAAACGGAATCCGCATCGTAGTTTCGAATGGTATAAAGGGTTAGCTTTTCGTTATACAATACTTGATACTTATCATTTAAAGCGTTTATTAAAGCAGGTGTTTTTTGAACATCATTATCTACACAAACAGAAAAACTAATGGCAGAATTTTGCATCATATTTACCCCAACGCCATAATGAGAGAGCAAAGAAAAAATATGACTTAAATGGTCTTCTACTATAAAAGATAAGTCTTTGGCTCCGATAGACAATAAAACTTGATCCTCCTTAACAATAAAAAATGGAAGCAAAGGACGAACCTCTGAGCCTTCAGAAACGATTGTCCCTTCATTAGAATCATCTAAAAAAGAACGAACCCTAAGTGGAATTTTTTTATCCTTTAAAGGCTGAATAGTTTTTGGATGTATCACTTTTGCACCATAGTAAGCTAACTCTATAGCTTCGCTATATGGCATGGATTCTATTTTTAGCGTATCATCAAAAAAACGAGGGTCAGCATTCAAAACACCCACAACATCTTTCCAAATAACTACCTCTTCAGCTTGTAGGCAATGTGCTAAGATAGAAGCCGTAAAATCAGACCCTTCTCTACCAAGTGTGGTAGTGAAATTTTCGGAAGTGCAACCAATAAAACCTTGGGTTACGATAGGCACCCCTTTTCTTTTTTCTTTGTGAATTTGATTTTTTGTTACGGTCCAATCAATGCGTGCGTTTCTGTAGGTATTGTCAGTTCTTATAAGGCTTCTGGCATCAACCCAATAATTTTCAAATCCCTCTTGTGCTAAAAATGCAGAAACTATTTTAGTGGATAATAATTCTCCAATAGAAACAATCTGATCGTATTCATAGTCATAGGTACTAGTAGGCGCATCTTCAATAGCCCACTCTATTTCTACAAATAAGTTATTCACCTCATCGTAAATTGAGTGATCTCGACTAAATAAGTTGTTTAGTATTTCTAGGTGGTAATGTTTAACAGCATCCAGGCAGGGAGTTTGTCCATTTACATATTCATCGACCAGCTGCTCTAAGTGATTCGTTGTCTTTCCCATTGCAGAAATAACAATGCATAAATCGGACTCTTTTTGTTCCAATAAAATACGTGCTACATTTCGAATGTTTTCAGCATCCTTTACAGATGCCCCACCAAACTTATAAACTTTCATTAAAACTTGAAATTAGCAATTTGCTGACTATTTAACTTCCCATTTAGCCATTGATCATCTATATGAGCCTGGTATTTTTTATAAAAATTTATAGCAGGTGTATTCCAGTCCAACACTTGCCATATCATCCCTTTCACTTTCAGTTGTTGAGCGATACGCACCGTTTCCTCAAACAACAACGAACCAATTCCTTTGCCTCTAAAAGGGTTTTTCACAACAAAATCCTCTAAAAACAAAAACCGCCCTTTCCAAGTAGAATACCGTATGAAGTAAAACGACATTCCAACAATCTCTCCCTCTACCTCTGCAACAATGAACCAATACCAGGGATGCTTTCCAAAACCATCTTCTTGTAATTCTTCTATGGTAATGCTCACTTCATGAAGTGCCTTTTCATAGGCTGCTAGCTCCTTTATCAATGCTAGAACAGCAGGCAGGTCTTTTTGTGATCCTCTTCGAATTTTAGCGGTCATAAAGCAAAGTTAATTTTTTTCCCTGTCCTTAGTGTTACATCATTACCTTATTTATTAGATATTTGCAGTCTATAATTATACTATGGGAAAAATAACTACACTTACTGAATTTATTACGGACCAACAAGCACTTAATCCTGGCGCCAAAGGAGATTTAAGTCGTTTGTTAAATGACATTGCTATTGCCTCAAAAATTGTTCATCGTGAAATTAACAAAGCAGGCTTAGTCGATATTTTAGGAGATGTGGATCAAGAAAACATACAAGGTGAGCCCGTTAAAAAGCTAGATATCTATGCTAATAATCAGTTTATTGCTGCTTTTAAATCTGGCGGAGAATGTGCCGCTGTTGCTTCCGAAGAAAATGAGGATATTATCATTCTTGATGGTGCCAACTCAAAAAACGGAAAATACCTTGTCAGCATGGATCCCCTTGATGGATCATCAAATATTGACGTAAATGTATCGGTAGGTACCATTTTCTCTATTTTTCAGCGAACAGATTATAGTAAAAACGTTTCTAAAGAAGATTTTTTTAAAGCTGGAACAGAACAAGTAGTTGCGGGTTATGTGATATATGGATCATCAACTATGTTGGTCTATACCACAGGGCATGGCGTTAATGGATTTACGCTAGATCCTTCCATTGGTGAATTTTGCCTTTCTCACCCCAATATTAAATCTCCTACAACGGGTGAAATTTACTCCATCAATGAGGCTAATTTAAACACCATGCCTAAGGGAGTGAAAAATTACATTTCCTTTTGCCAGCAAACCGACAAAAGCGGAAAAAGAACACATACAGCCCGCTTTATGGGCTCTTTGGTGGCAGACTTTCATCGAAACTTATTAAAAGGAGGCGTCTATGTTTACCCTCAAACAACAGCGGCCCCTTCTGGCCGCCTAAGACTACTCTACGAATGTGCTCCTTTAGCTTGGATCATAGAACAAGCAGGAGGAAAAGCGTCCGATGGAAAAAATAGAATTCTTGATATTGTACCCAATGACTTGCACCAACGCGTGCCTTTCTTTATCGGCTCTTCAGAAATGGTAGAAAAAGCCGAAAGCTACATGAATGCATAAGTGAATACATCACAGTTCATACAATTATACAAAGAGCACGAGGCATCTAAAATACTAAATCAATCTTTAGATACTCATCCAAAGACCAAGGTGCAGTTTAAGGGATTGATTGGCTCCCAAGATGCGCTTTTAGCTGCTAACATCACCAAAGAAATAAAGCGACCACATCTTTTTATTTTATCCGATAAAGAAGAAGCAGCCTATTTTCTAAATGACTTAGAAAATTTACTAAAAAAAGAAACACTTTTTTTTCCAAGTTCTTACAGAAGACCCTATCAAATAGAGGAAACCGATAATGCCAACGTTTTACTAAGAGCAGAGGTGTTAAATATTTTAACTCATCAAAAGCAGCCCATTATCGTTAGCTATCCAGAAGCGTTATTTGAGAAAGTTGTTGGAAAGAAACACCTCAAAAAAAACTCTCTAGATGTTCATATTGGAGATTTATTATCCATCGACTTCCTTAATACTACACTACAGGAGTATGGATTTAAACGAGTTGAATTTGTTATTGAACCAGGTCAATATTCTATTCGAGGTGGCATTGTAGATATTTTTTCATTTTCTAATGATTTACCTTACAGAGTAGAGTTTTTTGATGAAGAAATAGAAAGCATTCGCTCGTTCGATATCAATTCTCAGTTATCTCTTGAAACATTTAAACATTTTTGCATCATCCCCAATGTTCAAGAACAATTACTATTAGAAAGTCAAGAGAGTTTTCTGAACTACCTTCCTTCTAAAACAATTATTTGGATAAAAAATATTAAACTCTCTAAAGGGAAATTAGATGGTTTTTTTGAAAAGGCGCAAGATGCTTTTAATGATCTAAAAGAAAGTCCACTTAAACGATTATCTCCCAGCAAATTATTTCTAAATGGGGCTGATTTTGCAAAACAAATAGAGGATTATCCAATTATTGAATTTGGAAATACCTTCCATTACAAAGCCAATCATAGCTATGAGTTTCGCTCAACACCACAACCCACTTTCAACAAACAGTTTAACCTCTTAGCTGCCGACCTGCAAAAAGGGCAAGAAAACAACTATCAAAACCTCATCCTCTGCGCGAGTCGCCAACAAGTTGATCGTTTTGAAAAGATTTTTGAAGACCTTGATAAGGAAGTGATGTTTAGTCCCTTGCTATTCAGCTTGAATAAAGGATTTATTGATCATCAAAAAAAAATCTCTTGCTATACCGATCATCAAATTTTTGAACGGTACCATAAGTTTAGATTAAAAACTGCATATGCCAACAAACAAGCCATTACCCTAAAACAACTCACTAACTTACAAGCTGGTGATTATGTAACGCATATTGATCATGGAATTGGAAAATTTGCAGGGCTTCACAAAATAGATGTAAACGGAAAAAAGCAGGAAGCCATCAAACTTCTATACAAGGATAACGATACCCTTTTTATCAGCATTCATTCGCTTCATAAAATATCAAAATACAGTGGCAAGGATGGTGCAGAACCTAAAACTAATAAGCTGGGCTCTGGGCAATGGCAGAAAACCAAAGCCAAGACTAAAAACAGGGTTAAGCAAATCGCTTATGACCTTATTCAGCTTTATGCAAAGCGAAAAGCACAAAAAGGATTTGCCTATGCTCCAGACAGCTTCTTGCAGCACGAACTAGAGGCATCATTTATCTATGAAGATACTCCCGATCAATTCAAAGCTACACAAGCAGTTAAAGAAGACATGGAAAACACCATTCCCATGGATCGTCTGATTTGTGGAGATGTTGGATTTGGAAAAACAGAAGTAGCAATTAGAGCTGCTTTCAAGGCTGTTGCCGATAACAAACAAGTAGCGGTATTAGTACCTACCACTATTCTGGCAATGCAACATGCAAAAAGCTTCAAAAACAGATTAAAAGGACTGCCTTGTAAAGTAGATTATATAAATCGTTTTCGCTCCGCAAAAGAACAAAGAGAAACACTAAAAGCTGTGGCAGATGGATCGGTTGATATTCTTATTGGGACTCACCGTATTGTAGGCAAAGATGTTGCCTTCAAAGACCTTGGTTTACTTGTAATAGATGAAGAACAAAAGTTTGGAGTTTCTGTAAAAGATAAACTCAAAACTTTTAAAGCCAATGTAGACACATTAACGCTAACGGCTACCCCTATTCCCAGAACATTGCAGTTTTCATTAATGGGTGCTAGAGACTTATCTGTAATCAATACTCCACCACCTAATCGTTATCCTGTTCAGACAGAAGTCTACACCTTCGATGAGGAACTAATAAGAGATGCCATCAGCTATGAAGTTTCTAGGGGTGGACAAATCTATTTTGTACACAATAGAATTGACAATATAAAGGAAGTAGCAGGGCTGATACAACGACTTTGCCCTACTGCTAAAATAGGTGTTGGACATGGCCAGATGGAAGGTAAGAAGCTGGAGAGTTTAATGCTTTCTTTTATGGAAGGTGAATTTGACGTACTTGTATCCACCACCATTATTGAAAGTGGACTTGATATTCCGAACGCTAATACCATTATTATAAATGATGCCAATAATTTTGGATTAAGCGATTTACACCAAATGCGTGGACGTGTTGGTCGCTCAAATAAAAAAGCTTTTTGTTATTTACTAGCCCCACCCTCCTATGCGTTAACCCCTGATGCACGAAAAAGGTTAAATGCATTACAGCAATTTTCCGAACTAGGCAGTGGGTTCAATATCGCAATGCGAGACCTTGACATTCGTGGGGCTGGCGATCTGTTGGGTGCTGAGCAAAGTGGGTTTATTAGCGATATCGGTTTTGACATGTATCAAAAGATCTTAGACGAAGCAATTCGAGAATTGAAAGAAAATGAGTTTAAAGACCTATACAACGAAAACCAATCGGCTGAGTTACATAGTGATTGCCAATTAGACACAGATTTAGAAGTTCTTATTCCTGAAGAATATGTTAGCAGTATTTCGGAGCGACTTAGTTTATACAAAACGCTAAACGAACTCAAAACCAAGGAAGAACTAGGGCTTTTCCAAACACAACTAAATGATCGGTTTGGCCCTCCTCCTAAAGAAGTTTTAGAATTACTTGACTCGCTAAAACTGAGATGGCTGGCTAAAAAAATTGGCTTCAAAAGGGTCTCTATTAAGCACCACAAACTGAGTGGTTACTTCCCTTCTCAAGAGAGTGGGTACTTTCAAACCCAAGCCTTCAGCAAAACGCTTGACTACCTCAAAAAAAATCACCGAAAATGTGAAATGAAAGAAGTAAAAGGCAAACACCTATTACGCATTAATAACATTGAGAGTATAAACAAAGCCATCGAAGTATGCAAACAGATTCTTTCCGATGACGCAAAAGTCAATTGAAAGAACAGGTCCGAAAAGTGCTTTTGATTTTTTTTAACCTTTTGTTATGGCATTTAGATTTAATGGCTTCTTAACAAAAGTTCCACTTATCTTTAATAAATTTGTAGGTGTTAAATTAGCTGTAAAATAATGAAATATCTAAATCTATTTATTTTTGTTTGTCTGATCGGTTTCGTACAAGCTCAAGAACTTCCAAAGGGCTTGGCACCAAATGAACGTGAAAAAGGGTTCTTGGAAAGTATTGGGGTCATGGATAACCCTTACCTAAACAAAAGGGCCAACGCTACCATATTCACTACCCCACCCAACGTTAGTGTTCGTACAATGGCAGAATGGGAAGAGATTGAGGCGCTGACCATAACGTGGAGTACCAGCTATGGCATTACGGAAGAAGTGATACTTGGTCAAATTGTAGAACATGCTGTAAGTGAGTGTGATGTGGTTATTATTTGCGATGATCAAAACAGCGTAGCCAACTATTTAACTGGAATCGGTGTAAGCACCGCCAACGTCTCGTTTATCGAAACTAATTTCGATAATATATGGATGCGTGACTATGGACAAAATACCGTTTACAAAAACGATGTTGAAGAACGAATCTTAGTAGATTGGATTTATAATCGTAACAGACCAAACGACGATCTCGTTCCGGAATACATTGCTGATTTTCTAGATATTGATATGTACAATACCACGGAACCTCCGTACGATTTAATGGCCACTGGCGGAAATTTTATGAGTGACGGAATGGGAACTGCATTTTCTTCTAAGCTAATTGAAGATGAAAATAGTGGTGGTTATGCCTGGAACGGTCCTGCTGGAGATGTTTTTTATCCTAATCACTCTTTAACGGATATTGAAAACATTTTGCAACAGTTTATGGGTATAGACAACTACATTATAATGGAAACATTGCCTTATGATGGGATTCATCACATAGATATGCACATGAAACTTTTGGATGAAGAAACCATCCTTATGGCTGAATACCCAAATGGAGTTGCTGACGGCCCACAGATTGAGGCAAACTTACTCTACGTTTTAAACAATTATAACTCAGCATTTGGAACGGACTACAAGGTTGTACGCATTCCTTCTCCGCCAAGCTCAGGAGGATATTACCCAGACAACAATGGTTATTACCGTACTTATACTAATTCCGTTTTTGTCAACAACACCGTTCTAGTTCCGTTTTATAGAGAGGAATACGATACCATAGCGCAACGTATATACGAAAATGCTTTACCTGGCTATACTATTGTGGGCATTGATGTTGATGACAATGGCACTAACCTAATTTCATACAGCGGAGCGATTCATTGCATCACCCATTCTGTAGGGGTTGACGAACCTTTATTGATTCAACATCAGTCGCTACAAGATACTACTGTACTCTCTAACTATACGGTTTCCGCAAATATTCAGCATACTAGTGGTATTTCTTCTGCCAATGTTTACTTTACCACAGACCTTAATGCAGGATATAGTTCACCAATCGCTATGAACAACACTTCAGGAACCACTTGGGAGGGGAATATCCCAGGTACGATTCAAAGTGGAAGCACAGTTTATTATTACATCGAAGCAACAGCAAACAATGGAAAAATGGTCAATCGACCTTTACCTGCTCCAGATGGATATTTTGATTTTAAGGTAAGTGGAAACAGCAGCACTCAAATTGAAGATTTGAGTGCAATTAATCTAGATGTATTCCCTAATCCTGCATCGGCAATAACATGCATTCCTATTTCAGTTGAGCAAACAACATTTGCAAAAGTAACTTTAGTAGATGTTTTGGGTCGTGAAAATGAAGTGATTTTTAAAGGGCTTTTAAATGCAGGCCAAAGCAACTACTTTTTTGATGCGAACCAGTATGCTCCTGGTGTTTACACTGTTTTAATTGAAACATCAGCTGGAAAGGTATCCCGTTCTGTAATGATTCGTTAATTGTTTAGCGCCTTATTGCTTCTACTGGATCTAGGCGTGCTGCCGACAATGCCGGCACGATTCCAGACACAATGCCTATGATAATGGACACCGATAGTCCAAGAATGATATTTTCTAGACTTAGCTGAATACTAAAATCACTAAGTTTAGTAGCTGTAGTAGCCAATCCAAAAACCATCAGTAGTCCTAAGGCTCCTCCTATCAAACAGAGAATAATCGACTCGAGGAGAAATTGCATCAATATAAAATTATTTTTAGCCCCAAGCGCTTTCTGAATTCCAATTAACTTGGTGCGTTCTTTTACAGAAACAAACATGATATTGGCAATTCCAAAACCCCCTACTAGAATAGAAAAACCACCGATTACCCAACCTGCTAATCCAATTACTGAAAACACTGAGTCAAGAGCCGATGAGATAACGGAGATTTCATTCAAGGCAAAATTATCAGGCATCTGTGGCTTTAACTTACGTATGCTCCTCATTGCTCCTCGTAATTCGTCTTTTAACTCAGATTTCTCAATTCCACTCTTGGCCTTTACCATGAGCATTGGATCTGCATTACGGATATTTAAAATACTCCTTCCAAAATTTACAGGAATCAAAACGGCTGTATCCATGGAATTTCCGGTAATATCTTCCCCTTCTTTGGCAAATACACCAATGATGATTGCTTTTCTTCCACCAAGTTTAATTCGCTCTCCTACCACATCAATGCTACCAAAAAGAGCCAGGGCAACATCATAACCAATAAGGGCATGATTTTTTCCAACATTCATTTCTAGGTCTGTGAAATACCGCCCACGCACAAGATCAAAATTTCGAATGCGATCAAACTGATAGGAACTGGCCATGACCTCAACTCCTTCTATTGAATTACTTTTAACTTTCAGATTCCTTCTTCCAGAAATCATAAACGCCATAGCATCGGCTTTTTGACACAAATCCAACAATTTAGGTAATTCGTCAGGCTTTACTTGCGGTCTTTTCCAAAAATCCCACCATTTATACTCTCCACTATCATCTGCTCCCCAAGGCCATTTTTGGATATAAATAACATCTGTTCCAAGCTTATCAATGCTAGAACGCACATTTTCTTCTAAAGAATCAACAATGGTAAATACAGAAATTACAGCTAGAATACCGATAGTAACCCCTAGTAATGATAGGAAGGTTCTTAGTTTGTTAGTGCTGAGTGCGTGCCATGCAAAACGCAAACTTTCTTTGAGTAATCTAACTAATAGCATATGGTAATGAAAACGATGGCTAAATGTATAAATTTTTAGGCTTGTTAAAAGTTATCAACAAATCAAAAAAACATCTTTTTTAACAATGTATCTTACTGGCAATTTGGATATTATTGCATGTAAAGTTAAATTTAAAATGAGTAAATTAATTACGCCAAAAAACGCTTTGATTTCGGTTTTCCATAAGGATGGGTTAGAGCCAGTTATAAAAAAACTTGACCAAATGGGAGTTACTTTATACTCAACAGGAGGAACCCAAAAGTTTATTGAAGAACAAGGCGTTAGCGTTAAACGAGTAGAAGATCTTACTTCTTACCCCTCCATATTGGGAGGTAGAGTCAAAACACTACATCCCAAAGTTTTTGGAGGCATCCTGAGCCGCAGAGAAGTCGCTTCCGACATGGAGCAGCTCAACGAATATGATATTCCGGAGTTCGACATTGTAATTGTTGACCTCTATCCTTTTGAAGAAACATTAGCTTCTGGTGCAGAAGAACAAGACATTATCGAAAAAATTGATATCGGTGGGATTTCATTGATCCGTGCTGCTGCTAAAAATTTCAAAGACGTTATTACCGTTTCTTCCAGAAAGGATTATGCTGATTTTTTAACAATCCTTAATCAGCACAACGGAACTGACTTAACCCATAGGAAAAACTTTGCAGCTAAGGCTTTTAACATAAGCTCACATTATGATACAGCTATTTTCTCTTGGTTCAACAAAGAGGAGGTAAGCTTTAAAAAAAGCATCACAATAGGACAATCACTTCGCTACGGAGAAAACCCCCATCAAGAAGGGACTTTCTATGGTAATCTTGATGAAATGTTTGAACAACTACACGGAAAAAAACTGTCTTACAACAACCTTTTAGATGTGGATGCTGCTGTAGATCTAATGTCCGAGTTTGAAGAAACAACCTTCGCCATTTTAAAACATAATAACGCTTGCGGGTTAGCTTCTAACCCTTCTCTTACGGAAGCATGGAAAAAAGCATTAGCAGGAGACCCTATTTCAGCATTTGGAGGTGTCTTAATTTGCAATGCTAAAATGGACCTTGCAACAGCACAAGAAGTAAATAAAATATTCTGTGAAATTGTCATTGCACCCTCTTATGACAAAGATGCGCTTGAAGTATTGAAAAGTAAAAAAAATCGCATTATCTTAGTTCAGAAGCAAGTTGAACTTGGCAAGAAACAGTTTCGAACAATCTTGAACGGGGTTTTAGAACAAGATAAAGACTTAAAAACTGATGCTATCACCGATATGAAAACCGTTACTAAAATCACTCCAACACAGGAGCAGTTAGTCGATTTAGCCTTTGCAAGTAAACTTTGTAAAAACACTAAATCTAATACCATCGTATTGGCAAAAGGAAAGCAACTTATCGCTAGTGGTGTGGGACAAACATCGAGGGTAGATGCCTTAAAGCAAGCCATTGAAAAAGCAAAGCACTTTGGTTTTGATTTAAATGGTTCCGTCATGGCATCAGATGCCTTTTTCCCTTTTCCAGATTGTGTGGAAATAGCAAACAAAGAAGGCATTTGTGCTGTCATTCAGCCAGGAGGCTCCATAAAAGACCAGCTTTCCATTGACTACTGCGATGCCAATAAAATGGCTATGGTAATGACTGGGACAAGACATTTTAAACACTAAAAAGCAAAAACTATGGGTTTTTTCGATTTCATGACGCAAGAAATTGCAATAGATTTAGGTACTGCAAACACGCTCATCATTAATAATGATAAGGTAGTAGTTGACGAACCTTCAATAGTCGCTAAAGACATTATCTTAAACAAAGTAGTTGCTATTGGCAAAAAAGCCCAGCAAATGCACGGAAAAACTCATAGAACCATCGAAACAATCCGTCCTTTAAAAGATGGAGTTATTGCCGACTTTCAAGCTGCCGAACAAATGATTCGCGGAATGATTAAGATGATTCCGAGTAGAAAAACATTGTTTCAGCCTTCCCTCAAAATGGTTATTTGTATTCCTTCTGGAATCACAGAAGTAGAAAAACGAGCTGTTAAGGATTCGGCCGAACACGCTGGAGCAAAAGAAGTATACCTGATCCATGAACCGATGGCTGCTGCCATTGGTATTGGCGTTGATGTACTAGAGCCTAAAGGAAATATGATTATTGATATAGGAGGTGGAACTTCTGAAATTGCAGTCATTTCATTGGGCGGTATTGTAACTGACAAATCGGTAAAGATTGCTGGCGACGATTTTACAAATGATATTCGTGTATATATGCGCAATCATCACAACATAGACATTGGTGAACGAATGGCAGAAAAAATTAAAATAAATGTAGGAGCAGCCTTGCAAGAATTGGATGAGCCACCCCCACATTTTGCCGTTCACGGAAGGGATTTAATGAGTGGTATTCCAAAAGAAATCATTGTTACCTACAAAGAAATTGCTCGTGCTTTAGACCAAACAATTGCACAGATCGAACAGGCTGTTTTAGCCGCTTTGGGACAAACACCTCCTGAACTTTCTGCTGATATCTATAATACGGGGATTTATCTTACAGGAGGGGGGTCGATGTTAAGAGGTTTAGACAAACGAATTTCGCAAAAGACAAAACTTCCCGTATATGTAGCCGAAGACCCTCTAAGAGCAGTAGCTAGGGGTACTGGCATTGCTTTAAAAAATACCGAGAATTTCCCATTCTTGATTCGTTAAAAAGGATCTATGTAAGGCATGCGAAACCTGTTCCAGTTCATAAGCAAAAATCACGTACTATTATTGTTTATTGTATTGGAATTATTAGCTTTTTTGATGATTGTCCAGAACAATAGTTTTCAGCGAACCGCTTTTCTTAACTCTACTAATGGTTTAACGGCAAATATCTTTCGAACCATTACTTCATGGCAGGATTATTGGTCTTTGAAAAGCACCAATCATCAACTCACACTAGAAAACGCTACATTAAAAATGCTCATTTCTAAGTCAGGAACGAACGACAGCATTTCATCAATTCTGCCTAATCGTTATATTTCTGCAATGGTGATAAATAACTCGGTTGCTAAACGCAATAATTACCTCACACTCGACAAGGGGAAAAAGCACGGTATCCGCAAAGGGATGGGGGTCGTTACCTCAAACGGAGTAGTTGGGATAGTAAAGGAAGTTTCTCATCATTTTTGCTCAGTGCTTTCTGTCTTGCATGCCAAAGCAAAAACAAGTGTCGTATTACAAAAATCAAATTATTTTGGCTCTCTCGAATGGCAAGGCCATCACTATAAAAAAGGAGTGGTCAAAGACATTCCTTCCCATGTTGAGCTATCGATTGGAGACACCATCACAAGCAGTGGTTATTCTTCCATTTACCCTGCCAACATACCTGTTGGGACCATCCATAAAATTCATACTAAACCCAATCAGAACTTCCATTTAATTGACATTAAATTTATTGAGGATTATAAGCAACTAAAATATGTTTACATAACCCAAGGCATGTTGCATGAAGAACAAAAAATTTTAGAGGAGAACAATGAATAAACTCGTTTTAAAAAATGTTTTACGCTTTGTGTTTCTAATAGGCATACAAGTATTGGTGCTCAACAACGTTCTTTTCATGAACTACATTAACCCCTACATCTATATTTTGTTTATCCTGTTATTGCCTTTTGACACAGCTCGATGGCTTTTACTTGTGCTGTCTTTCGCTCTTGGCTTTTCAGTAGATGCTTTTCAAGATACCATGGGTCTGCATGCTTTCTCTTGTGTTTTTATTGCTTTTGTTAGACGTCCAATTTTATATTTTTTACTTCCTCAAATAAGAAATAAAAAACAAAATAACCTTGAGTTTTCTCTACAAGAATTTGGCCTACAAAGAGCGCTAATTTATACTGCTTCAATGGTACTTATTCACCATTTCATTCTTTTTTCACTAGAAAGTTTTCAAGTTGAAATCTTAAGCATCCTGTTCCGGACTATCACCAGCTCTTTGCTTAGCATTCTACTATTGTTAATTGCACAGTTTCTGCTATTTAAAGAAGCCAAGAGATGATACGTAACTATGCTAACCGACAGTATATTATAAGTGGCTTCTTTTGTCTAATTGGTATGATCTTTATCATTCGCTTATTTAGCATTCAGGTGTTAGATGATACTTATAAGACCTCATCAGAAAACAACGTTATCAGAAAACAAATCGAATATCCAGGAAGAGGATTAATATTTGATAGAAACGGCACCTTATTAGTGTATAATGAAGCAGCTTACGACCTGATGGTTACTCCAAGAGAGGTGAAAATTTTGGATACTAATCTACTTTGTACCACATTAAACATTAGTGTTGACAATGTTGTAAAAAGGTTGGATAAGTGTCGCAATTATTCTACGTACAAGTCGAGTGTTTTCATGAAACAAATTTCGGCAGAGACTTATGCTACACTTTCTGAAAAAATGTTTTACCTACCCGGCTTTTATGTTCAATCCAGGACATTGAGAAAATATCCAAAAAAAATTGGCGCACACCTACTTGGATATGTTGGCGAGGTTAATGAAAACATTATTAGAAAAGACAATTATTATCAAGAAGGGGACTACATCGGAGTCACGGGAATTGAAAAAGCCTATGAAAAGCAGATAAGAGGAACAAAGGGGATGCGGCTATTGCTTAAAGATGTGCACAACAATGTAAAAGGAGCATTTCAAAATGGAAAATTTGACACGCCATCCACCAAAGGAAAAAATATAACCACTACCATAGATGCACAACTACAAGCCTATGGGGAGGAGTTAATGCGTGGTAAAAGAGGAAGCGTCGTTGCTATTGAACCTAACACTGGTGAAATTTTATGTTTGATATCTGCCCCCACCTATGATCCAAATAAATTAGTCGGCAGAAAAAGAACACCCAACTACCTTCTTTTAGATAGCGACAGCTTAAACAAACCGCTTTACAACAGAGCTGCTCTAGCACAATACCCACCTGGATCAACATTCAAATTAGTAAACGCTTTAATTGGTTTGCAAGAAAAAACCATCTATGCAGGTAGCAAATACAGTTGCAATGGTGGATTTGATTTTGGCGTAGAAAATCGAAAAATGGGTTGTCATGAGCATCGCTCGCCTCTCAATCTAAAAGAAGCCATCGCCACCTCATGTAATGCTTACTTCTGTCACGTATATAAGGGCATCCTAGAAAATCAAAAAAATGTTTACGACGGCTTCAACAAATGGCATGAGTACGTTTCGAGCTTTGGTTTAGGCAATTGGTTAAACAATGATTTGCCTACAGGAAGAAAAGGGTTTTTACCTACAAGCCTTTATTACGATAAAATGTATCGAAAAGGAGGATGGAAAGCTTTAACAAATATTTCATTAGCGATAGGACAAGACGCCTTACTGAGCACGCCAATACAAATGGCCAATATGACTGCTGCCATCGCAAACAGAGGGTTTTATTATACGCCTCACATTGTTAAATCCATAGAAAACGACAGCATACCTTCTCGCTTTCTTGAACCAAAAAACACACTTATTGATAGCAGTCATTTTAGTTTGGTAATAAAAGGAATGCAAGAGGTTGTTGAAGACGAAGAATTAGGAACCTCTACGGCAGCTAAAATGAACAACATTGTTGTTTGCGGAAAAACAGGAACCGCTGAAAACCCACATGGCGAAGATCACTCCATTTTTATTGCTTTTGCTCCTAAAGAAAAACCACAGATTGCTCTTGCTGTCTATGTGGAGAACGGTGGCTGGGGATCTACTTGGGCAGTGCCCATCGGGAGCTTGTTGCTAGAAGAATACCTTACCAACACCATTCAAAGGAGTGCGCTTGAAGAATCCATATTGAATGGAATAATTGAATACCCAGAATGAGGTTTAAAAAAAACATATTTGATCACGTAGATTGGTGGCTCATTCTTATGTACCTTATACTAGTGTTATTGGGCTGGTTAAATATCTATGCCGCCCTCTATCAAGAAGGGGCAGAGCTTTTTGATTTTAGTCAAAAATATGGTAAACAGTTACAATGGATCATTGTTGCTGCCTTTATCGCAATCATTATTTTATTTTTTAATTGGAATTTTTTTGAAGGATTTGCCTACATATTGTACTTCCTAGTTATGCTCTCTCTGATAGGGGTGTTATTTTTTGGGATTGAGGTAAACGGCGCAAAATCATGGTACGATTTAGGTTTTCTGCGCATACAGCCAGCCGAGTTTGCAAAATTTGCAAGCTGCATGGCAGTTGCTAAATATTTGAGTACCCTCCACATAAAAATGAAAGATTTTCGGACAAAAATTATTGTGGGAGCCATTGTATTGATACCAGCGCTACTGATTATTTTACAAAATGATACGGGATCTGCTTTGGTTTATTTGTCCTTTATTTTTGTGTTATATAGAGCAGGGCTATCCGGAACGATTTTAATACTAGTCATTTGTTCTACTTTGTTATTTATTGCTGCAATATTGGTGTCAAAAATCTATTTATTAATTGCCCTTGCAGTCTTAGCGCTCATCTTTTTTCTCTTTTCAAGAAAACGGTTAAGAGAAGGGTTGATCATTATAGGAATATTTGTTGTGGCAGCAAGTTTTACTTTTAGTGTAGATTATGTTTTTGACAACGTACTGGAACCACATCATGTAACGCGAATAAAAATTTTATTGGGACAAGAATCTGACCCTCAGGGTGCAGGTTACAACGTACATCAATCAATGATTGCTATCGGTTCTGGAGGCCTCATTGGAAAAGGCTTTTTAGATGGCACTCAAACCAAATTTAATTTTGTGCCTGAACAAAGCACTGATTTTATCTTTTGTACCATAGGGGAAGAATGGGGGTTTTTGGGCAGTGCTTTTGTAGTTGTATTATACATTGCATTTTTGTTGCGAATAATTTTTGTTGCAGAACGCCAACGCTCAATTTTTAGCAAAATTTACGGCTATGGCGTAGCCAGCATTCTCTTTTTCCATGTAGCCATAAACATCGCTATGACCATTGGTTTAGCGCCTGTCATTGGAATTCCTCTGCCTTTCATTAGCTATGGAGGATCCTCCTTATGGGCGTTTACAATCTTGTTATTTATTTTTATCAATCTTGATTCGTATAGACTGCAAGTTTTAAGATAGTCTACCACTTGTCATAAGGAAGCATCAGCAAGTCCTTTGAAATAGGATAAAATAAAAGAGCCTTGGTCATATGACCAAGGCTCTTTTATTGTTCAATATTAAATTTTTAATAAAATTTTGATCGATTGTCTTTAACCTCTGCAAGTTCTTCAAGGGCTTGAAAAACCTCAAAATTTGCTCTGCTCTGTAAATTAATTTTCTCAGACAATGCAGTGCTGGAGTAATCCGATAATTGTGGGGCAGTAATAACTTGATCAACACGAATCATATAAACAGCATTGGCACCTGTAAAAGCAGCCGTTGTGGCACCTTCGCCAACAGAAAAGGCAGCACCTACAAAGGCAGCATCTTGGCCTAATCCTGTTACGTTATTGTTGTTAAAACTGATTCCTTCAGCCGTTTTGAGCTCAATGCCATAATCGCTAGATACAGTAGCAATGTCGCTGCTATTGGCTAGCTGATTCATTAATAGTTGAGCACGTTTTTCATTTCTAACAATGGCCTCAATAGGCCCTCTTACCTCCTCTAAGTCTTGCATGCCTTCTTCTTTTATTTTGGTAAGTGTAGCCACAACAAACTTGTTTCCAAACTCCATTACATCTGACACTTCTCCTAATGCTGCTTCATATCCCCAACGCACCAATTGACGAGGGTTTTCGAGACCACTGATTGTTTCCGTATTTTCTAATAAATCTTCAGCAATTCTTTTGCTTAAATTTTGTTCGTTAGAAGATTCATCAAATTGCGCTTTGGTATCATTTTCTGCTGCAAATTTACCTGCTTGGGTAAATACAGCTTGGTAAGTTTCATTGCTAGCTACAACGGTTCGATCTATAAAGGCAAGTTTTACTTTTTTATTTGCTTTGCTTCTTTTCGTCACCTCAATTAGGTGAACACCAAACTGTGTGGGCACAATTTGCAACTCACCAATAGCAGCGCTAAAGCAAGACTCGTTAAACTCATCAACCATTCTTCCTTCAGGAAACCAGCCTAAATCTCCTCCATTGACGGCAGAGGCTTTGTCTTGAGATAGCTGGCTAGCTAAATTGGAAAAAGAGGCTCCCTTTTGGAGGAGGTTTTTCAAGCTATCTGCAGCATTTAATGCATTGGCATCCGTCAAAAGAATATGACGTGCTTGTACCGAATCTGGACGATACTGCACATCAACTAACTTAGCAAGGCGATAGTTATTTCTGCCTTCGGAATAGGGCCCTACTACGGTTCCCTTTTTGGCATCAAACAAAGGCATGGTATTGGTGTTCATAGCAGATTCGTCTTGATAAACCAAACGATTGCTACGATCTGAGTATCTTTTTACAAATGAATCGTCGTCACTGGTATTTGAAAAATCAGCTTTTAAATCTTCTGTCCAAGAAAAAGCAGCAGCATCATCCTCTTTTGTTGGCGTTACACTAAACACAACGTATTCGAGTGTTCGCGAAGCGTCTTGCTGGTATTGCTCTTTGTTATCTTGCATGTATTCTTTTAGTTCGCTATCAGAAACACTCACCATGCTATCAGCTATCGTTCTAAAGTTTAGAGCCACATAAGAAACGTTTCGTATCTCACTTTGGTTTTGATGAGTCATCATGGCTTGCCAGTCTGATACACTAATGCCTTTGGAAACAGCGTTTGAATACTTACCATTTAATCGCTCGTTGTAAAGGGCTTCTTCAAAACGAACCCATTGCGCACGCGCTTGCCCTGTAGGATCGTTATCAATGTCTTCTTTAAGGTACTGTAGTAATCGCGCCCTATCAAAAGCACCCGTTTCTGGGTTGGTAAAGGATTGTTGGATGGTGGGGTATGGATCTGGTCCTTGAATCATATCAAAAAGCTCTTCATTACTCACGCTAACACCACTTGCATCGTACTCTTTTTGAAACACCAATTCTCTTTTCATCGAGTTCCAAACAGCATTACGAACTGAAGCGATTTGAATTTCAGGATTACTTTGTTTTTGCTGATCAAAAGAAGTTTGAACTCGGGCATCAAAATCTTGCACATCAATCGATTCACCATAAACCTCTCCTACCGACAGATCAGTTGGACCACCGCTTCGTTGAGAAGACATCAAATCCATCATGATAAAAGCAAACATAGCTACACCAATGACAACCATCAATAAGCCCGAACGATTTCTAATACTTTCTAACCTCATAGCATTATTTAATAAATAAGTAGGCGAATATACAAATGTTCCTTGAGATAAAAAATCCTTTTTTACTCTCTCGTCAATAAGATGAGTTCGATGTGCGTTTCGCTGGCTTTTTCAATGGTAAAAGAATATTTTCCAATGGTTATTTGAGCTCCCTCATTTGGGATTGACTCGAACTGATCAATCAATAATCCACCAAGGGTTTCATAGGCCTCTGATACGGGTAAGTCAAGCTCGTATTTCTGATTGAGGTAATCTACTTCTAACCGAGCAGAAAGCCGCAAGTTGTTTTCTGACAACACCTCTTCTACACTTACTTCTTTGTCGTGTTCATCTTCTATTTCACCAAAGATTTCTTCCATTACATCTTCTACGGTTACCATTCCAGAGGTGCCTCCAAACTCATCTACTACAGCCGCAACGGCTTTTCGTTCTTTGGAAAAGGTTTCTAATAATTCATTGGCCAGCATACTTTCTGGCACAAAAGGGATGGGGCGTAATATAGAACGTATACTTTGAGGATTTTTAAATATCTCTAAGGAATGAGCATAACCAATCAAACGATCAATATTTCCTTTATAGATGAGTACTTTTGATAACTTTGTTTCAATAAAGATTTTAGCCAGTTCTTCGATGCTTTGATCCAGCTCGACAGCAATAATCTCCGTTCTAGGCACCATGCACTCTCTTACCTTAACATTAGAGAAATCCAAAGCATTTTGTAGCATCTGTACTTCTACATCTTCTTGTTCACTTTTAACAGACGATTTAAGGTAATCTTCTAGATCGACTTTTTTAAATGCAGCATCCTCCTCTTCTAAAGGAGCACCGATAATCTTTAATCCCAGCTTAGAAAGCACGATTGTTATCCGAACAATTGGCCATAATAGGTAATAAAAAAGAAACAGTGGAAAAGCAAAGACTTTGAGAAATTGATTGGGGTTAATGCGAAAAAAAACTTTTGGTAAAAATTCTGCAGTAACCAAAATGATGAGCGTAGAAATAATGGTTTGAAACAAAAGTACCACAAAGCTTGACTGAGAATAATCGGCAATAAAAGGAGCTAACAGTTTTGCCATCATTACTCCATAAACGACCAAAGCAATGTTGTTACCTACCAACATGGTGGCAATGAATCTTGCTGGTGATTGCAAAACACCTTCAAGAAGTTTGGAATAGACTTTTCCAGATTGTTTGTCCAGCTCTACTTTCAGTTTATTGGCAGAAACAAAAGCGATCTCCATACCTGAGAAAAATGCTGATAACAGTATACAAATGAAAATTATCACACTATCACTCATCGCTGTTGTTAAGCATAATGGTTCCGCTAATTTTTTTTATGACGTATTTAGTGAAATCTTGATTTGACTCTAAGCCCTTGCCAAATATTACTTCATCTTTGGTGGTAATCTTTACAAACTCCTCGGTGTAAACTTTTTCTGTTTCTTGGTTCCAAATGAGGTGCTCAGTTTCTAGTAAATCTCCTTGACTATTTAATACTTGTACTTGATTTACTGCTTCCATAATGTTGTTGACCTCATCGATGGTGGCCTCTTGGGCTTTAAGTTCCGACTCAGGCTTGCCTAAAGGATTATAAAAGTAAACATGTAGCCCATTGCTTAGTTTTAGGTTAGCCTCTTGTCCCACAAAGCGCTCCATGTTGGCGGCATGTAACACCACTCGAACGATGGCAGAGTCGCTGTAAATCAGCCTGGCTCCTTCTAAACTTTCAACAGGAAAGTTGTCATCGGTAGAAATCTGTATCTCTTTGACTTTCTCTAAATCACTGCTACATGATTGTAGCAGTACAAAGAATAGCAAAAAAGCAAAATGGGGTAGAAAAATATGTGGCTTGGTGTCTATACTTTCTTCTATTTAAGTCGAACTTTGGTCGATTCATTAATCCAGCACCCAAATTGATATGCGCTTCCTTCTGTTATTTTTCTATCCTCTTTTGAATAGAAAAATGCATCATCCGTAGTGGGTAAATACACGGAATACTTAGCAATCTTTTTATTAGCTATATCGTTAAATGAGGGATCGACACTTTTGGCTTTTAGAAACTTATCTATTGCCAATGAATAAACTAGTTTTTGTTCAAATTCATTTTTACAACAACTTTTTTCTCCACGAGCTGCAGCATATATTTCACCAATTAAGATAAAGGGTTTGCCCCAATCTTTTCTTATTTCCAAAGCTTTGTAGGCATTGGACCTCGCTGTTTGCAAACTACCAGATTTTAAATAAGCCTCGGAGAGACTGTAGTAATAATTGGCTTTTTCTTCTTCAGTCTCAGCAATTTCTATGGCCTTTTTATAATAGCTAACTGCCTCTGAAAATGCTTTTTTCTTTATGGACAACTTCCCCATGCCAGCAGCAGAAAATGCAGATGGCTCAAGCTCATGCAGTTTGGCAGAAGCTGAAAAATAAATAGGAGCGTCCGTACATTCTTTTTTACTGAGTGTTTTTGTGATTCTCTTTAGCAAGGCCACATCTTCGGGGGTTTGGGCAAACTTAGTATCGAACAAGCTAATCAACTCCTCACAGCTAGCCAAGGGCGTAAATAGTTTTTCTATTTTTTCTAAGGCCTGAATATAATATTTTTGAGACTTCCCTCCTTTTGAAATATTATAATCGATGTGTGCAGACACTTCAGCGTAAATATCCAATACCTCTTGTTTGCTTAATGAGTTTGCTTTCCGTTTTTTATCTGCTGCTGTAAAATAGGCTAACAAAGCAGAAGCTTTGGATTTTGAAGCCTGCTGTTGAACAGACTGTTGCAAAATGCTAAAAGCCTCATCCAAGGCTTGCGGCCTCAGCTTTAACATATCCGCTCCTTTTAGACCTAGCACATACCCTTCTTGACCGAAAAAATTAATGCGTCTATCATAAAGCGTCATTAAGGAATCTACTAAGGCTACTTTCAAAGCTTTGTCGTCCTTTGCTTTCTTAATAAGGTATTTGAAGAGCTTGGGACCATCAACATAGGGGTTTTTAGAAACCTTGGGGCAGTTTAAATATGCCCAACGCCATGCAAGAAGAGCGTCCTCATAGCTTTTCTGTTTTACAAACTGACGGTACACAGAAATATTTTTAAGGCATTCTATACTATCGTTTTCAGTAGATCCTGCTGCAGGTATCGTTAGCGCACTTGCGCTGTTAAAAATAAATCCAATAATGGTTAAAACAATTAACTTCCTCATCTTATTTAATCAAATTTTCTTTTAATAAACCAAATATCACTTAACACAAGACCTAGTTTAAATCTTGCAAAATTATCTTCTATCAAACCTTCTTCTATGGTTCCTCTTTTACCAACCTCAGCAGATATGTTTAACAACGATCCACTTCTTCTTAAGGGAAAACCAAATCCAAATGAAAGAACATTTTCCTGTAGTTGCTGATTTCGCAGGCTTAAATAGGTATTGGCAGTATATGCTCCCACACGGTAACGTATCATTTTGTGATACTTATTTAGGGCTTTCTTATCGGGTGTTAATTCTACACCAAATGCCAAACGAGAACTGTTTTCTAAGGCATCGCTTTCTCCAAAGATTGCGAAATCACTCCAGTTTTTAATGCCATAATCAGCAGCAATTAACCACTTATTGTTGCTAAGCGAAAAGCCAACAGAAAATCCTTTAGGAAGCATAAGTACACCCTCTTCAATTCTATTCACAAAGGTATCTTCAACGACTTCTATAAAATTATTCAGTCGAAAAGTTTCAGAAAGTAGGGTTCGCTCAGCCGATACTTCATTTCCATTATCAACTGTAAAAGAACCGGCATAGGTCCATGCCTCTTTTTTAAACTTAAACATGGCACCAAAATCATAATACATTCCTGATATTGATGTTTGCTCGTTTTCCCTTGCATGCAAGAGGGCGTTATCTGCAAAGAGCACCTCTCTCTCTGTCGTTAAGGTTCCGAAAAGGTAGTTGATGTTTGCCCCTATGGATATCGCTTTGTGAAGCTGAAAAGCATTTCCTATATAAAACCTATTTAAGCCACCTGACCCTTGGAAATTCAAGTTTGCGCTGGGCTCCTGCCAAGTATCGCTAAAAGCGTAAGAAACACTACTGTAGGGTAATATACCAATTGAAGCACCCCACCAAGAAGAAACTGGGAAACCAATGACGAAATGAGAAATATTGCTAGCGTTGGTTCGCTGCGTGGCTTGGGCTGTCTTCATTTCGTTTGTGATGTGACTCAAGCCTGTTTGCATAATGAATCGTTGACGATAGCCAAAAGCGTAGGATGCTGGATTATTGTAATTAACAATGTAAGGATTATATACTCCAGCGCTCACACTACCCATGGCGGATAAAGAGGGAGTAAAAGCCGCATTTAACTCGCCAATACCAAAACGAGAATAGGGAGTATTTTGCACATTTTGAGCGTGCAGCCCTAGTGCTAGGATCTGTAGTAAAAATGTGAGCTTAACTATTTTTTTCATTATAATCTATAATTTCATTCAATCCCTGTAACACCAAATCTGGGGCTACAAAGATGCTATTTTTTAATCCCTTATCAAACAACAAAAAATCTCCCCCTGTAAACACTACTTTTAGAGGAGAATAAATTGTTTTGTAACGGTCAATAATGCCGTCAACTTCAGCTAAAACGCCATTTAACACACCAGATTGTATGCTCTGTTGTGTTGTTGTTCCAATCAAAGGAACTTTTTCATCTAAGGCAACCAAAGGAAGACGATGGGTATGTTGATGCAAAGACTGTAAACGCATCTTTAAACCAGGTGAAATGCTGCCACCTTGATAGCCTTCTTCCGTCAATAAATCATACGTAATGCAAGAGCCTGCATCAATGACTAAAATGGGTATAGCAGGAAATAAGGCTGCCGCTGCAACCACAGCAGCTAATCGATCATTACCTAAGGTTTCCGTTGTTTGATAGACGTTTTTTATGGGATATTTATTGATCGATGAAAAGGTGAGCGGCTCTCTTTGCAAATACTGAAGTAGGGCAGACGGGTCTGATACAGAGGATAAAAATGTACAATCAGCTTGACTTTCCCAATCGGGCAGGGTGGATGGATTTTCCAACACGCCCTTTTGGAGTAATTTTTTATTGCCAAACAGCGCCAGCTTGGTTTGGGTATTCCCTTGATCGATAATGAGTTTTACCATCTCCACAATTACTGACAAAAATAGGAAAAGGAAAAGGAGTAGTTTTGTTTTTGAAAATAGATTTTTTATTTACATTTGCAGCCCTGTTGGTGCTATAGCTCAGTTGGTAGAGCAAAGGACTGAAAATCCTTGTGTCCCCGGTTCGATTCCTGGTAGCACCACAAAAAGGAAGCTTCGCAATTGCGAAGCTTCCTTTTTTTTAGCCTTTTATACTAGGAGAAAATCCAGTTTACAGACCGGATTGTAAACTATTGATCTTTGGTGTGTATCTTTTTTTCAACTGTTCCATCAGAGTAAATATAAAACAAAGGCTGATCGGTAACAGTGGCAACCTCCCTACCCAATACATCAATGATGCGAAGTAGTTTTTTAGGCTGATTGCCTTTTGCATCGGTGATCGAGGTTGGAGTGTAATTAAGTGAATTCATCCATTGGTTTCCGTTCCAAATCAAATCAAAGCAGCAGCTGTAGGTACTTCCAAGCATATTTAAATCTGAATACGTTAGGCAAGTGGTAATGGTGTCGTATGCCGATCCTGAAACAGGATTGTTGTTGTAAATGGTATGGAAACAAGCCGATGTAAAGCAGCTATCTTCACCCAAGATCGTCATGTCTGGAGCAACGGTAAGTAGGTGATCTATCTGAAAAGTACCTAAACCACTCATGGGCTGTATACTAAGCTGACTGTACGATCCCATCACTTCAATGGAGTCGCAAGGGCTTGGCTGTACAGCTGTGTTGCATGCCGATTGACAGGCTCCTAAACTACTGTATTGCCCCGCTCCTGTTCCTGGATCATAGCAACCATTTGGACTGCAATCCCATGAAGAGGCAAGCGTACCACACAGGCTGTCACAACTAGCAAAGGAAGAATACTGTCCTAAACCAGTACCTGGGTCAAAACAACCGAAGGCGCCACAATCCCATGTAGCAGTGGTAGGTGCGCAGGCAGACTGACAGTCGGCCAAAGTAGCATACTGACCCATTCCGGTACCTGGATCATAACACCCTGCAGGTGTATTGGGCGCACACTCCCAAGACGAAGTAACAACGCCAGGCATTACCCAACTGCTGCCGTTCCACAGATAAGTGACACAACAAACACCATTAGCGCTATACAAACAACTAATTAGGGTATCGGATGCAAGCCCTGTAGTAGGGTTGTAATTGTAAATGGTATGGACTGCTGTTAAACTGTCTTGTGCTATAATGGTTCCGTCAGCGGCAGTAGTCTCCCAATAATCTACCACTGTGGGAAAGGCAGCAGTATTGACCGACAGCTGAAGCTGATTTTGTGTGCCTGTTAGCGCGATGGAGTCACAAAGGATTTGTGCTTGTGACGAAAAAGAAAGAAAAATGACTGTTAAGATTGAGAGTAAAGTAGGTTTCATTGTATAAAAATTAATTATCTACTTGAGCAACAAAATAAAACAAAAATTTTTGGATTATTTTTAAGCATTTTAGCAAGGAAGCATTTGTCTCCTTATTTAAAAAAAACAGGCGTTAAGTACATGCAGACTCAACGCCCGTCCGCTTACCACAAATTAAGCGAATAAAAACTCAAGGTTACAAAAAGAAATGCAACTATATTGAAGATCTTTGAGTTTCTGATAACAAGAATAGAACAATAGCCAATGATTAAAAAACTTTTTTCAACGATTTAGTTGTAGGTGCAAGTAAATTAAGATCTTAAAAAAAAAGGCTTGTAGATGCTTGTAATTAAATTGATTAAATCAATTTATCATCCACAACAAGTATTTTTTCTTCTCTAATTATTTTTCAACAGAGCGCTGAAAAACAGAAAAAGAGGCGTCTTTTTTAGCTTGAGGCTTTAGCACGCAGGCTTAAAATAGAAAGGTCAGGCATTATCCCTACCCTTCCGGCATACCCCAAATGGCCCACCCCTCTATTAACATACAGCTGGCTTTCATTTTGTTGATACAGACCAGCCCATTCTTTGTATCGGTATTGGACTGGGCTCCATTTCCAAGTTGGAATTTCGATTCCGAACTGCATACCGTGGGTGTGACCGGAAAGCTGCAAGTCGATCTGGTGCTGGCTCTTTAAAACTACCTCGCGCCAATGGGAAGGATCATGAGAAAGCAAGACGGTGGGCAAAGAGGGGTTTACTTCTAGCATGGCTTTGTCTAAATCCCCATCTTTAGTGAAACGACCTGCGCCCCAGTTCTCTACACCCACTAATTGAAAAGAGCTGCCATTAACATCAATTTTTCTAGCCTCGTTAAGTAGTAAATCAAAGCCGGCCCTCTTTTGCAATTCAATCAGCTTTGTAAAATTATTTTTCCAGGCTTCTGACTTGCGATTATAAATGGCATAATCTCCATAATCATGGTTTCCAAGAATAGAAAACACACCCTTTTTTGCTTTTAGTTTTTTCAGGGTTTCCACAAAAGGAAGGGCTTCGTGGTAAAAGTTATTGACCAAATCTCCGGTAAAAACAATCATATCCGGAACTTCTTCGTTAATCAATGCTACCATCTCTTCCAGTTTCTCTACACTATTAAAACTGCCTAAGTGAAGGTCGGAAATATGTATAAGTTTAAAATTATCTAATTGGCTAGGCCAATTGCTAACATAAACGTCTTGTCGGTTCTTTTTAAAACGGTAGCGGCCAATCAGCATCCCTAAAGAGAGGGTAGAAAAAAGCGTTCCGGCCAATAACAGGGAGGATTTTTGCAAAAATGCTAGGCGCCCGCCATCAAAAGTAGCATCACTACTCAGGGCACTTCCAGCCCAACGAAAAAACCGCACTAAATCGTCGATAAGTAAAGGCATCAAGCCCAAAACCTTGGCACTAAAAAGCACAAAGACAATGCTCTTTAAAAAGGTATAATCTTTAAATGGAGCTTCCTGATCGTATTGTACCGAAACAAACGCAATGAGCCCATATGCCAAAACCGATAGCAAAGCATAGAAGTACTTATAAAAAGGCCCAAAAAATTTACTGCTAAAAGACGCATTTCCAAAATAGAAATACAGATCGATACAGATAAGGAAGAGAAAAAAAGGAATGAATTTCATCTTACAAAAATAATCAGTTTCAGTTGTACACAAACATTTTACCTTTCGAATTTAGGACTTTTACAAGCACATTAAGAAAGTGTTTTTTGTGGTTGCTCACTTTTTTGAGATAGAAAATTTGACATCACAATGCTGTGGGGCAAGGTAATGACTGAAATCATGATGATGGAAATCATCGGTGAAGAGATAGCAATGTACTCTTTTAAAGAGACATACATTAAAATGCCGATGAAGAAAAACGATATAAGGGTGTGTGGTAAGAGGTAACGAATAAATTTTAGTACCGATAAACTTCCCTCCTGGGCCTTTAAGTAATGGTATTCCTGATACAAGGAGCGCAAGGAATGGATGCACACAAAATACAAGGTAAAGCCAATTAAAATGGGAAATAAATAAAACGTAATTTGTAAAATAAATAACTGAAACAACTCAGAAAAGAAATCCGCTAATGAGATGCTATTTTGAAGCAGTAGGTAAAGCAATGAAACGAGCGTAACCGCTGCCGAGGCATAAAAGACAATGGGCAATAGCGTGCTTGAATACACTTGGTTAAAACTGGCCGTATCGCTAAACGAATTGGACAATGAAAGGAGTTCTGCCTTGTTCCAAAACAACAAGCTGGCTAATAAAAAGATGCCCCACAAAAAATAAAATCCTTTGCGCCACTTAAAAGGAAAGGCATAGTCGGAAAAATGAGACTCCCCAAAATGGTAAGCAGATAACAATAAGAAGAGAACAAAACAGCTAATCGGAAAAAAGAACCAAGAAACGGCATAAGCCATCATAATGGAGAGGTAAAAAAAATAAAAAGTAAAAGAAGAAATCTTGTGTTTGGTTAAATACAAAAGGTTGTCAATAGAGCCATGTGGCACCCCAAAAGCCAAAATTAGAACGGTAGAAAACACCAATTGGTTTTGAATACTGATGGGTTGTAGGTAGTTGAACACAACAAACACCAAGTAAATAGCAACCAGATATATAAATGAAAAGATATTCATAAAAAAAAAGGGAGGAACAAGTCCTCCCTTATTTTTTAAACCGAATTAAGCTTTCGCTTCTTTTTTAGATTCTGTGATAGCGATGTTATATACTACCAAACCAAAACCGATTTTGTTGATGGCATCTGCAATGTTGTACCATAGATCTACATTTTGAGATCCCCAGCCTAAAGCAGTGTTTAACCATCCACCGTCCATACACATGTAACCGATTGGGTAAATAGCCCATCCAACTAATACGAACCAAGCCAATGTACGTACACCATTTTTCACAGTGTCCGAATCACTTTTTTCCGCTAGTTGTGCTACTTCACCAAACCAAGCTGCGTGTAAGATGTAAATGTAACCAATAGTAGAAAGTACACCCCATGTTACTGAGTGGCTTGTGCTACCTCCCTCTGGGTTGAACGATTCTCCTATGTAACCAGCTACTAACATCCATACAGATGCAATAATTAGTTTCCATAATAAACTTTTGGTTGCTCCTGCTGCTCTTGTCAGTAGGTAAAACTCAACACACATTAAAGGTACAGTTAAGGTCCAATCTACATATCGGAAAAATGTAGGGTTGTCGCCTGTACTCATGTAGTAATCGCGCATGTAGAAGTAGTGAACTGCTGCGATTCCTGTTATTAATCCTGAGATTAATAAAGACATCTTCCACTTATCGCTTACACTGTTTCTTTCAAAGAAGAAAAAGGCTGCTGCTGCGGCCATGGCCATGTAACCAATAAAGAAGGTAAAACCTACATAATCCGTAGGATCCATTTTGGTAATTTCTAATAACATTTTAAATAGAAAATTGATTAATACGGCTGCAATGTATAATTTTTTAATTAATTAACTAGACGATTTCTTATTTTTTTGTCTAACTTATTTTTTTTAACATTATACTTTTATTTAAAAATTAACTATATTTGTAACATAAATAGAAGAATAAATTTCTTTCATATTTATTGGTTTGGTTTGGGTCCCTTTCATTAGGGACCCATTTTTAATTTAGCTTATGTTTGGTATATTTAAACGAAAAACGGCCCGAGAAAAACTCTTGGATAAGTACAACGATTTAAAAGCGAAAGCTTTTAAAGCATCCAAAACAAATCGCAAAGAAAGCGATCGTTTAGAGTTTGAGGCCAATGAAATTTTAAAACAAATAGACACCCTAGACACTACTGCCTGATGGAAATAGTTATGATCAAAAAATTGGGCTGCGGCCCTTGTAAAATGTACGAGCCTAGAATAAAAGAGGTAGCCGAAAAGAACAAGCTTGAGTTTCGCACCCTACAAGGCGAAGACATGCCCGAAGAAGTTCGTCCGCAATACTTTCCCTATTTTTACCTTCGCAAGGGAGAAGAGGTATTGGAAGGATGGGCCGGCACCAACGAGCGGAAACTCAGCTCTGTATTAAAAAGACACATTCAAGACTTTCAATTATAAATAACCCTTTAACACCCACTAAAAATGAGACACCTCACCCTACTCGTATGCACTGTATTTGTTGTAGCATCTAACGGCCTTTGGGCTCAACAGAATAAAAGCTTAGCCATTGGAGAAAGCATCCCCATGCAAAATGAGCTGATGATGGATGTTAGCGATGAAAAAATGTCCTTGAAAGAGGTGACCACCGAGCAGGGACTATTAGTTATTTTTAGCTGCAATACTTGCCCTTTTGTGGTGATGTGGGAAGACCGCTACGCCCAACTAGAAGAAAAATGTGCCGAGACAGGCTTGGGCATGGTGTACATCAATTCCAACCAAGCCAAAAGGGATAGAGACGACTCGGTAGAGGCCATGAAAGCCCATGCCAAAAAGATGGATTACAGCTACCCCTACCTGATTGATGAAAACAGCGCTCTAGCCAATGCTTTTGGGGCTAAAACAACTCCCCACATTTATTTATTTAACAAAGACAATGAGCTGGTATATAAAGGAGCCATCGATGACAACTACAAAAACATTGAAGCGGTAAAAGAACCTTATTTACTGAACGCCATTGACGAGCTGCTAGCCGGTAAAAAAATAAGCCTTGCCGAAACCAAAGCCGTAGGTTGTAGCATTAAGCGTGTCAAAAAATAAAACCCACAGATGAAGAACCTTTTCCTTCTTCTTTGCTTAACGGTTTTTTCTCAGATGCTACAGGCCCAGTTGATTATTGACTTTCCTACTAACCCCTCGCTAAAAAACTGGCAAGTGGTCAACGACGATGTCATGGGTGGCATCTCGCAAAGCAAGCTCAGTCTAACAGAAGCCAATCTTGGACTTTTTGAAGGCAAGGTATCCTTAGAAAACTACGGGGGTTTTTGTTCCATCCGCTACAATTTCCAAGCCCTTTCTACCCAAGGTAAAACCGTTTTAAAAATCAAGCTAAAGGGCGATGGAAAAAAGTACCAATTACGCATCAAAGCCGATCGCAACGATTTTGCTTCTT
>CBFIDX010000001.1:0-115125 GCA_965661505.1 Flavobacteriales bacterium | reverse complement strand
TATTGCTTTAGGAAAAACGCCTTATCCCAAAGTAATGTTTTGGGGTTCACCGGTAATTCTACAAATTTATATGTGTATTATAATATTATTTGTAGAGGTAGGATTAAAAAATTATTTATCTGTTGTAAGTTGGAATTTATCTATGTCGATATTTTTTCTAATTTCTACTTTATGGTATTTAAAAAGAAATATAGTTGAAAACAAGAATAATGAAAATTAAACCCAGTGCCTCACTCGCAATATACAACGTGTGTTAATAAATTTCACCTTTAGCTGAAAGCAAAGTATTTTGGAGCAGCATGGCAATGGTCATGGGTCCTACGCCGCCTGGCACCGGGGTAATGGCGCTGCACTTAGGCGCTACCTCCTCATAAGCCACATCTCCTTTGAGCTTCCAGCCACTTTTGGTCTTATCTGATTTTACGCGAGTAATGCCTACATCAATCACACAGGCTCCTTCCTTTACCATATCGGCCGTTACAAATTCGGCCCTTCCCAAAGCTACGATTAAGATATCTGCCGTTAGGCAAATTTCTTTGAGGTTCTGTGTTCTGGAGTGGGTTAAAGTAACGGTAGCGTTTCCGGGGTAGCTGTTACGCGCCATCAGGATACTCATGGGTGAACCCACGATGTGGCTACGCCCTATCACGACGCAATGTTTTCCGCTGGTCTCTACTTCATAGCGCTTTAGCAACTCAATAATACCGGCAGGAGTAGCCGGTAAAAAAGTGGGTAAATGAAGGGCCATTCGGCCTACATTAGCGGGATGGAAGCCGTCCACATCTTTTTCAGGAAGGATGGTTTCAGTTACTTTCATCTCATCTATGTGCTTGGGCAGAGGAAGCTGCACGATCAATCCATCGATGTCATCGTTTTGGTTGATTTTTTCTACCTCAGCCAATAGCTCCTCTTCAGAAACGGTTTCATCTAAACGGATGAGGGTGGATTCGAAACCTACTTTTTCGCAAGCCTTTACTTTGGCGTTTACATAGGTTTGACTGGCACCATCGCTTCCAACTAAAATGGCGGCTAGATGGGGTTTTTTACCTCCATTAGCAATCAGTTGAGCCACCGCTAGGGCTATTTCTTCTTTAATATCGTTTGATGTTTTTTTACCGTCTAGAATTGTCATCATTTCTTAATTATCTCATTCCTGGCATTCCGCCTCTTCCTTTCATCATTTGCATCATTTGCTTGGCACCCCCGCCTTGCATCATTTTCATCATTTTGCCCATCTGGCTAAACTGCTTAATGAGTTGATTCACCTCTTGTATGGTGGTTCCCGATCCGTCAGCGATTCGTTTTCTACGACTTCCATTAAGGCTTTTAGGATGTGTACGCTCATAGGGAGTCATGGAGTGAATAATGGCCTCTATGCCCTTAAAGGCATCATCGTCAATGTCCATTCCCTTCATGGCTTTACCCATACCCGGAATCATACCCATAAGGTCTTTCACATTACCCATCTTTTTAATTTGCTGTATCTGCTTCAAGAAATCATCAAAACCAAATTGATTCTTGGCAATTTTCTTTTGCATCTTACGGGCTTCTTCCTCATCAAACTGCTGCTGTGCGCGCTCCACTAATGAGATGACATCGCCCATGCCCAAGATTCGGTTGGCCATACGGTCGGGATGGAACACATCTAGTCCGTCCATCTTCTCACTCGTACCAATAAACTTAATTGGTTTATCTACTACCGAACGAATGGTTAAGGCCGCACCACCTCTTGTATCGCCATCCAACTTGGTTAACACCACTCCATCAAAGTTTAAGCGCTCGTTAAAGGCTTTTGCTGTGTTTACGGCATCTTGGCCCGTCATGGAATCTACTACAAATAATATCTCATTGGGGTTGACAGCGGATTTAACAGCGGCAATCTCTTGCATCATTTCTTCATCTACGGCCAATCGACCTGCGGTATCTACAATAACCACATGGTTTCCATTAGCTTTGGCTTGCTTAATGGCAGCTTTGGCAATGGCTACGGGATCTTTGCTTTCTCTATCTTGATAAACATCTGCCTCTACTTGCTCGGCCAAAACGCCAATCTGATCGATGGCAGCAGGTCGGTACACATCACAGGCAACCAATAGTGGCTTTTTGTTCAGTTTTGATTTTAGATGCAAGGCTAGTTTTCCTGAAAAAGTGGTTTTACCAGAACCTTGCAGTCCTGCAATTAAAATAACAGTGGGATTGCCTTCTAAATTTATTTGGGATTGCTTACTACCCATCAGCTCTGCCAACTCATCTCGCATGATTTTGGTTAGCAATTGCCCTGGCTCTACAGCTGTCAAGACTTGCTCACCCATGGCTTTCTCCTTCACTTTGTTTGTGAAGTTTTTAGCTGTTTTAAAATCCACATCAGCAGCCAATAGCGCTTTACGGATCTCCTTCATGGTTTGTGCCACATTGATTTCGGAAATACTTCCTTGTCCTTTCAGGACCTTAAAGGCTTTCTCTAATTTTTCTGATAAATTTTCAAACATATCTACATTCTATTGGGGACTGATACTCCTAACAAGCTCATTCCTGTTTTAATTACCTGAGCAACCTTGTCTGACAAAGCTACTCTAAAAGCAATTTGTTCTTCATCATCACCCATTAAAATAGGCGTGTTTTGGTAATATCCATTAAACTCTTTTACCAACTCATAAGTATAGTTGGCAATTAGTGCTGGGCTATATTGTTCTGCTGCTTCCTGAATAGTGGTCGGAAACTCCAATAATAGTTTGATGATCTCCTTTTCTTTATCAAGTAGTTCAATAGTATCCGGACAGCTTGCTCTTTGATCATACCTGCGCAACATGGATTGAATACGAGCGTGGGTATATTGTATAAATGGTCCAGTATTGCCATTAAAATCAATGGATTCTTCGGGATCAAAAAGCATTCTTTTTTTAGGATCTACTTTAAGCATGAAGTATTTCAAAGCTCCTAACCCAATTTGTTCGTATAAAGCATCGGCCTCTTTTTCACTCATTCCATCAAGCTTTCCTAACTCTAGAGCAATGGATTTTGCTGTATCAACCATCTCCTGCATCAGCTCGTCAGCATCTACTACCGTTCCTTCTCTAGATTTCATTTTGCCGCTTGGTAAATCAACCATTCCGTACGAAAGATGGTAACAGTTCTTAGCCCACTGATAGCCTAGCTTATCCAATATCAAGAACAACACCTTAAAGTGATAGTCCTGTTCGTTCCCTACGGTATAGGCCATGTGCGAAAAACCAAAATCGGTATGTCTTTGAATGGCCGTACCAATATCTTGCGTCATGTACACGGCTGTTCCGTCTGATCTTAAAAGTAATTTTTCATCAAGGCCATCTTCGCTTAGATCAATCCAAACAGAGCCGTCATCCTTTTTGTAAAATGTTCCTTTATCGAGTCCGGCTTGCAGCATTTCCTTGCCGAGTAAGTAGGTGTCACTTTCGTAATAATTCTTATCAAAACTTACTCCTAGCCTTTCGTAAGTATGGGTAAAACCTTGATACACCCAGGTATTCATTTTTTTCCAAAGGGCATATACGTTTGGATCTTTAGCTTCCCACTGACGCAGCATTTCTTGTGCTTTTAAGAAGATAGGTGCTTGCTTAGCGGCTTCTTCTTGGCTCATTCCCTGCGCTACTAAATCAGCTTGTTCTGCTTTGTAATGCTTATCAAACTCTACATAGTATTTTCCTACTAAGTGGTCTCCCTTTATAGTTGTGCTTTCAGGTGTTTCTCCTTTTCCAAAAAGTTCCCAAGCAACCATCGATTTGCAGATATGAATTCCTCTATCGTTGATGATTTGAACCTTTTTTACATTTTTTCCACTAGCCTTGATTATTTCAGCAACAGCATAACCCAATAAGTTGTTTCTGATATGCCCCAAGTGCAAGGGTTTATTGGTATTTGGAGAGGAGTACTCTACTAAATATGTTGGTGCATCTTTTGATGCAGCAATAGTTCCATAGTTTTCGATAGCATAAACAGCATTGAATTGGGATAGCCAATAGCTCTTTTCTATGGATAAATTGAGAAAACCCTTGACCACATTGTAACAACAAACCTCCGCTACTTGCTCCTGCAAATATTGCCCTAGTTCATCCGCTGTTTGCTCTGGTCCTTTTTTGGAAGCGCGCAAAAAGGGGAAAACCACCAAGGTAATGTCTCCCTCGAAATCTTTACGCGTTTTTTGAAACTGTATGCTTTGTCCTTCTGCTCCGTATAGCGATTGCAAAGCTTTCTCAACAGCCGTATGTAGTAATTGTTCTATCATGCTTTTGGTAAAAAAAGTTCTGCCATCATGCATCTTGCACTTCCGCCACCACAGGCTTCAATAATATCTAAAGAACTTGAAATTATTGGGTTGTGTTTTTTGATGGTTGTAATCTGTGATTCCGTTAAACTCTCATGAGCTGATTTAGACATGACCAAATAGGGCTGATCACCCATTACTTGTAACATGTTACCAGCAAAGAGCTGTTTTTGTGCTTCAGAAATTTCAATGATTTCTTTCTTTGTTTTAGTCAATGAATCAATCACTTTTTGGCGCTCACCTAGGTCATCAATGGTGTCTAAACAAATCACTACATAGTTGTCAGCTACACACATCATAACATTGGTATGATAAATGGCTAATCGTTCACCATTTACATCTTGATTGGCTGTAAAACAAATAGGCTCATAGCCAAACTCGTCGCAAAACTGGATGACTGCTTGCTCATCTGTTCTGATAGAAATAGCTGCATAGCAAAGCTTATTTTCTCTATCCAAAATCATGCTACCAGTCCCTTCCAAAAATTTATCATGCTCCTCAAACTCTGTAAAGTCTTTGATTTCTTCAATGTGAAAACCGTAATCATCTACTAGCGTTTCTAAAATATCTTCTCGACGCTCATCCCTCCTATTTTCGGCGCACATTGGATATAAACCAACCGTTCCATCTTTATGAAAAGAAACCCAGTTGTTAGGAAAAATAGAGTCGGGCGTGTCGGGATCCTTTGTATCAGGAATCACTACTACGTCTACTCCATTGGATCGGAGTATATCCACAAAAGTGTTAAACTCATCCAACGCTTTTTCTTGCGCCTTATCAGGAGTTAAACCCTCCATTGCTTGCTGGTAGTAATTATTTACAGCTGTTTGCTCGTTATAACGAAAGCTAACCGGCTGTATCATCATAATATGATTGGTAATTTGACTCATCTTATTTTCTTCTTAGAGGCATGGTTGAACATCGTAATAATCCTTCCATTTTAGCAATTTCAGCATAAGCTACTTCCTCTACTTGAAACCCTCTTTTTCTTAATTCATTATTCAGACGAACAAAACCTTGTTCTGAAACAATTATTTCTGGAGAGATGGAAAACACATTGGAATTCATCTCATACATCTCATCTCTAGTGATTCGGATGATGTTTTCTTCGCCAAAATAATCTACTAAAAAGGCTACATCTTCAGCGTTTTTGAATGCTTCTTCAAATAAAATAGCTTGCCCTTTGCCTATTGGCTGAAAGCAACAATCCAAATGCAACGCATTTTCTCTAGGATTTTCATCCGACTTATTCAACTCAAAAGCTTTGATGATTCTATTAGGAAAAGCGTTTTTCAAAAAAGAAACACCTTCTCTATTTGTTCGAGCAACTTGATACTTTTCAAAATCTTGATCTTCAGAGTAGCCAACAAAAAGGTACTCATTCCAAGGCATCACATCCCCCCCTTCTGCTCTTGCTTCCTGTGGCATTTTTACTAATTGCTCAGTAGCAATTTCTTCCAGCACTGATTGTATTGCTTTTAGTTCATCAACCCTATCCTCAATGATGTTTGGAAGCACTATTTTATGATCTATCACAAAGGCAATATCTCTAGAAAAAATTTGATTTAAACCCTCTATTTCTTCTGGTCTATATACCTTAACGCCATGCTTTTTTAAAATGAGATGAAAAGAATTCATTTCAGCGATGAGGGCTTCTTGCTTGGGAAAAGTACCCGCTTTTATATGCTCTCTGGATTTAGGATCATAACAATCTTCTAATCTTGGTGTACCTCCAAAACTATCAGCAATACCTAAAACCACGGCTTCAAGCTGTCCTGTTTCGTTTTGAATATTGAGTGCAATCATCTCTTCAATTTGACGGGCTAATTTAAGTATAGTTTAGGGTTTAATAAAATCTGAAACAAACATTATTTACACTGTTAATTTTGAATATATTTGGAAAGCTTTTTTTCATCTCATATGAACTGGAATTTTGTCAATTACAATTGTGAAGAAAGAATTGGTTTCATCACCCTCAATAGACCTGAGAAGCGCAATGCTTTAAATGCGCTATTTGTTAGTGAACTAAAAGAAGCCTTCGGCATGGCTGAAAAAGATGAAAATTGTAAAGTGATTGTCTTGAAAGCTGAAGGAGCTGCTTTTTGTGCTGGCGCTGACCTAGCTTACCTAAAAGAGTTACAGGCAAATTCTTATGAAGATAATTTAGCAGATTCTACTCACCTGATGGAGTTATTTCAGCAAATCTATACCCTACCAAAAGTTGTTATTGCCCAAGTTCAAGGATCTGCCATTGCTGGGGGGTGTGGCTTAGCTACGGTTTGTGATCTAGTGGTTTCAGCAGATGAAGCAAAATTTGGATATTCTGAAGTGAAAATAGGCTTCATCCCTGCTATCGTAAGTGTGTTTTTAATTAAGCAAATTGGTGTAGCAAAAAGCAAAGAGCTGTTGCTTACTGGAAAAATCATTTCAGCACAAGAAGCAGAAGGTTTTGGATTAATCAATCAAATTAGCAAGAAAGAAAAACTTGAAAATAGCGTTATGGAATTAGCACAAAGTTTAGTGCAAACAGCTTCTGCTGATTCTCTAGCATTAACAAAACAGCTTATTAACGGAGTAAGCGACAAATCGCTTGCTGAAGGTTTTAAATGGGCTGCTGAAATAAATGCTCAAGCTAGAGAAACTGATGATTGTAAAAAAGGAATATCCTCTTTTCTTAATAAAGAAAAACTGAATTGGTAAATGACAAGAAAGAAGGGAAAAAATAGATTAAGACGCATTTCGGATACTTTCAATGGATTTTTAAATGATGCAAGAGTCAGGAAAATTGTTGGCTTATTCCTTTTAGTTACTTCTGTATTTCTTTTTGCTTCTTTTATTTCTTACCTCATAGATGGGCAAATAGATCAGGATAAAATAGGTAAGTTTTCGAATGAAATAGAAAATGTTGGTGGTAGTTTAGGAAACAACTTAGCTCATCAATTTTTGTACAATTGGTTTGGTATTTCTTCCTTCTTAATTCCTTTTATGATGCTTTTAATTGGACTTAAATGGGCTTTTGAAAAACAACTTTTAGGCATTGGAAAATCATTCATCAATTCACTCTTTGTTATTCTTTGGACTTCTATTTGCATGGGTTTTTTTACGGAACCCTCCATACTAAGTGGTGTTTTTGGTTATCAAATGAATATTTGGCTGGGTACTTTACTTGGAAAGATTGGAACTGGACTACTTCTTTTTTTCAGCCTAAGCGCCTACATTGTTGCAAAATTTAACCCTAGTTTTTTTCAAAAAAAGAATTTAGAAAATGTTGAAGAAAGCGAAGAAGATACCATGACAGAAAGTCCAGAGAACGATAGTATAGAATCATCGACACTAGACAAGGACGAGTTAATTGAAGAGGATGAGCTAGAAAAAATCACACTTAAGAGCAATGAGGAGGAGTTGCCTCAAATAAGCGATTCTCAAAAGGAGCTGGACGAGGCAAATTTAGATTTAGAAGTTAATCAGTCACAGGAGGAAGAAATACTATCCCAAAAAGACATAAATACAAAATTAGAAGAGTTGGGAGATTACGATCCTACTTTGGATCTATCTAAGTACAAGATACCCTCAGTAAAACTTCTGAACGATTATGGAAGTGGTAAAATCGAAATTGACAAAGACGAATTAGAAGCAAATAAGAATAGAATTGTAGAAACACTTGGTAATTATAAGATCGGTATTTCTTCTATAACCGCTACTGTGGGGCCTACAATTACCCTGTATGAAATTGTACCAGAAGCAGGTATTCGAATTTCCAAAATAAAGAATTTAGAGGACGACATTGCTCTGAGCTTATCCGCTTTAGGTATTCGGATTATTGCACCAATTCCTGGAAGAGGAACCATAGGGATTGAGGTTCCGAATCAAAATCCTGCTACGGTTTCTATGAAAGCCGTGCTATCCTCAGAGAAGTTTCAGAAAGCTGAAATGGAATTACCCATCGCATTGGGAAAAACCATCTCAAATGAAACCTTTGTAACTGACCTGGCCAAAATGCCTCACTTGTTAATGGCCGGTGCTACGGGCCAAGGAAAGTCTGTTGGACTGAATGCAATTTTAGCTTCTTTATTATACAAAAAGCATCCTGCACAAGTAAAGTTTGTTTTAGTGGACCCCAAAAAAGTTGAACTTACCTTGTTTAATAAGATCGAACGCCACTTTTTAGCCAAACTACCTGATACGGAAGAAGCGATTATTACGGACACCAAAAAAGTCATCAATACACTCAACTCCTTGTGTATAGAAATGGATCAGCGGTATGATTTATTACAGAAAGCACAATGTCGAAATATTGTTGAATACAATAAAAAATTTATCGCTCGAAAACTCAATCCCAACGACGATCATCGATACCTACCTTATATCGTTTTGGTCATTGATGAATTTGCCGATTTAATTATGACTGCTGGCAAGGAAGTAGAAACACCTATTGCTCGTTTAGCACAATTGGCACGTGCCATAGGAATACACCTGATAGTGGCTACTCAAAGACCCTCCGTAAATGTTATTACAGGAATTATAAAAGCCAACTTCCCAGCGAGAATTGCCTTTAGAGTAACCTCTAAAATTGATTCTAGAACTATTTTAGATGCGGGAGGTGCTGATCAATTAATTGGGCGTGGAGATATGCTCATTGCTCTTGGGAGTGAACTTACTCGAATTCAATGTGCATTCATTGACACGCCTGAAGTTGAAAAAGTAACTGATTTTATTGGTAATCAGAGAGCCTACCCTGAGGCGTTCATGTTGCCAGAATATGTGGGGGACTCTGAAGGAGGTAATCCTAATGCTGATTTAGATGATAAGGATGTCATGTTTGAAGATGCTGCTCGTGTGATTGTTATGCATCAATCGGGATCGACTTCTTTGATACAGCGTAAGTTAAAACTAGGATATAACCGAGCTGGAAGAATTATAGATCAACTTGAAGCAGCTGGTATTGTTGGTCCTTTTGAAGGAAGTAAGGCCAGGCAAGTATTGATTCCGGACGACATGGCTTTAGAAGAATTATTAAACAACCTAAACAATAAAGAATAATGAGAACACTTATTACTCTACTTATTTTCTTACCTACTGCATTATTGGCTCAAGATAGAGCTAAAGACATTCTTGATAAAGTAAGTCAGAAAACCAGTAGCTACTCTACTATTGAAGCGCATTTTACCAATTCGATTGTAAGTAAAGCTGCTGGAATTAATGAAAGCCAAAAAGGAAAATTATTTTTACAAGGTGATTTCTATCGTCTTGAGATGGAATCTCAAACCCTTATTTCTGATGGAGAAAATAATTGGATCCATTTATTAGATGAAAAAGAAGTACAAATAATTGAGATAGATGAGGATGAAGAAAACATCACTCCTTCAAAAATGTTTACGCTATACCAAGATGGATATAGGTATCAGTTTATTTCTGAAACTTCAAGTGATTTTTTAATTGATTTAATTCCTGAAGAAAGCGGTTCTTTCATAAAAATAGAATTAAAAATTAACAAGCAAGAAATGCGAATTTCTAGCTTTATCATGCACGATAAAAACGGAGGACAATACAGTTACGTAATCAGTCTTTTTAAAGCAAACCAAGTTTTCGATCAAAAGCTGTTTACTTTTAACCCATCAGCACATCCAGGTGTTGATGTGATTGATTTACGCTAAAACTATTTTAACAAGCTAACTGTTCCTGTGTGATGTGTTTGTTTGCCAGTTTCTGACTGTACTCGAATGCTCCACAAGTAAGTGTCCGTTTTAGCATCATTTCCTGAAAATGTTTGACCTTCCCAAAAAGTGTCAACGTCATTTGTTTCAAAAATCAACTCTCCCCATCGAGTATATATTTTCAATTGATAAGATTGCCACCTATCCATTTCATATCCCGAAGGACCAAAAACATCATTTTTTCTGTCTCCGTTAGGAGTAAAAACATCTGGCACATGAAAAAGAAGATCGCTCTTGATAAATAATGAGTTTGTTACGGAGTCTTTACAACCATTCAAATCTTCAATTACCAGATTAACGTCAAACCATAAAGGCTCATCGTAGTCATGAAATGGCTCCCATTCAGTAGAAGTGTTTCCATCACCAAAAGACCAATAGGATTGCACATTAGCAGTTGAAAAATTTTTGAATTGAATAAAAGGATCTAGAGTTGAAGGCTCCAAGGGCTCGTAATAAAAAGAAGCAATGGGATTGGAATTGATCTGAACAATTTCAAAATAAGTACCTTCACATCCCCATTCATCCTTGATGTAAAGGCTTAGGGGGTACAACCCTGGATTATTAAATATAATTTCCTGATGAAAGCTGGTATCTAAGGTTCCGTTAACATTCCATTCTAAAGCACTTATTGTGGAGTTGTGTGTGCTGGTATTTTCAAAATAAATAGGGATATCTACACAGAGAGCATCGTATGAGAAGGAGGGTAAGGGAGAAGGATGAACAACAATGTCCATTTCTACTTCACCCACACATCCCTGGGTATTGGTTTCTGAAAATCGTAATTGATATACTCCAGCTTTTTGAAACTCAACAAAAACAAATGATTTATCAGTATCACCTACAAAAAGAGCTGTTGTATCATTTATAAAGTCCCAATTAAGGATATTAGCACTATCTGATGGAACAACCGAAAATCTATGTTGAGTGTTCCCTTCACACAAATGTACGCTTTGCCCAAAAGCACTAAATGAGCACAACAGAAGTAATAAAATGAACTTCGATCTTTTCAATTTTTTTAATTATGCTGTATAGGTCCTGGTGTCGGTGACGCACTAATGGTAATCGTCACTATATCATTAATGTTTGCACAAGGGCTGTTACCATTAACTGTTAATGTTAAATCTACAGAACCTGCCGTTATATCTGCTGGCCCTGGCGTGTAAACAGGGTTTAAAACAGATGTATTAGAAAAAGTTCCATCACCAGAAGATGTCCAAAGAAGGCCATTATTGTTGGTTGCAGTACCGTTAAGGGTATAATCGTTTCCTTCACAAATAGCGTCGTCAACTCCTGCGTCTGCAGTAGGTGCTGCTGTAATTGACAAAAGCATAATATCTGTTGCGTCAAGGCAACTTCCATTACCACTAGCAGTAAATGTTAAACTTACAGAGCCTGTAGCAATATCCGTTGGTCCTGGGGTGTAAACGGGGTTTGAAATCGATGCATTGGAAAAACTTCCATCACCAGAAGATGTCCAGCTCAGACCACTATTATTAGTTGCTATACCGTTTAAGGCATAGGTGTCTCCAGAGCAGATGGCATCATCAGTTCCTGCATCAGCTGTTGGCAATGGAGTGATGGATAAAATCATAAGGTCAGTTGCATCAGCACAAACACCGTTTCCGATAGCACTAAATGTTAAGTTTACAGAACCTGCAGTTATATCAGCTGCCCCAGGAGTATAAACGGGGTTTGAAATAGATGCATTAGAAAAAGTTCCATCACCAGAAGATGTCCAAAGAACTCCGTTATTGTTGGTTGCGGAACCGTTTAAGGCATAAGTATCTCCTGAGCAGATGGCATCATCAGTCCCCGCATCTGAAGTTGGCAAGGGTGTTATGGATAAAACCATCTGGTCAACAGCATTAGTACAAGAGCCGTTTCCGTTAACTGTGAAGGTTAAATCTACTGATCCTGTGGCTATATCAGATATGCCAGGAGTATATACTGGGTTTGAGATCGATGCATTTGAAAAACTACCATCTCCAGAACTTGTCCAGCTAATACCGTTATTATTGGTTGCAGTACCGTTTAAGGTATAAGTATCCCCCTCACAAATAGCATCATCAACTCCTGCATCTGCTGTGGGTAAGGGCGTTATGGATAAAACCATAAGGTCATTGACATCAGTACAAGGGTTATTACCAAAAACAGTAAGGGTCAAGTTTACTGTTCCAGCAGCGATATCCCCTGCACCCGGAGTATAAACCGGGTTTGAGATCGATGCATTTGAAAAACTACCATCTCCAGAGCTTGTCCAACTGAGACCGTTATTATTAGTTGCAGTACCATTTAGAGTATAGGTATCTCCTTCGCAAATTGCATCATCAACTCCCGCATCTGCGGTAGGTAAGGATGTTATGGTAAGTGTAGCTTGAACAGGTAAACCACTACAACCATTTACCACCTCTACGACATAGTAAGAATAAACACCTACTGCGGTTTGTCCTGTTGCGTAAGTGGATCCTGTTCCTAAGAAGTTTGTTAAGGCAGGGTCTGAATACCATTCGAATTGACTTGATGGAATACCCCCTTGTGTAAATAAATCTGGAATAACACCCCCTTCACAGGCAGTAACGCTAACTGCTTGTAGGTTTGCAGGAATTGGGATTACCTCTACATCTATGGTTACTTGCCCAGAACAGGTAGTCGTATTGTCTGTTTCCACTAATGTAATTGCATCCGTATAAAGTCCTAAGGGAGTTGCAGACCAATCGATTACAATTGAATTTGTTCCTTGGCCCGAAACAATGACTCCACCAGAAGCAGGGTCAACACTCCATTGATAGCTGGAATTCGCATTATTGGTAACCCAATACGTTTCTGCTGTTGTACCAAAACAAACTGTATCCGGATTAATAGTTGTTTGGGCAAAAAGCGATTCTCCAATCAATAATATACTTATGGAGGCTAATAATTTAAAAATCGTTTTCATTTTTATAAAGTTTTAATTTTATTTCTAGTAATGAATGATGGGTGGTGTTATAATGTTAATAATGGGTACACTTAAAGTTGGGCTCCAAGGACCAGTATTGCAACCAAAATCCTCTCTGACCCTTAGCCGAAACAACATATTGGTAACAATGTTACCATAGGTAATTGGATTTTGTGTTCCCCAACCCCATGTGTTAGTGGTCACATAGTTTTGCCATCCATTTCCTATATCGTACTGAAATCGGTACCTTAAAACAGGAATTGAAGTCAATGCAAGCACAGACAAGTCATCGCCAACACATGCGGGATTTGGTGTGACAGTTAATGAACATTCTGGCAATGGGTTTACATTTATCTGTACACTATCGATTGAGTTACAGCCTGCTAAACTAACATCTACATAAAATAAAGTAGTATCAGTGAGACCGGAACTAAAGGCAGTTTGAAAATTAGTAGGTGTTGATAAATTGGTATTTGGAGTCCAGCTATAGCTTGCTCCGGGTATAGAGTTAACAAAAATATCAGTAGGTGTTCCTCCATTGCAAACATCTTGATTTGCACTGGCTGAAATTACTGGATTAGGATAAACATATACAGTCACTGAATCTGATGCAAGAAAACCGGCAGAATCAACCGTTAAAAGGTATGTTGTGGTACTGTTTGGGTAAACTTCAGGAGAGGATGTATTTGGGTTAGAAATATTATTTATTGGACTCCATGAATAAGAGGCACCTTGAACAATTTGAGGGTTTAAAGTAACAGTATCCTCCTCACAAATAAAGGCATCGTCTCCAGCTTCTACTTGAAAACAAGATTCAATGGGAATAATATAATCCTCTGTTTCTCCATAACTGTACATGCCACAAGGGTTAATTGATTGAGGAATAAAAAAAGGATTGATTAATCTAGCATAAACAATTCTAGTTCTAATATTTGCACACTGTACATACTGCGGAACCGTAACGTAGGCAGTGAAGGTAGAAGTCCAAGAAAAAGCTGAATAGGAAATATATACTGTCTCGTCAGCATCAAAAAAATCACCATCATCATTCCAATCCATAAAAATTTTACAGCCCTTTAAATTTTGTGCGGTTGTAAATCCAGCACATTTATTTGTGTATATAACAAAGGGTATAGTACTTCCACTCTGATAACCACTTAAAGATAGATTTGTATTGTCAGTATAGCCAGTACAGGAAATTGAATAAGGAGTTAAATCAGTTCCTATGCTAACTTGGGTAATAAGCTCTGATGCATAAGTAATAGCAGGATTTGCCACTGAAGCACAGGTTTGAGCCAACAATAAAGAAGGAAACATAAATATTGATATCAAGAAATATTTTATCAAAATGCGGACAATAAAATGCTCTACAAATTACAAATTTTTTCTGTCATCTAATTCGGCAATATTTTGTTTAAAGTCTTTGTAGTAAATGATGGGGAATTTAGTATTGATATTGCCTTTATTATTCGGGATTTTTTCAAAGGTGAAAAGAGGAGAAAACTGAGAAGAAAACAAATACAATGCCTGTCTATAAGCACCATAAGCATACCTGCTCGGGTATTCATCAAATTGAGTAATATATTGACTCATGAAAGAAACAAATAACTCAGAGTCATCTCTGTAAAAAACAGAAGGCATATGAATATTCAGAGTATTTATATCATGTTGATCTAATGAAGTAAACATGTTCCAAGAATTCAAGCCAAATACAGTAAAATTAGTGTCCTCCATTGAAGCAAGCATTGGTATTAACCTTGCAACAAAAGAACGATTTGTGGAGGCTACTAAGACAATGTTATTTGATTCGTTTAACTTTTCTTTTAATGCTTCTTTATCAGCATGCTCACCTTTTTTCACCAAATATGATTGATGTCTATTACTCTTTTTTTCAAAAAATAATTGCTGATAAGTATTGAATAATTTTTTTTCAGATTCTTGACCAACAACTACCATGTTGGAATTGTCTTTATTGAAGTTAAGGTAACTAACAATTGTATCAATTTGCAAGGATGGAAAAGGAACAAACTGATAAGTATTAGCATATTTTCCAATCACATTTTTAAAAGAAAGAGGGGAAACTAGGCGTCTATTAATATCACTTCCATATTTTTCGGATAACTGTCGAAATTGGTTGGCTAATAAGGGCCCAATTATTAACGCTCTATCATCTAAAATTGTACTATCAAGAATGGTATTGAAAACAGAATCGTTTGGAACATCCAACACTTTTAAATGAATATTAAGGCCTAATGATTTTAACGTATCTAAGGCTAACAATACGCCTGAATAATAGGCGAGTGCTGTGCTAGAATTTGGATACAAAGAAGTAGGTTTACCAGAGAGGTTATCCAACTCTAGTTGATCATTTTTGTCTAGAAAAAAAGGCAACAATAAAGCTGCATTTATTGTAGTTGAATCAGTTATTAAAAACGGATCATTCTGTTTTTTTACGATGGATGATTTTTTGTTTGGTATGACCTTGGGTATAATCGCTTTATCAATGGTTTTTTGCACCTTTTGTTTTTGCAATGGAATTTGTAAACGAACACCGATCTTTAATCCTTGAATAACGGATGGGTTTTGAACAACAATTTGATTTAGTTCGGCATTGTATTCTCTTGAAAGTCCATATAAGGTTTCTTTGGGCTTAACCGTATGTAATGCAAAGGGCCTACCATTTATGGTGGTATCTTTCACAAACTGGCAATGAGCATTGAAGCTGAAGAAAAAAGCACTTAAAAAAAATAAATTTCTCATCTAAAACCTTTTGTAAAAAAAGAATTTACTCCCATTCAATGGTTGCTGGTGGCTTAGAGCTAATATCATAAACCACTCTATTGATGCCTTTTACTTTGTTAATGATATCGTTTGAAACTTTTGCTAAAAATTCATAAGGAAGATGAACCCAGTCCGCCGTCATTCCATCTGTTGAAGCTACTGCCCTCAAGGCAACAGCATTTTCATACGTTCTTTCATCGCCCATTACACCTACCGATTGTACCGGCAAAAAGATGGCTCCTGCTTGCCATACATCATTGTACAATCCTGCTTCCTTTAAAGAAGAGATGAATATATGATCCACTTCTTGAAGAATCCGTACTTTTTCAGCAGTAATATCGCCCAAAATTCGGATGGCTAAGCCTGGCCCTGGAAAAGGGTGTCTTCCTAAAAGCTCCTCATCAATACCCATAGAACGACCTATTCTACGAACCTCATCCTTAAATAATGTATTTAGAGGCTCAACTATTTTGAGTTTCATAAAATCAGGCAATCCACCAACATTGTGATGTGATTTGATGGTTGCTGATGGACCTCCAGTTGCAGATACAGACTCTATGACATCTGGATAAATCGTGCCTTGAGCCAGCCATACTACCTCTTCTATCAGTTGTGCCTCATCATCAAAAACATCAATAAACTTATTCCCTATAGCCTTTCGTTTTGCCTCAGGGTCGCTTATTCCTTGCAAAACCTCATAAAAGCGACTTTTTGCATCTACCCCTTTTACATTCAACCCCATCCCTTTATACTGATTCAAAACACTTTCAAATTCATTTTTACGCAATAAACCATTATCAACAAAAATGCAGTAAAGATTTTCACCAATTGCTTTATTCAAAAGAACACCTGCAACAGTAGAGTCAACTCCTCCAGACAAGCCTAGAACCACTTTATCTTTACCTATTTTAGTTTTTAAAGCTCGTACCGTTTCATCTACGAAAGAAACAGGAGTCCAGTCTTGAGCGCAGCCACAAATATTAATCAAAAAATTACTTAGTAAGGTTTTTCCATCGGTTGAATGATATACTTCTGGATGAAATTGTATGGCGTACGTTTCTTCATTATCTATTTGATAACCAGCTACTTCAACATCATTAGTTGAAGTGATTATTTTATACCCATCAGGAAGCTTTGCAATTGTATCTCCGTGACTCATCCATACTTGCGAACCATTTGGAACGTCTTTCATCAAGGGGTTGGAGTCATCTACAAAAGAAAGGTTAGCACGTCCATACTCACGAATTTTTGAGGGCAACACCTCACCTCCAAACTTATGAGCTAAATGTTGAGCGCCATAACACACACCTAACAAAGGGAGTTTTCCTTTGATTCCTTTCAGATCTGGTATGGGAGCATTTTTTTCTCTTACTGAAAAAGGGCTACCAGATAAGATAACCCCTTTTAAGTTAGGAGAAAGCTCTGGGATATTATTGAAAGGATGAATTTCACAATAAATGTTCAACTCTCTTACTCTTCTCGCAATTAATTGTGTGTATTGCGAACCGAAATCTAAAATTAGGATTTTTTCGTGTTGCATTAAATATCTTATTGTGGACTCAAAATTACAAATTTAACATCTAGCGGTTTCAATTCTCTTAAAAGTATTTCTATAAAGTTTTCCCCATGTTTTAAGTAGAACGGAATAAAGTTATCATGCCGCTCCTGCAAACCGTTATTAGGAAATAATTTTGTTTTTAGCTGACTTATTTGATGTAGTGATTGTTGGTGCTTTTTCTTTTCATTTTTCAGCAACTTCTTCTCCAGTTTATCAAAAGCATCGATTTGTTTTTTTTGCTCTGCAAGTATGGAAGACTGCATGCCTGTGCCTGATGCTTTAACTAATATATCAGTAAATACTTTTTTCAAAGCATTCATCTCATCCGAAAGGTCTAAATCTGTTTTTTTGTTAACATATTGCTTTTGAAGCTGATGCTCATCAATAAAAAAATCGGAAAAATTAAATTCTAAATTCTGCCATTTATCTACTTGCTTTTGCTCCAACCAGAGGCAAGAATTGCGCAAGATTAAAATTGGAAAAGGCATACTTTCTTGCTCAAAAGCAGTTTTCAATTGCATCCAATAAGCTACCTCTGCTCCTCCTCCTATGTAAGCTATGTTTGGTAATATCGTTTCTTGATACAAGGGGCGCAACAAAACGTTTGGACTAAAACTTTCAGGTCTTTCTTCAATTTCACTTTCAGACACATCTCCTTCTATGCGTTCTCTTTTGCCTTCTGATAATCTGAAAAAATTGACATCTCGCACAAAGGCTTGAGCTTTGTATTCTTTTGCCAGCTCTTTGCTACAGCTAGAAATAGCATCTACAAATCCTTTTTCAAGTATGTCTTTTTTTATTATTGGAAGAAACTGCTTTTTTAAACGAAGGTCATCTCCATCAATAATGACTAATCCGTACTTCCCAAACAAGGCGTTTATGATAAACCGGCTTGCGTCAGATAAGCTAGTATGTTTTGAATATGCTTCTCTGAATAAAGCAGATAAAAACGATGCGTTATCACCCTCTCCTAAAATAACATCAAGCTCATCTAAAACAACTCCTAAACCCTCTAGTGACATACGGCCAACAGCACCCTTTTGCTCTGTTTGCCACCTTAAGGTTTTGCCGAACAAATTGACATGATTAACTTCTTGAAAATCATGATCTTCAGAAGCCATCCAAAAAACAGGAACAAAATTGTTTTGTGGGTACGTCCTTTTCAATTCTTCTACTAGATTAAGCGCGGAAACAATCTTGTATATAAAATATAAGGGACCCGTAAACAAACACAACTGATGCCCTGTCGTTATTGTAAAAGTATTTTGTTCTGCTAATGCAGCAATATTTTCTTTTGTTAATGAAGAAAGACTTAAAAATTCATTCTGTTTTTGCAGGACGTCAACTAGTATTTTTCTGTCAACGTTTTGATTTGACTTTTCTTTCCACTGCTCTGGGAAATTTTCTAGTAATGGATAGCGATTGTAAAAAGAATGTAAGCTTTCAGTATTAGCTAAGTAATCATTTACTAAGGAAGTAAACTTTTCAGTTTGCTGATATGAAAAATCCTGCCTCATTACGACAATTCACCATACAGATCATAATGATCTGCGTGTGTAATTTTCACATTTGCAAAATCACCCATTCTAACGTAAGCATGCGTTGCCTTTACCAAAACTTCATTGTCCACGTCTGGCGAATCAAACTCTGTTCTTCCTATGAAGTAATCTCCTTCTTTTCTATCAAATAAAACCTTAAACACCTTTCCAATCTTTTTCTGATTCAAATCATAAGATATTTGACTTTGAACTTCCATAATTTCTTCAGCTCTCTGGTGCTTCACTTCTTCTGGAACATCATCCTCTAACAGATAGGCATGTGTGTTTTCTTCATGAGAGTAAGTAAAAACGCCTAAGCGATCAAACTTGGTATCTAATACCCATTCTTTCAGTTGTTGAAAATCCTCTTCGGATTCTCCGGGATATCCTACAATTAAAGAAGTTCTAATGGTCATTCCTGGAACTTCTTGTCTGAATTTTTGAAGCAAAGCATTTGTCTTTGCGAAAGTTGTACCTCTGCGCATAGATTTTAAAACAGAATCACTTATGTGTTGCAAAGGAATGTCTATGTAGTTACAGACTTTATTATTGTTGCGGATAACTTCTAATACATCCTCAGGAAAACCTGTAGGAAAAGCATAATGTAAGCGTATCCAATCAATCCCCTCCACTTCTGATAAAGCTATTAACAATGAAGCTAACTTACGCTCTTTGTACAAATCCAATCCATAATAGGTTAAATCTTGTGCAATTAAGATCAGCTCTTTTACACCCTTAGCGGCTAAACTTTTGCTCTCTTCGACTAAGTTTTCAATTGTTTTAGAACGATGATTTCCTCGCATTAATGGAATGGCACAGAAAGAACAAGGTCTATCGCAGCCTTCTGCAATCTTTAAGTATGCATAGTGTTTGGGCGTCGTCGTTATTCGCTCACCCAATAATTCATGCTTGTAATCGGCACCTAAGGCTTGTAACAATTTTGGTAAATCTGTGGTACCAAAAAACTGATCTACATTCGGCATTTCTTTTTCCAAATCTGGCTTGTAGCGCTCTGACAAGCAGCCTGTTACAAAAAGCTTATCAATGACTCCATCTTCTTTTCTTTGAGCTTGCTCTAGAATGGTATTGATTGACTCTTCCTTAGCATTATCGATAAAACCACAGGTATTTACAACTACGACATTCGAGTCGTCTTTTTCTGACTCATGCTCAACCTCCATATCGTTTGCCTTTAGTTGGCCCATCAACACTTCAGAATCGTAAATGTTTTTTGAACACCCTAGAGTGATAACGTTAATTTTATTTTTTTTAAGAGACTTAGTACGCATTAGTCAAATAATGAATCTACAAATTCGTTTTTGTTGAAAGCTTGTAAATCTTCCATTCCCTCTCCTACACCTATGTAACGAACAGGAATTTTAAATTGATCTGAAACTCCAATTACTACCCCTCCTTTAGCCGTGCCGTCTAGCTTAGTAAGTGCTAGTGAATCTACAGGGGTAGCTTTAGTAAACTGCTTTGCTTGCTCAATTGCGTTTTGACCAGTTGATGCGTCCAAGACCAACATCACATCATGGGGAGCCTGAGGCATTACCTTGGCCATTACGTTACGAATTTTAGAAAGCTCATTCATCAAATTTACTTTGTTGTGCAAACGCCCTGCAGTATCAATAATTACCACGTCTACATTGTTGGCTTTGGCAGATTGCAGTGTATCAAAACATACAGATGCGGGGTCTGAACCCATTTCTTGTTTTATAATATCAACTCCTACTCTTTCGGACCAAATAACTAACTGATCTACTGCTGCTGCTCTAAAGGTGTCAGCAGCTCCCAAGACCACTTTTTTACCCATTTTTTTAAACTGATATGCTAACTTTCCAATGGTAGTAGTTTTTCCTACTCCATTTACTCCTACTACCATAATCACATAAGGACCCTCAACTTTTGGCAAATCAAATTCTGAAGCATCAGCTAGGTGATTATCCTCAAGTAAATTAGCAATTTCTTGTTTTAGAAAAGCATTAAGTTCTACTGAACTAAGGTATTTGTCAGCCGCTACGCGCTCTTCTAATTTTTCAATAATTTTGAGAGTAGTTTCCACACCTATATCAGAGGTAAGTAGTGCTTCTTCGATATCATCAAGCGCTTCCTCATCTATTTTAGATTTACCTGCTACGGCACGTGATAATTTACCAAAAACGTTCTCTTTGGTCTTTTCTAGTCCTTTGTCTAGCTTGTCCTATTTGTCCTTTGAGAAAAACCCGAAAATACCCATTTGATTATATCTTAAAAATAGAAAAGCTCCTTTCAAAGATAGAAAGAAGCTTTTGAATAATATCGTTTAAGTGATTACTTTTTAGCTAGGTAATCGTTTACTTGGTCTTTATGAACAATTTCTTGCTTAAATGAATAAGCACCATTTTTTTGGTTCTTAGTCATTTTAATCACTTTCGTGAAATCTTTTGCTCCTCTTTTCTGTAAAGATGCTACTGCTTTCTTTGCCATAATATATCAGCTTTAATATGCTTATTTAATCTCTTTATGAACCGTCATTTTTTTCAAGATTGGGTTGTATTTTTTCAACTCCATTCTGTCAGGTGTGTTTTTTTTATTCTTGGTGGTGATGTAACGAGATGTTCCTGGCTTTCCGCTAGTCTTGTGCTCGGTACATTCTAATATAACTTGAACTCTGTTTCCTTTCTTTGCCATTGTTCTCTCTTTTAATGGGCTGCAAATTTAATCAAACTTCTTTTATCTACAAACACTATCACAGCTTTTTAATGTCCATCAAAAATAAATGTGTTGCTATCTGAAAATCATCTTCTGTCAGTTCTAACTTTATTTCTTTCCAATTTTTATTTGGATAAATCCAATTCCACTCTTCATTTTCTAGAGTAACTTTTATAGGCATATCGAAGTTGTCATTTGCCTCCCATCTGTATTTTAAATAGTTCTCACCCTTATTTCGCTCAACCTTATATTGAAATTGTGGCAACGTATTTGTGTATAAATACTGCTGATATAAATCATCAAAGTCATAACCACTTTTCTCATTCATGTAGTTTAGCACGTCTCTTCCATCAATGGTTTGGTGTTTAAAAAAATTGGTCATAGATAAGATTAAATTGTACCAAAGCGAATCATTTTCTATCAGGTTTCTAATGGTGTGTAAAACCGCACTTCCTTTTTGATACATATCTCCGCTACTCCCTTTATGGTGCACGTGTGGAATACCAACAATTGGCTTATCGTTGCGCACCATCTTCATCTGGTTTTCTACATACTTAAGCATAGTTTCATATCCGTATCTACACTCTACATATAAAACTTCAGAATAGGTGCAAAAAGACTCCTGTATCCACATATCCGAAATATCATTTGCTGTTATGCTATTTCCCCACCATTCATGCCCGGTTTCATGTATGATAATGTAATCAAAATCTAAACCAGCTATAAAGTTAGTATTGCCCTTATAACCCGGCAAGTAATCATTTCCGTAAGCAATGGCACTTTGATGTTCCATTCCTAGATATGGAGTTTCTACCAAGGCATAGCCATCTTCCCAAAAAGGGTAAGGGCCAAAAAACTGCTCATAGCATTTAAGCATTGGTTTAACCTCTTTAAAATGATCATAGGCTTTCTCCTTATTGTAACTTAATACATAATAATCCAAATCCAACGAATCCTCTCCACTTATATAAACATCCGAAAAGTGTGTGTAATCGCCAATATTTAAACTCACATCATAATTATTTATGGGATTAGAAACAAACCAATGGTAAGTATTATAATGCATTGTTGACTTTCTCAAATCGTGCAAACGCATGTTACCATTAGCAACACACTGTAAACCAGACGGAGCTTGACAGCTAATCAACATACTATCTGGTTCATCCGACTGATGATCCTTATTAGGCCACCAAGAACTAGCGCCCAAACCTTGGCAAGAAACACCAATCCAATCTTTCCCATTATCATCTTTTTCCCAAGAAAAACCACCATCCCAAGGCGCATTAACTGCAACCCTAGGGCTTCCTTCATAATGTACTTTTATACTGGCATTCTCTCCCTGCTTAATGCCTCTAGTAAACTCTACAAAAACGGCATTAAACTCTCTTGAAAATTTTAAATCCTGTTTTTCAAATTCAATACGGTTGATTTGTAAATTTTCGAAAAGATCTATTTGCAAAACAATAAAATCGTTTACTGCATCGAAATGAATCTCTGTAAACCCTTTAATGTATTTCTCTTCAGGATCTACATTTAAACTCAAGTGATAGTAAGTCACATCATAACAGCTACGCTCTGGAAATAAGTAACCTCTTAGACTATCAGCCCTACCAAACTCTTGTGCTATGGATATATTGGAATAAAATATCAATAGTAGTATTAGTATCTTTTTTTTCATTTTACAATCGTAAAAAAAGCTCATTTTTTCAAATGAGTTTTGCACGCTTAGCAACAAGCTACATTGTTAATGTTAGCACACAGTTGTCGCTAACTATTAGCGTGGAAAAGTTTATGTAAATAGTTGCGGATGTTTCAGTATTTAACTGGCCGTTTCCATTTACGGTTACAGTAGCTATGACAATGTCTATTTCTTGAGAAGGAATCAAAATATTTCCTTCTTGGTCAATGGTGCCATTAATGGTAATACCTATTCCTAAATCGAGAACCAATTCTCCTTCATTTGCCCCTTCAGAAATGCTTATCTCATCTGGAATTATGGCTCCTACTAACATTCCATCACATTCAGATGTGACACTCCAAGTAGAAGCCATTATTTCGTTAGCCTCTTGACAAGTACCATCATCTATTGTAGCTTCTGGGTTATAGTTAAAGGCGTTAGCGTCTGTACATCCAAGACATGATACAAAATCACAACTTAAATCATCTTCAGTAGCATTACTATTGTAATTACAAGCTGTTTCATCGATGCAACCAAAAACTTCATTTTCATCACAAACACCATCTCCATCTGAATCTTCTAGACAGTTGTCGTTACAATCATAAAATTCTGATGAATAGATGCAAGATCCATTGTCTTCTGTTACGTCTTCCGAATAATTGCAGGCTAATGGATCAGCACAACCCATTACGGTTTTCTTACAACTAGGTAATGAAACAACTACCAAGGATAATACTAGAAAGATGAAAAATTGAAAAAACTTAAAATACCTCATGACACTCAAAAAAAAAGTTGCTACCAAAGGTAACAACTTTTGTGTATTTTAATAAAAATTGTTTCTAGAACAATATGTTATCGTTTTCTAACGCTTCCTTTAACACAGAGGTAATTCCTTTTTTGTTAATTGTTCTTAGTGCATTGGTAGAAACCTTAAGGGTAACCCACTCACCTGTTTCTGGTATAAAAAACTTCTTTGTTTGTAAGTTTGGATAGAATCTTCTTTTCGTTTTTCTGTTGGAGTGAGAAACGTTGTTACCTACCATTACTTTTTTTCCTGTGATATCGCAAACTCTTGCCATCGTCTGTATTCTTTAGTTTTTCGGGCTGCAAATATAGGATTATTTCTTTTTTAAGAAAATAGATTTTTATTTATTTTTCAAGTGTTTCCTTTAATGCCCAAAGGGATTTTTCTATTGCTTTTTCAATAACATCATTTCTATTTCCTTTCAAATGAAAGGTGTATGTATTCAAATCAGTAGGAGAAGCAATTGCCACACAAACTGTCCCTATAGGCCTACTCTCTTCGGCTCCACCAGGGCCAGCTACACCTGAAGTGGCTATGGCGTAATCTGTATTCAACCTTTCTTTAACACCCTGCGCCATCTCTTTTACTACTGCTTCGCTTACTATGTGATGGCTTGCTATTGTTTGCGCCCTTACTCCTAATTGATCTTGCTTTACCTCTTCAGAGTAAGCTACTATTGAGCCTTTAAAATAAGATGAACTACCCGCAATGGATGTAATACGACCAGCAATATTGCCACCTGTACAACTTTCTGCTGTAGCAATAGTAAATCCTTTTTCTTTCAATAACTCCCCAATGATAAGTTCTATTCTCAACTGTTGGAATGGACAAAAATATTGACCTGCTATTAGTTGTAGCTTGTCAATTTGTTCTTGTGTTATTTTCTCTAACAAAAGCTTATCAAGCCCTCTAGAAGTAAACCTTAGTCGTATGTATCCTTTTGAAGGTAAGTAGGCTAGCTTAATTATGGCTGGCAGTTGGCGCTCCCAATCTTGTACTAGTTCTGCTAAATGAGATTCCACTATCCCTCTTAAAATAATTGTTTTATGGAGCACATATGGAATATTAAATTTTTCCTTCAGAATGGGTAAAAATTGATGCATCAACCCTTTCATCTCATACGGAACTCCCGGAAGTGATAAAATCAACTTATCGTTAAAATCAAAAAATATTCCAGGAGCTGTTCCTAAAGCATTGGGCAATACAATGCTCTTCGAAGGAATCATGGCTTGCTGCTTATTTAAATGGTTTATTCTTCGATTATTTTTCGCAAACAAACGCTTAACGTTACTAAACACTTCTTGATTCATGACAAGCTCGTCAAGAAAAAAATCACAAAGTGCATGTTTGGTAACATCGTCATTAGTTGGTCCTAACCCACCAGTTAGTACAACAATTTTACTAGATTTTAAGGCCGAATCTAGCACATTGCAAATATGGGCTTTGTCATCAGAAATTGAGGTTATCTGACGAACATGTACTCCCAAACTTTCTAACTGCTTAGCAATCCAAGTAGCATTTGTATCTATTATGTGACCAATAAGAATTTCGTCACCGATAGTTATAATATCAGCTTTCATAAAAAAACAATGTTTTCGTTTTTTTATTCATCGATTGTAAAAAATCTACTTTGTTCTGCCTCATTTAAAGCTGCATCTTGAACAATTACATCCACACGATATGAGCCTGGCTCTGATGGATAGGGCATTTGATAAGTTTTGCTTGTAGAATACGACGTTCCGTTTATTGAGTAGTCCTGCTGAAGGTTCCAAGGAACAAATGTTGGTTTTATTCTAATAAAGTTATCCTCTATTCGAACTCTATAAGCCAATAAACTGTCGTTATCTGTAAAGGAAAGAGAAATTGATAGACTTGCCCCTTCCTTCATTGGAATGTTATCAGAAGACAAGCTGAACACTTCGATAATGGGGTTTTCCTTGTCAACAGAAGCGTTACTACCTCCTTTCTCACAGGAAGTAAAGATTAGCGAACTTATAAGAAATATGAGAGAGTATTTATTCATTACTTTTTAATCAACTGACTCAACAACGCTCTTTTACTAATATTTTCTTGAGAACCATTTTTCATGTTTTTTAGTGTGATGAGGCCACTTTTCAATTCGTTTTCACCTACAAGAGCCACAAATTCAATGTTCTTTTTATGAGCATAATTCATTTGCTTTTTCATTTTAGAAGCAGAGGGGTAGATTTCAGCACTTACTCCTTCCTCTCTCAGCTCTTTTAAAAGCTTTAAACAATAAGCAGCCTCAGCTTCACCAAAGTTAATAAACATTAGTTTAGGGTTAGCTTGCTTTAAATCAGAAAAAAGATGTAGCTCTTCCATAACTATACAGATTCGATCTATTCCAAAAGATATCCCAACCCCGGACACATCATTAAGACCAAAAATACTTGTTAAATCATCGTAACGACCTCCTCCACCTATACTACCAATACTTACCTCGTTTGATTTTACTTCAAAAATCGCTCCAGTGTAGTAATTAAGACCCCTCGCTAATGTTACATCTATCTCTAAGTTGGATTTACGCAAGCCAATGTCAGTTGCTAAATCTAGAATATAACGAAGCTCTTCAACCCCTTTTAAACCCACTTCAGACTCTGCTAAAAAACTAGAAAGAATTTCAAGTTTTTCAAAATTATTACCCAGCAAATGAAACAAAGGATTCATTTTTGAAATTGCGCTTGCGGTAACTCCTTTCAATCGTAATTCCTCTTGAACTTTCTCTTTGCCTATTTTATCTATTTTATCTAAAGCAACGGTAATATCGATGAGCTTTTCTGGCTCTCCAATAACTTGGGCTATGCCGCTTAAAATCTTCCTATTATTAATGTTAATAGTAAAATCCTGCAAACCCAAATTGGTAAATACCTCATCGTACAACTGGATTAATTCAAGCTCGCAAAGCAATGATTTTGAACCTATCACATCTGCATCGCATTGATAAAACTCTCGAAAACGACCCTTTTGTGGCCTGTCAGCACGCCAAACTGGCTGCATCTGGTAGCGTTTAAATGGAAATGTAATATCATTCCTGTTCTGAACAACGTAGCGAGCAAAAGGCACTGTTAAATCATACCTTAAAGCCTTGTCCGATATCTGGGGTGTTAGTGACTTTGATGTAACATTTTCATCAATATTGGCTTTGGAAAGGTAATCTCCAGAATTTATAATCTTAAAAATTAATTGGTCACCCTCCTCTCCATATTTGCCTAGTAAGGTATCTAAGTTTTCCATAGCAGGCGTTTCTATAGGTACAAAGCCAAAACGCTGAAAAGCAGATTGCACAATTTGAAAAACATAGTTCCTCCTTAACACCATATCAGATGAAAAGTCGCGTGTCCCTTTTGGTGTCAAAGGTTTTTGGATCATAAACTAAATTTACATTAGTTTGGCAAATATCGGAAAAATTCGTGGTGGTTGCGCTTTGGTTATCAACAAAGATATGTTTAAAATACTAGGTAAAAGAATGAAGTATATTTTGTAAAATAACGATATTTGCATCATTATTAACTACTATATTTAAATAAAAACAATTTATGAAAAATTTATTTTTAACAGGAGCTTTTGCTCTTTTAAGCTTCGCTGCTTCTGCGCAATTTATGATTGTTGCCGACATCGATACGGAGGAATTTGACACAGAAAATATCACCGAAACAACAGATTTCGGATTTGGTTATTCTTTCAATGAAACCTGGACAGTAGGTGCCATGATGATGGGTGAAGGTGTTTCAGAAGAAGTCGAAGAAGTAGAAACAGAAGAAGAAGATTTCAGACTATTTGTTCGTTACAATTGGAATGAGTCTATTTATCTAACTGCCAACACAACAACAGAAGATTTTTCTGATAATCTTCGTATCGGTGCTGGTTACAGTTTCAATGTTTATGACAACTTTTTCATTGAACCTAATTACACTATGAATGTTTCAACAGACGATAATGATGATGATAGACATGGTGCACTTAAACTAGGTCTTGCTTACAGATTCTAACTGAAAAACAAAAAATTAAAAAAACGCATCTCATGGGTGCGTTTTTTTTTGCTCTAATTCTATAATTATTGATTATTTTTGTACCTATAAATTTTTTGGTATGATTTGGTTAATAATTATTTTCTTCATGATTATTGGCGGCGTGGTTAGTAGCCGTTTAAAAAATAAATTCAAAAAGTATTCTGCTGTTCCCTTGCACGGTAGTATGTCTGGCAAAGATATTGCTGAAAAGATGTTGAGTGATCATGGCATTACTGATGTGAAAGTTGTTTCTGTAGCAGGTCGATTAACAGATCATTACAATCCACAAGACAAGACGGTTAACCTTAGTCCAGATGTTTATAATAATAATAGTGTAGCTGCTGCTGCAGTAGCTGCTCATGAATGTGGGCATGCTGTACAACACGCTACTGCATACTCCTGGTTACAAATGCGCTCAGCAATGGTGCCAGCAGTAGCTTTTAGCAGTAAGATGCTTAATTTCCTTTTTATAATGATGTTCTTAGGTGCTGGGGTTTTAGGTTGGTTCGGAATCGATACGGCTTTATTAGCCGTAATCATTTTCCAAGGTGCTATTACTATTTTTACTCTTGTTACCTTACCTGTTGAGTTTGATGCTAGTAACAGAGCGTTAATTTGGCTAAAACAAAGCAATATCACCAGTGAACAAAACCATCCAATGGCACAAGATGCACTTAAATGGGCTGCTGGAACCTACATGGTCGCTGCATTGGCTTCGTTAACCCAATTAGCGTATTATGTAATGCTCTATTTAGGAAATAGAGACTAACTAACACCCAAAGCCCTTTTATACTTACTTTACCTACTCGTTTTTATTATTTTTTACTAATGTAAACAACTATCACTATGCCAAATAAGTTTAGAATTTTTCATATAGCTTTTGTCATGCTGTGCCTTTCTGTAAACTTTGTAAATGGACAATCAGATTGGTCAAAAGACATGTTTAATCCAGAAGTTAATTTCTATCAAACTCAAGAAAAATTCAACACATATTGGGAAGGAAAAGACATCCCAAAGGGAAAAGGATGGAAACAGTTTAAGCGTTGGGAGGCATTTATGGAGCCAAGAGTAGAAAGTGATGGATCTTTTCCGAGTAATGCACTATACAAACAATACCAAAAACATAAAAACCAGCCAAGATCTTCCAGCTCACCACAAGCAAACTGGATGCCCTATGGGCCTACTCTTGTTCCTTTACAGTCTAGCGGAACTAAAAGAGGAATCGGTCGATTAAATATTGTAGAATTTGACCCTCAAAACCCTGATGTTTTATGGGTTGGTGCTCCAGCAGGAGGCCTTTGGAAATCTGTTGACGCAGGACTAAACTGGAGCAGTAATACAGACTTACTTCCAAACTTGGGTGTTTCAGATATAGCAATTGATCCCACTAACTCAAACATTATGTTTATTGCAACTGGCGATAGAGATGCAGGTGACACTTATTCTTATGGGGTTATGAAATCCATTGATGGAGGAAATAGCTGGGATAGCACAGGTCTTTCCTTTTACTACACCCAAAGCTATAGAGGTAATAGAGTGTTAATAAATCCAAATAACACAGATCAAATCTTAGTAAGTGTAAGAAGGGCCAGCGGTACTGGAGAAGTTTACCGATCTACTGATGGAGGAGATAATTTCAACGTACAACTACAAAAAAACTTAGTGAGTATGGAGTTTAAGCCTGATGACCCAAACGTGGTTTACGGCGGATCACAGATTGGAGGACCTTCAGGAATTTTTAAATCAACTGACAACGGTCAAAGCTGGACTCAACTGACAAATGGACTACCAACAAGTGGTGTTGAAAGGTGTCACATTGCCGTAACACCGGCTAACCCCAGTGTTGTTTACGCATTGTTTTGTGGGTCTGATGAGGGTTTTTATGGCATCTATAAATCTGTTGATGAAGGGGCAAGCTGGACTGTTCAAGCTGATTCTTCTAATGCACCTAACTTGTTGGGATGGTCAACTGACGGCACAGACTCAGGTGGCCAAGGATGGTATGATTTAGCCCTTACCGTTTCTCCTACAGATGAAAACCTGCTTATTGTTGGAGGTGTAAATAGTTGGAAATCTACAGATGGGGGTCAAAACTGGAATATCTCTTCTCACTGGTACGGTGGCGGAGGCACGGAGTACAAGCATGCGGATGTACATTATTTAAGGTATAACTCTGCTAATAATCGACTTTATTCCGCAAATGACGGGGGGCTATATTTTTCCGACAATGATGGCCTCAACTGGACAGACATTAGTGATGGTTTACAGATCACTCAGTTTTACAGGTCAGGCCTCTCTCAAACAGATCCTGAGCTCATCATTGCAGGTGCTCAAGACAACGGTACGTTTTTGATGGATGGGATCAATTCTTGGTCCTCTGTAAGAGGTGGTGACGGAATGGAATGCGCAATTGACCCAAACAATCCTGATGTTATGTATAGCACTGTTTACTATGGAGCTCTAAGTAAATCAACAAATGGAGGTGGAAACTTCAACGACATTGCTCCTGCAAATGATGGGGCTTGGGTTACTCCCTTTATGTTAGATCCTTCTAACTCTAATAGAATTATTGCGGGCTACACCGAGGTTTGGGAATCATTAGATGGCGGAGACAACTGGAATACATTAACTAACGGGCAAGCTGGCGGAGAAATTGATGCCATTGCTGTTTCTAAATCTGACGGAAATGTGATTTATTTTTCAGAGTATAACGAACTATATTTAACTACTGACAATGGAGCAAACTGGAGTTTGATTTCTAGTGGGTTACCAAATCGCTCTATCTCGTATATAAGCATAGACCCATTAAACCCTGAAAAAGCTTGGATTTCTTATTCAGGATATGGAAATGGTCAAAAAGTATATCAAACCAATGACTTTGGGTCTAACTGGACTAATATATCAGCAGGCTTACCAAATCTTCCCGCAAACTGTGTGATAATTAATCACAACAATCCATTACTTGAAGAATTATATGTTGGAACAGATTTAGGAGTTTTTTACAGAGATTCGAGCATGACACTTTGGGAAACATTTAACCAGGGAATGCCTAATGTCATTGTTAATGAGTTAGAAATTCAGTATCAGTCTAGCCTACTTATTGCAACAACCTATGGACGAGGTATTTGGAAAACTGATTTACCTATATCGGAGGAGCCAACTGCTAGCTTTAATGCATCAGATTCCTTATTTTGCGACCTACCAGCACAAGTTAATTTTTCAAACACCTCCATTAATGCTACTAATCACCAATGGGATTTTGGTGATGGGAATACAAGTAATGACTTTAACCCTTCGCACACCTATACTACATTCGGAGATTTTACAATACAATTAATTGCAACAGGTCCATTGGGTACTGATACACTTATAAAAACAAATCATATTAGTGTTTTACCCTCCAACCCTTGTGAATACTTAATGCCACCTAATGGTGTGAGTAATACTTTCAACACATGTTCAGGTATCTTATTTGATAGCGGTGGAGAGCAAGGTAATTATCCAGACAATACCGATAGTTACGTTACTATCTCTCCAATCGGAGCTAGTCAGTTAACAATTGACTTTACTGAATTTGGTATTGAAGCCCCTACATCTGCTACTAACTGTAATTTTGATTACATTGAAATTTTCGACGGACCAGACACAAATGCTACGTCCTTAGGTCAATTTTGCAACACTCTTACTGGCTCACCTGGACTCATTACGTCTTCTGGAGGGTCACTTACCATTCATTTGCACTCCGACGGTGGGACTACTGATTTAGGATTTAAAGCTTTTTGGAACTGTGTTTACCCTAACCAATCACCAGATGCTAATGTATCAACAAGTTATTTAAATGAATGTACAGGAAATGTGCAGTTTGTTGATCAATCTATTTATAACCCAACATCATGGGAATGGAATTTTGGAGATGGAAACAGCTCTTTTGATCCTAATCCAAATCACACCTACTTATTAGATGGATCTTACGATGTACAGCTAATTGCTTCTAATACTTATGGCTCCGACACCATTATTTACAACGACTTTGTTAATGTTAGCATAGTCAACCCACCTACCACTACCAATGACACGATTTGTTCTGGTCAACAAGCGCAATTGTTTGCCGATGGAATGAATAGTAATAATTTATCCTGGTATGCTAACAACAGTGGCGGAACAGCTTTTCATACTGGAAATTCATACACAACTAGTCCACTTTCTAATACCATCACTTACTATGTTGAAGAATTAGTTACCAACGCAACCTTTACAGGAGGACCAGTTGATAATAACACCTTAGGAAGTGGAGGATATCACTATAATGATAGCTGGGATATGGTCTTTGACTGCTTTGATGCAACTTTGCTAAAATCGATCGATCTGTATGCTGAAACAAACTTTACAACGACCATTGAAGTTTTAGATAATTCTGGAGCACAAGTACATGATGCAGTTGTAAGTTTTACAACTGGACTCAATACAATTGAACTAAATTTTTTAATACAGCCTGGACTAGGCTACCAGATAGGAATTAACGGCACAAATGACGGCTTGTATAGAAACGATGTTGTTCCATCGGGATCTTTTCCATTTAGTATTGGAAACAGCATACAAATAACAGCAAACACCACAAACTCACCACAAAGTTATTTCTATTATTTTTATAATTGGCAGCTTGAAGAGGTTTGCGCAAGCAACCGAACACCAGTAACGGCACATGTAAACGCTGTTACGCCTCAAAGTGGAAATATTTCGCTTATATCACCAAATTTAAGTATTTGCGAGAATGATACGTTTAGTCTATCTTTAAATTCAGGAATGAACAATTACTTATGGTTCAATGGTGATGTAAGCTCATCCATTTCTCTTTCAGAGGCAGTTGCTGGTCAATATTCTTACTGGGCAGAAATAGTAGATCAAAACGGATGTATTAACTCTGATACAATTTCTGTAATTATCCAAAGCTGTCCAACTAACATTAATAGTTTACTAACAACGCCTGTAAACATTTTCCCTAACCCCACATCAGGCACTTTTATTGTTTCGCACAAGTCTTCTAAAGAGGAAATTAGCAATATATCGGTTTTTAACCTTCAAGGAAAATTGATTATGGACAAACAAACTAAGTATGAGCAGCAAATTCTTCAAGAAGAGTTTAATCTTTCAGATCTAAGCAAAGGAGTTTATTTAATTCAGATTCGAACTGACCAAGGAAGTATTAATAAAAAAATAATTCTGCAGTAATAAAAAAAGCCCTCACTAACGAGGGCTTTTTTATACAAATACTTTTTTAGGATTTAAGATTCCTTTGGGGTCAAATAGCTTTTTAATGCCCTTTTGTAAGTTTATGTTGGTTTTACTAAAAGCGATGTCCATGTATTCTTTTTGCACCAAGCCAATGCCATGCTCTCCACTTATGGTTCCTCCTAAACTTATCGTCAACTCAAATAACTCACGAATTCCACTAGATAAATCCTTTTCCCAAGCCTCATCACTCATGCTTCCTTTAATAATGTTAATGTGTAAATTACCGTCGCCTGCATGGCCGTAACAAATGGAACTAAATCCATGCTTTTCACCTAGTTGCTTTACTCCCCTTAATAGTTTAGGAAGTTCTGCACGAGGTACAACTGTGTCCTCTTCTTTGTAGATGCTATTGCACTTAACCGCCTCTCCTACAGCTCTTCTTAAACGCCATAATTGTTCCTTCTGGCTAGCAGAATCAGCTAAAAGTATTTCACTACAACCAAATTGCTCCATTACAACAGCAATACATTCACATTCCTTAAAGAGAAGATCCATGTCTGTACCATCAACTTCTATCAATAAATGAGCTTGAATACTGTCTTCTACAGAAAGTGAAATATTCGTAAACTTCAAGGTCCAATCTATGGCATCTCGTTCCATAAATTCTAAAGCAGAAGGGGTAATGCCTGCTCTAAATATTGCAGATACAGCTTCACAGGCCTTTTCGGCTGATTGGAAAGGAACTAGCATACTAATATCCTTAGTCGGAAGTGGGATCAGACGAAATACTATTTTAGTAATTACTCCTAGGGTTCCTTCACTTCCTACCATGAGCTGAGTAAGATTATATCCAGTAGCATTTTTAAGCACATTAGCACCAGTCCATATCACCTCTCCATTTGCAAGAACTACTTCTAAATTCAGTACATAATCTTTCGTGACTCCATACTTCAAGGCTTTAGGACCACCTGAATTTTCTGCAAGATTTCCTCCCAAAAAACTGCTGCCTTTACTTGCAGGATCTGGGGGGTAAAACAAACCTTTTTCTTGTACAGCGTCTCGAAAAACTTGGTTAATCACTCCAGGCTCAACAGTAGCCTGAAGATTACGCTCATCAATTTCTATAATGTTATTTAAACGCTCTGTACTCATAGCTACTCCTCCACACACAGGTAATGAGCCACCACTCAAACCCGTACGGGCGCCACAGGGGGTCAGACTGATGAGTTGATCGTTGCAATAACGCATAATAGAAGCAACCTCACTTGTAGAACCAGGCTTCAAGACTACTTCTGGAAAATATTTCAAATCTTCCGTTTCGTCATGCGCATAGTTATCAAGGCTTTCAACATCCGTTAACACAAAATCGGTTCCAAGGGCATGACAGAAGTATGCTACATCAGTACTGTCTATTTTCTTAAATGTCATCAATCTACTTTTGGACAAAATTAAGTAAATTCGCCTACCCACAATCAGAAACAGATGAAGATTAGAATGATTTGTATTGCCATAGCACTAAGTATAAGCTTAAGTAGTTGGGCACAAAAAAAAGCCGTTAGTATAGATGATCTTTGGAAAAATTATAGCTTCTATCCTGAATACGTTCGAGGACTAAAGTCCATGAAAGGTGGAGACTACTACACCCAGATTGACAAAAATAAAAATGGAAGTAAACTTAACAAGTATAGTTACCGTACAGGCAAACTCATTAGTACCATTGCCGATTCGGAAAAACTAGAGATACCCATTACAAACTATAGTTTTTCTGAGGATGAAAAAAAAGTACTTTTTGCTTGCGAAACAGAGAGCATTTATCGGTACAGCAGTCGCAGTATCTATTATGTGTATGATGTAAACAATGGTTCACTAAACAAACTTTTAGACCAAAAAGTAATGTATGCTACTTTTTCACCTGACGGGAGCCAAGTAGCGTATGTAAAAGACAACAACCTATTCTTGATGAATTTGGAGAATATGCAAGAAATACAAATCACAAACGATGGTATAAACAATGAAATTATTAACGGTGCCTCCGATTGGGCATATGAGGAAGAGTTTGGTTTGGTAAACGCTTTCTTTTGGTCGCCAGATGGGAACAAAATTGCTTTTTATCGTTTTGATGAAAGAGAAGTAAAAAAGTTTTCGATGGATATGTTTCAAGGAGAGCTATACCCTACTCAGTACGAATTTAGATACCCAAAAGCAGGTGAAGAAAACTCTAAAATCAGTATTCATCTGTTCGATACGAAAACAAAAAAAACACAAGAAATAGCAGTTCTTGAAGATTTTGAATACTTACCTCGCCTGGGATGGACCAAAGACCCCAATAGCTTGTATTTATTGCGCATGAATAGACATCAAAATCATTTAGACTTTTTACTAATAGATGCCACTACAACTGAAAGCCGTGTGCTTTTTACTGAAACGGATTCTTATTACATAGACATTCACGACAATACTACCTTTTTAAACGATGGTAAACATTTTATCTGGACATCAGAAAAAAGTGGTTTTAACCACCTATATAAGGTACGTTTGGACGATGGTAGTATGCAACAAATAACAACTGGAAATTGGGAAGTAACAAATTATCATGGCATGCAAGCCGATAGTGATAAAATATACTATACATCTACTGAAGATGGCCCAATTAACCGTAGTGTATATAGCATAAATAAAGATGGAAAAGACAAACAAAAGCTCACGAAAAAGATCGGAACAAATTCTGTCAATTTTAGCCAGGGGATGAAATATTTCATTAACACCTATTCTACAGCCAATGAGCCACCCTTTTTCAGCTTACACAACGCAAACGGAAAACAAATACGCATACTAGAAGACAACAAAAAGCTTTCGGAAAAAATGAATCAATATGCATTGAGCAAAAAAGAGTTTTTCTCATTTATTACTAGTGAGGATGTTTCTTTAAATGGCTGGATGATAAAGCCAGCTGATTTTGATAGTGATAAGCAATATCCAGTGTTTATGTTTTTATATGGAGGGCCCGGATCACAACAAGTACTTAATAGCTGGGGTTGGAACAACTACTTTTGGCATCAACACCTAGCTCAGCAAGGATATATTGTGGCATGTATTGACAACAGGGGCACTGGAGGGCTCGGGGCTGAATTTAAAAAAATGACTTACCAACAACTGGGAAAATATGAAACGATTGATCAAATAGAAGCAAATCAATATTTAGGCTCTCTACCCTATGTTGATGCAAATAGAATTGGCATTCAAGGATGGAGTTACGGAGGCTATATGTCTTCTTTAGCCATTACTAAAGGTGCTGAAGTATTTAAAATGGCTATTGCTGTAGCCCCTGTGACCAACTGGCGTTATTACGATAATATTTACACTGAACGTTACATGCGAACACCACAAGAAAATGCTGACGGTTACGATGATAATTCCCCCATAAATCATGTGGATAAGCTCAAAGGGAAATATTTACTCATTCATGGCTCTGCAGATGACAATGTACATGTACAAAATACCTACGAAATGGTGAGCGCATTAGTGAATGCGAACAAACAATTTGACTTGTTTATATACCCTGACAAAAACCACAGTATATATGGAGGCAATACACGCCTACACCTGTATCAAATGATGACAGATTACATCAAAGAAAATTTATAAGCCAAGAAAATTAGTATATTCGGCCATTATTAATTTAACAAAGAACTATGTCTAAAAATATAGCAACTGAAAGAGAAATTTTCGGACATCCAGTAGGATTGTTTATGTTGTTTTTTACGGAAATGTGGGAACGATTTTCCTATTATGGGATGAGAGCTTTATTGGTTCTTTATTTAATAAGCGAAGTAACCGGTGACAACCCTGGTCTAGGATGGAGTAAAGGAGATGCCAGTAGCTTATACGGTTGGTACACAATGCTTGTTTATATCACTCCTATCATCGGCGGAATTTTAGCAGATAGGTTATTGGGCTTTAGAAAGGCAATAATGATTGGTGCGGTGCTAATGACTCTTGGTCATCTTTCATTGGCTTTTCAACCAATGCCCGCTTTTTATTTAGGACTGGCTCTGTTAGTAATAGGAAATGGTTTTTTCAAACCAAACATCTCTTCCATTGTAGGTCAGTTATATCCCGAAAATTCAGATAAGAAAGACTCGGGATATACCATTTTTTACCAAGGAATTAATGTTGGAGCTTTTCTAGGGTCTATTTTATGTGGCTACCTTGGAGAAACATACGGATGGCATTACGGCTTTGGACTTGCAGGTGTATTTATGCTTATTGGGTTAATTCAATTTAAACTTTCTCAAAAAATGTTTGGAGAAATAGGCCTTTCCCCAAAAGTAATTGAAGAAGTTAAAGAAACGAAGGAAGAAGCAAAACCATTAACAAAAAAAGAAAAACAAAGACTTGTTGTCGTTGGTATCCTCGCCTTTTTCTCTATCTTTTTCTGGGCAGCTTTTGAGCAAGCAGGGTCTAGCATGAATATTTTTGCCAGTGAATACACAGATAGATCTTTGGTTAATGAAACATCCATTAGCATTTATAAAATAGTCAGTGCCCTTCTATCGGCTTTACCTGTTGGTATATTAACCTGGTTATTTTGGGGCATGAATAAATCAATCGGAAAAGAGTACCCAACAGCTATGGGCTTTATGGCTTTGAGTGTCCTTATTTTATGGGGAATCATAGGCTATATGGTTTACAATCAATTTTTACAGACAAATCCTGAAGTTCCAGCTACTTGGTTTCAAAGCTTAAATGCCCTATTTATATTTACCTTAGCACCGGTTTTTTCTGTTATTTGGCAAAAGCTTGCCAAAACAAAATTAAACCCAAATGGACCTCAAAAATTTGCTATCGGACTTATACTTTTAGGTGTAGGCTTTATTCCAATGGTCATTGGAGCAGCACAAATTGGCAAAGGTATGTCTGTGGAAAAAGTAAGTATGATATTCCTTGTTTTGGCTTATCTACTACATACTATGGGTGAATTAAGTTTATCACCTGTGGGGCTTTCGTATGTTAATAAATTATCTCCAAAAAGACTTTTAGGAATTATGTTTGGAATATGGTTTTTTGCCTCTGCAATGGGCAATAAGCTAGCAGGTTTACTTTCCAGTCACATGGAAAAGATTGCTCTTGAGTCTTCAATGGCCGATTTTTTTACCATACTAGTTTACATTCCAATTACTGGAGGAATTATACTATTTTTAATAAGTTTCCCGTTAAAGAAATTAATGCATGGAGTTCACTAAAACTAACACAATGAAGAAATTATTAGTTATTACCTTTTTATGTTTTTCAGCCGTAGCTTTTGGGCAAGAAAAAGCAAAATGGCACATTGATTTTGAAAAAGCCGCTCAACTTTCTATGGAATCTGGAAAACCAATTTTAGCTAACTTTACGGGAAGTGATTGGTGTGGATGGTGTAAAAAACTGAAACGTGAAGTGTTTGACACCAATGAATTTAAAAGTTGGGCCGAAGAAAATGTAGTTTTATTAGAGCTTGACTACCCTAGAAGAAACCCTCAAGCCGAAGAAATTAGAACGCAGAATAGAGAATTACAACAAATTTTTCAGGTTAGAGGATACCCTACATTACATCTCTTTAATCTAAAAATCAATAATGAAAATAAGTTGGAATTTCTTACCATAGGGCAGACTGGCTATGTAGCAGGTGGCCCCGGTCCATGGATCAATAAGGCTAATTCAATATTAAAAAAGTAATCACGTGAGATCAATTCTTAGAACGCTATTATTTGCTGTTCCTTTTTTAGTTGCTTCTTGTTCTTCAGGAAATAGCACAGATGTAACAACTTCACAAAAAGATTTAAAAGAAATCATCAGAGCAAATAATGCCAATGCAGATATCAAATGGATTGCTATTGACAATCTGGATGATTTAATGAAAGAAAATCCTAAAAAAGTAATGTTGTTTTTTTACAGACCTGGCTGTCCCTATTGTAAAGAAATGAAAGAAACAACCCTTTCAGACCCAAACGTTATTAAACTCTTAAATGATCATTTTTACGCAGTTATGTTTGACGGTAGAGGAAAAGAAAGTGTGACTTTAAATGGTGTAGTTTATGAGAACCCTGAACAAAGCATTGAAGTAAAAAGCAATCATGATTTACACAAAGCTTTGGTTGACCCCTACAACAAAAACTTCTATTGGCCCTCTACCGTGTTTTTAAATGAAAAATATGAAAAACTTAGGAGTTACCCTGGCTTGCAAAAACCTGTTCAGTTCCCAAGAGTTTTACAAAATATGATTAACCGATAAAAAAAGTCCTGCATATGCAGGACTTTTTTATGGGTGGAAGATGGGATTCGAACCCACGGCCCCCGGAACCACAATCCGGTGCTCTAACCAACTGAGCTACAACCACCATTAAAGCGCGCAAATATAAAACTTTTAGAGGCATCTCTGCAACAATATTTTAGTTAAAACAGTTAACTTTGAAACTCGATGAACAAAGACCTAACATACACAATACTTCAAGTTGATGGTATGTCTTGTAGTAACTGTGCTAACGGAATTCAAAAACATCTAACAAAAAAAGGCCTCTCAAACTGCCATGTGAGTTTTGCAAATGCAGAGGTTTCTGTGTATCACAATAATAATTGGACCAAAGAGTCGCTAATATCAGAAATCGAATCAATTGGCTTTAAGGCAAAGGACAATTCAGTAAAATCTATCAATTATGATCTAGAAAAAAAATTCGCAATCAGTTTGTTTTTCACCCTTCCTCTTTTTGCACACATGTTCTTGGCTAAGGAGCATCTTTTACAAAATCCAATTATACAAATTATTCTATGTCTTCCGGTGTTTGTCATAGGCCTTAAACATTTCGGAAAAAGTGCCTTGAATTCTTTAAAGATTGGCTCTCCGAACATGGATGTACTCATTATGATGGGTAGTGCTGCTGCTTTTTTTTATAGTTTATGGGGAGTACTTTTAAATTGGAACTCTTCACAGTATCATCAGTTTCTTTTTTTTGAGACATCAGCAACAATCATTACATTAGTTCTTTTAGGCAATCTGCTCGAAAAAAGATCTGTAAAACGCACTACTAGTGCAATACAAGAATTGAGCTCCATTCAACAATTATTCGCTAAAAGAGAAAACACCAAAGGAGAGATAGAAGAAATCCCTTTTACTGAAATTAAAAAAGGAGATGTATTATTAGTAAACAGTGGAGATCGAATACCTACTGATGCTAAAATCATTTTAGGTGATGGCTTATTAGATGAATCTATGATTACTGGTGAAAATAGACCTGTAAACAAAACAACACATCACGAAGTAGTAGGTGGAACTATTTTAACACAAGGAAATTTAAAACTGAAAGCAAAAGAGGTTGGAGAAAAAACCGTTCTTTCTCAAATCATTAAATTGGTAAAGGATGCTCAAAATAGCAAACCTAAAATTCAAAGATTAGGAGATAAAGTAAGCTCAATTTTTGTTCCTACAGTAATATTTATTTCGTTAACAACCTTTCTTGTTTCCTATTTCTATTTTAATGTTTCAGTTACAAATTCTATGATGAGAGCTATTGCTGTTCTTGTTATCTCTTGCCCTTGCGCTATGGGCTTAGCAACTCCTACTGCCGTTATGGTAGGTATTGGCAGAGCTGCTAAAAATGGTATTTTGATAAAAGGAGGAACAACTTTAGAAGAGTTTGCAAAGGTTAAGAAAATCGTGTTCGACAAAACAGGTACGCTAACAAGTGGCCATTTTCAGATTGAAAAAATACATTGCAAACCTGCTGTTTTAGCTGAAGTGAAAAACATAATTTATAACTTAGAGTTAAACTCATCCCACCCCATTGCAAAGTCGATCGTTAATCAATTAAAAAAAGAACAAAAAAAGGTAGAATTAGAAAAAATAAATGAAATAAAAGGAAAAGGTATTGAGGCAGAATGGAATAACCATCATTATTTACTTGGCTCATATAGCATTGCAAAAGAAGTCACTAAGGAGGCTAACCATCAATTATATTTACTAAAAAACGGTTCGCTCATAGCAAGTATTGAGATGAGTGACACTATCAAGAGTTCAGCAATCGAAAGTATCAGAAAATTAAATGAAGGCAACATACAAACTGTCATGCTTAGTGGAGATAAATCAACAAGCTGCCAATCACTCGCTAAAAAACTAAACATTGACGACTGCTATTCAGAACAACTCCCTGCAGAAAAACTGAGTAAAATCGCTTCATTTGAAAAAGAAGCTCCAACAGCAATGGTCGGCGATGGAATTAACGACGCACCAGCATTAACCAAAGCTCGGGTAGGTATTTCACTGAGTAATGGAACGCATATAGCCATTCAATCCGCTCAGATAATAATACTTGATGGGGACGATCTAACTAAAATCCCTGAAGCCTTAAGCATTAGCAAACAAACACTTACAACCATCAAGCAAAATTTGTTTTGGGCATTTTCTTATAACATAGTTGCCATACCAATTGCAGCCATGGGTCTTTTAAATCCAATGTGGGGCGTCTTGTTTATGGCATTCTCCGATATTGTAGTTATTGGTAATTCTTTAAGACTAAAACACAAAAGATTGTCTTGAAAAAACCTGCTCCAAATATTTTATTTATTCCCTCTTGGTACCCGACAAAAGAAAATATACAAAATGGTGTTTTTATTCAAAAACATGCGAAAGCTGCTGCCATAGCAAATAATGTAACCGTTCTATTCGCACACGCTTTCGCTCAACCCTACTCCTTAAAAAGAACCAATGGAAAGCTAGTTGAAAATATTTCAGCTTATAAAAGAACAAACAGCAAATGGCTGAACCAACTCAAGTTGTTAAGGTTATATTTAAAACATGTTTCACTATTCAGAAAGGCAGATATCATACACCTCCATGTATTGAGCAAAAGAAGCTTTTTTGGCTGTATTTTGGCTTTTTTATATAATAAACCACTAATAGTATCTGAGCATTGGTCTGGATACCAAAACCCATTATCCTTATCAAAAAAACTGATTAAGAGGATGGTTTTTTGGCGTGCAAGTTACATCCTTCCAGTATCAAATTTTTTACAAAAATTGATGGAAGATAAAAAGATTCGTGGAAATTTCAAAGTTGTCGGTAATATTGTAAAAGAACAGAAAGATAAAAGATTAGCTGATACTCCTTTTAAATTTTTGATCGTTGCTGACCTGCGCGATAATATCAAAAATATATCCTCCGTCATACAGATTTTTAAACAAAAAAACTTAATGAATGAGGTTTTACACATTATTGGAGATGGCCCAGACAAGGATTTCTTAGAATCCTTGTGTGAGAATGAAAAAAATATATCGTTACTAGGTGAAATGAGTAATGAAAAAGTGATAAAAGAAATCTCCAATTACCACGCTGTTATTATTAATAGCAGGATTGAAACCTTTTCAGTAGTTGCTCTAGAGTCCTTAGCAGCAAATAGGCCGTTGATATACACAAAATGTGGTGGCCCACAAGAAATCATTCCTAAGGATTGTGGAATAGCAATATCGCCTGATAATTCTGAAGAACTTTACAATGCCATTACTAGCTTAAAAGCGAACTACAAACTTTATCAACACAAAAATTATTCTCTAGCAATTGCCGATTTTAAAGAAAATAGAATTGCTCAGGAGTTCTCTAAAATTTACACTGCTTTACTGAGCGAGTAAGAAATTAACAATTCCAAAGAAAAAATGGAGTTATTTTTGTTAAATTGCAGTCCGAAAAAATTAGATTCTAACTAACTATTTAATCAAATGAAGAAAATTTTATTATCTATTTGTATTGCAGCAACTACTCTTTCCGTTTCTGCACAACAAATGAAAACAAATGGAAGCATTCCTTCAAACTATCCTGTTTTGAAAGAAGCTTCAAATGAAGTTATCAGAACAACTTCTCCTGCTCAACGATCTGCTGCAACAACTATCTTTTCTGAAGACTTTGACGGTGGTGTAGGACAATTTACAGTTAACACAGATGCTGGATCACCAGTTTCATGGCAACATACAACAGTTGGTCATGTTGGACAGTATCAAACAGCAGCATTACTATCAACTACCGCTGGAAATGGATGGATGATAGCAGATTCAGATGCTTTTGGATCTCAAGGTGGTGCTCAGGAATATTCCGAAATGGTATCGCCAGTTATTGATTGCTCTATGTACCCAAACGTTGTTTTACAATTTGAACAAATGTTTAGAAGATGGCAAGCTGATACTTGTATTGTTATGACTTCCATTGATGGTGGACTAAGCTGGACGGGTAAGTACTACATTAACTCCACAGTTGATGCAAACGGTACTTGGACAGCAACCATTGACCAATCTGGAACTGACAACCCTGATTTAAAGCAACTCAATCTTTCTGATGATATCGGAGGAGAAGCAAACGTAATGTTCAAGTTTGTATGGCAAGGTATTTGGGATTATGGATGGCAAATTGATGATGTTGCGCTGATTGAACAACCCAACAACGATTTAATACTAAATGATTTTGCCATGAATATGTCTTCTACAGTATCAGGAACTGCTGATAGCTGGAGAGATTTCTACGGCCATGTACCTGCTAACCAAGTGACAGATGCCGAATTTGGTTTTGCCGTTTATAACTTTGGTATCTCAGATCAACCCAACGCTACAACTACAGTTGCTTCTGGAGCATGGACTGATTCAGAAAACTATGGAACACTAGAAGGAGATAGTTCTTTTGTAGTGTACCATGCAAATCAGTACATGCCAACAACAGTTGGGCAACACGATTTTACGTTCTCTGTATCGTCTGACTCAACAGATTCATCTCCGATTAACAATGATGGAGCAGTTACTGTTTTTATAACAGATACTCTTTTTAATGGCTTTGGTACTGGTGAAAAATTAGGTTCAATGGGAACTGGATATTTTACTGACGGCTCAGATGACGGATTTAAAATGGCAAATATGTATGAGTTAGAGACCGCTGATGAGCTAACTTCTGTTACGCTTGGCCTAAGAACAAACGGCTCTACACAAGCTGGTGCTCTTGTTCAAGTAACGGTCTTCGATACTACAGGATTCTTTTCGGCTGGAATAGAAACACCAATCATATATTCTAACTTTTACACAATTACTGCTTCTGATACCACTACAGGTTTTGCAACAATTCCTATCCCAACTATCTACAACGGCAGTGCTCAAGATAGAAACTTAGCACCAGGTGCTTATTTCGTATCAGTAGAATGTTACAATAGTGCTGGTACAAACAATATTGTTATTCTTGATGACAAAACTTTCCCAAGAGGAGCTTGGTCAAGTATGATATATCTTACAGGAGATCAGTGGTACACTAATGGTGATGCATTATGGATCTCTGCAAACTTTGGTACATGGGATTATAATTCTGTAAACGAAGTTGCTTCCGTAGCTTCTCACAATGCATTCCCTAACCCTACTTCTGGAATGGTTGACCTAACGTATAATTTATCACAATCAGGTGAATTGAACATTATTGTTAGAGACATTACAGGAAAGTTAGTGGTGAGTAAAAACGAAGGTTCTCTTGCTACAGGAGCCCATAAAACCAAACTTGATTTATCAAGTTTAGCAGAAGGTGTTTATACTTACGAACTAAATGTAAACAGTAATACTACTTTCGGAAAAATAGTACTTACTAAATAGTTACTAGATTTTTAATTAAGAAAGGAGGCTACTTGGTAGCCTCCTTTTTTTTTGTAAATTTGGTTAAACCTATAACTTTCGGAACAAATGAAAAGAATTTTATTTTTACTAGTAGCCTGTGCTTTAATCACTAATGTGAATGCCCAGCAATTTTACACCCCTCTCGCAGCAGATAATTCTATACAGCTGTACGAACCTTTAAAAACAAACAAAAAGCCATATAATGCTTTGTATATGCAAAACACTCAGAGAAACGTCATATGGTCTGAGAGTTTCTCAAATGGTATTCCAAACACTTGGTCTTTCAATGGATACTACACCAATTCTAATGGTGTTCAAGTATCTTTTCCGGATCAAACACAAAACCCTCCAGTATATGGGTGGGAATATAGAGGCCCAAATACGACACCAAATTTTAATCAAGGGTCGGTTGGGCTATATACCACAAACCTTGCTATAACTTCACCTACAGCATCGGATGGTTTTATCATTTTCGATTCTGACTTTTTAGATAACGGTAATACTGCAATGGGAGCGGGCCCAGCTCCAACCCCTCATGTTGGTTGTTTAACTACTGATATCATTGACTGCTCTAACTATCCAGATTTACAGTTAAAGATGAACACCTACCACAGAAGTTTCTTCGGACAAACTTTTGTTGCATTTAGCACGGATGGCGGACAAACATGGCCTGACACATTAGAAATTCATGCATTGGAAGTTAATGAATCAACAGATACCAACAATGTTGAATTAGTGAACGTAAGTGCTTACATTGGTGGAGCATCAAATGCTCAAATGCAATTTATTTTTGAAGGAGCAACGGATGGAAATGCCAATGGTACAGGCTATTACTTTTGGCAAATGGATGACATCGAGCTATCAGAATTACCAAGCTACGATTTAAGACTATACACTAACGACTTCCGTTATGACAATAATGATATTATTAACTCCTATTATGGCATTGAATTAAGAGACTATGTGGGGCAAATACCTTTAAATCAGTTAGATAGTATTTCTTTTGGTTTTGGATGCTTAAATTTTGGTTCTGCTGACCAAACATTCAATACTGAAATAGTTGTAAATGACGCTTCTGGAACTAACGTATATACTAATACAGAGTATTTTGCCTATGCCCTTCCAAGCAATCAGGACACATTCTTATATCAGTCAAATAAGTTTATTCCAACTGCTACTAATCAATACAACATAAGCTATTCCATAAATAGTGACACTACAGATTCCTCCCCTTTTGATAATGAATTATTTAAAAGCTTTATTGTAAGCGATAGCGTTTTTAGCCCATTTAACCCATTGAGTAACGATCTTGACGTAACTGGAACTGGGTTCTTTGATGGAGGAGACGACGGATTTAAAATGGCTAACCTTATCTCATTAATAGAAGCTGATGATTTATCTTCAGTTACTGTTGGATTAAACACTTCTACTAATGATCAATACAATACTGTTCCAGGGGGCGGCATTATTGTCACTGTTTTTGACACTGTAGGCTTTTACAGCGCATCAGTAGAAAATCCTATTATTACCTCGAATTTTTATCTAATCACCCAAGATGACGTTGATAATAATAGTGCAACTATTCCTATCCCTGTCATGATAAATGGCAATATACAAGACAGATCATTAAACCCTGGATCTTATTATATATGTCTAGAAATGTACAATAGTGGCGGAATTAACGAAATTAGAATTAGAGACGATGAATCTACACTGAGATACCCTTGGGAATCCATTATTTATATTCCAGGAGAACAATGGTATACTAATGGTAACGCTTTTGAAATTTCTGCAAATTTTGGAACATGGATATCAAATCTTGAAGAAAGTGTAAAATACAATACCATGGTGTATCCTAATCCTTCTAATGGAATGGTACAAATATCCTATACATTAAATGTGAACACTAATACATCTATCAGCGTTAAAGACCTAAATGGAAAAATCGTTTTCGAAAATCAATATGGAAATCAAAACCCAGGCATCTACTCTGAAAAGATTGACTTAAGTGATTTATCTAATGGAGTATATCTTTACGAAATTAGTACTGAGAATCATTTATCACAAGGAAAAATTGTTTTGACGAAATAAACTCTTGTTGGACTAAAAAAAAGCTGCTCTAAAGAGCAGCTTTTTTTATGCCAAATAATCTCTTTATTTTAAAAAATCTAATTGATCGATAACAGGTGTTTTTTGGACGGTAAATCCTTCTGCATAATCGACACCTGCTACTCTTCCTAAATCAGCAGCTCTATAACGGATACTATCAAAGAAGTTCTTAGTTGAAATAATTGTTTCTGGTTCTTTTGAAGCTGGATCGTAAAATTGTGTTGAAAATGCTTTAACCGCTTCAATTTTCGTTTCTATAAAATCAGATACGTCAACTACAAAATTAGGCTCTATATTATTAAACTGTATGTAATGATAAACTGATTTTGGACGCCAATAGTCTTGAGCTGTTTTAATTTTCTGCAAACCTGCTAAAAAACAAGCCGTGGAAACAAGGTCAGCTCCTTTTGGATGATCAGGATGTCTATCTATTACCGCATTGCATAAAACAATTTTTGGACGATATTTACGAATGACTTTCACCAATGCTAGCTGGTGTGTTTCATCGTTTTGAAAAAAACCATCCTTAAAATTCATATTTAATCGTAGCTCTACACCAAGAATTTCGGCAGACTTTTTAGCCTCAGCCTCCCTAATTTCTGCATTGCCTCGAGTACCTAATTCTCCTCGTGTTAAATCGACTATACCTACCCTTTTACCAAGTTTCACATGTTTTGCAATGGTAGCTCCACATGACAACTCCACATCATCAGGATGTGCACCAAATGCTAAAATATCTACTGTTGAAGCCATTGAATAACCTTTTTTGATTTTGGACTTGTTGTTGGAAGTAAATAATCAATCAAATTACCATTTTCGTCAATCAAAAACTTTTGAAAATTCCATTTTACAGAAACAGACAAAGAACCATTTAACTCCTTGTTTGTTAACCATTGATAAAAAGGATGTTGATCGTGTCCTTTTACAGATATTTTTTCAAACACCTTAAATGTGACTCCATAATTAGAATCACAAAATGATTGTATTTGTTGATCGGTTCCAGGTTCTTGAGCCCCAAAATTATTAGCTGGAAAAGCTAAAATCTCAAAATTTTCTCCTCCATACTCATCATATAACGATTGTAACTCTTTGTATTGTGGAGTTAATCCACATTTAGAAGCAACATTAACTATCATGATTTTCTTTCCTTTTAAACTTGACAGCTTAAAAACCTTACCATCAATAGTGCGAAGCTCGTGCTCATAAAAGTTTTTCGGGTTCATTATTTTAGGATTAGGAACAGAAAAAAAAAGATACGCTAAAAAAATGCTGATGGTGATAAAAACTATTTTCATGATTTAAATTGTTTTTGACGATAATAAGCAAGTATGGAGGTGATACTTACAACCACTATACTATATGGAATAAATGAAGGAATAGGCATAGGGTCTCCTGCAGCATAGGAATGCAAGCCAGAAAGGTAAAAGTTAACACCAAAATATGTCATTATAATGCTGCTGTAAGCTATTAGCGAAGCAAAGTTAAAGGCAAACAAACTTTTGAGACCAGGAATAAAACGCATATGAAGCACAAAAATATAAACAAGCATACTTGCAAATGCCCAAGTTTCTTTAGGATCCCATCCCCAATATCTCCCCCATGATTCATTAGCCCAAATACCACCTAAAAAAGTACCAACGGATAGTAAAAACAAACCAACAGTAATGCTTAGTTCGTTGATATAGGTTAATTCTTTTAGGCTAGCAAAGATTCTCTTAGTAGTAGATTTTGATTGTAATATCATCAATATTAAGCTTAAAAAACCCAACAGAGCACCCAGTGCAAGAAATCCATAGGAAGCAGTAATTATTGCAACATGTATCATTAGCCAATAGGAATCTAATACAGGAACTAAATTGGTGATTTCTGGATCTAGCCAATTCAGTCCAGCTACCATAAGTAAAAGAGAAGATAAGACGGCAGTGGCTGCCATACTCATCATGCTTTTCTTTGAAAATATATAACCAGCAAGCATGGTTGCCCAAGCAATGTAAATGACACTTTCGTAGGCATTACTCCATGGAGCGTGATTGGATATAATCCATCTTGCTGCCAGCCCAAAGGTATGAGCAATAAAACATAAAGTCAAAAGCCAAAAACAAATTTTAACGATAACTGCGGTCCATTTTCTTTCTTTTAAAACTTGTGCAATTAGTAAGAACAGCATAAAAACACCGATAAGGGCGTACGAATAGGATAGTTTATTGAAAATTTGAGATTCATTGTAGAATATTTCGAGCTTAAGTCGGTTTTTTGAAGGAAGAACCTCTTTGCCAAATTTTAATTGATAGCTTTTAATTGCCTCCAAAGTGTTGTCTGCAACTTCATAGTTACCGTCTTTTTGTCCTTGAAAAAGACTCTGATAATAGATAGGAAGTATGGAATAGACAAAAAGTGAATCATCTCCTTGAAAACCTACATTTTCTTGACTATCCGAAAACCATGTATTATTAGCGTCTTCAGGTAAAGGAAAAAAACGGAAATAAGACCCATTGTAAACCATATAACAAACATTTACTCGCTCATCTACAGCCATTACCTCTTTATCGTATTTACTTCTTTCTGCAGGCTTTTTAGCATAAGCCTTTTCTACTTGTTCGGTTAGCACATATTTTGCTTCATCACTAAAAAAGGAAAGAAAAGAATTGTATTTATCCTTAAGGCCAAGCTGCTCTCGTAAGCCTTCATGATTTACTTTAATCATTGGGGCTAGTTGCCATAAATATGGATTTTGAGCCATACCAAGCAAAACTTGATTAGCACTTAAACCTTGAAAACTACTTTGACGACTTACTTTCCTCAATACTTCCGAGGCTAAAGTATTGACGGGCTTCATTCTACCCCCCTGATCTTGTACTACCAACATACCAAACGACTCGGCTTGTTCAGAAGGGAGTGCTTGGGCCTGAAGTAACGAATCTATTTTACTTTCTGCTAATACTGATGAAGAAAGCATGACAAAGCATAAAATAGAGAAACCTCTACTATTTCTTATTTTTAAAAGGTTTTTCTTTATGGAAGAAAAGCGTGTTTTATTCGAAAATAAAGTTGCAATCATCCCTAAAGTCATAAAGAAATATCCTAAGTAGCTAATAAGGGTTCCCCAAAAATCATGGTTTACCGATAACACAGTACCTAGTTCATCCTGATCATAAGAGGATTGAAAAAATCGAAAACCTTGATAATCTAACACATTATTCATATATATTCGATGATCCTGGTTAAGTTCATTATCAATTAAAGTAACTTCACTTGCAAATGATGAAGGGCTATTAGAACCTGGGTACCTTTCTAACTGAAAATCGTTCAGCTGAATATAAAATGGAGTATTATAATGTTTAGACCCATAAGCCAACGAAAAATACAATCCACCTAGTTCAAACTGATTTTTGACACTCACAAAGCCTTTATCTCCAAAAAGGGGAATTTCTTTTTCTTGACCATTACTTTTTACATTTACGATTAGCACATCTTCTAGTTCCTGACCTTCAGGATTAACGCCAGCGGTGTAGGTTATCTTTGCTTTTTCATAAAAAGCTGGTACTACTACATTCTGTCCCATTATTTGGTACAAAGATCGAAGCATTAAAGGCTGCAAACTATCTCTTACTAGCTCACCAGTCATTTGATCAGCCATTCTCATATAATTTGCACTTGATGGAGATTGAATCATTAATTCACCCTCTACCATCTTAAAACAAATATGGCCAGGAAGAATTTTTCCAAAAGAAAAATCAAGTCCTAAAAATCGTTGTGCACTCCCCTCTCTTAAGTAAAAGTTTTCACGCCCTTCAGCGCCAGACATAACAATATGGATAATAGGCCCTCCCTCTCCTATCATAAGCGTATCTATAGCATTTGGGATGTAATCTACATAGTCAATTTGAAGATCGTGATCTCGAAAGTCTATTTTATGAGAAAAAGCATTTGATTTCAAAAAAGAAAATGGGCCAGAATAGTTATGCAAAAGCAATGGCTTATCGTACACATATTGCAACTGTTTATCGTGCACTTTAAGCTGTAAAAAGGTTTGATCAGAGACTATTTGATTACTTCGCTCTCCCTCTCTAATATGCATTAAGCCCTCATAAGAAATGTACCTGGTAATACCTGCTCCAATAGCGATTAATACAAAAGATAAGTGAAAAATTAAAACAGGCCACTTACCACGTTTCCATAGCTGGTACCTTCTAATATTAACAAACATGTTTAGCGTAAGAAAGAATATTATAATTTCAAACCATCTAGCATTGTAAACAAGTGCTTTGGCAGTTTGTGTTCCAAAATCATTTTCTACGAAGGTAGCATACGCTATTGCTACGAAGAAAATAAGAACCAAAAGCGCCATAGTGCGCATTGAAAAAAGAACCGAATTGATTATTTTGAACATGAAACACAAATTTAGAAGTACAAAATTACTTAATTTTGTTCTGTCTGAATCAGAAAAAAACACAAACTAAATGGCTCGAATATGTATGATAGGAGCTGGCAATGTAGCCACTCATTTGAGCCTAGCACTTCAGCGTTCCGGCCATGAAATCACTCAAGTGTTTAGCAGAACTGAAGAAACAGCCAAAGTACTTGCTGAAAAATTAAACTGCCCATACACCAATAATATTCAAGAAATTTTGCAAGCTCAACTATCAATAATTGCTATAAATGATGACGCTATAAACGCTATTTCTTCTAAATTAAGGGGTCCAGTTGTTCATACCTCAGGAACAAAGCCATTAGAGGCACTTCAAAACAAAGTGTCTGGTGTCTTTTACCCACTTCAAACGTTCAGTAAGAATAAAAATATTGATTTTAGAACTATTCCTATTTGTATTGAAGCAAATAATAAGGAAATTATGTCTTTACTGCAAAATCTAGCCAAAAGCATTTCTGACCATGTTTACCCTATTTCTTCTGAACAAAGAAAATACCTACATCTATCGGCGGTTATTGCTTGTAATTTCAGCAACCTAATGTATCAGTTTGCATCGGAAATATGTGGTACCCATAATATTTCTTTTGAAATGCTTAAACCCCTAATCAATGAAACTAGTGATAAGATAAATCATGTCTCAGCTGCAAAAGCGCAGACAGGACCTGCACATAGAAAGGATCTAGAAACAATTAAAGAACAACTACTTTTACTAGAGATAGACAAAGAAAAAAAAGAAATTTACAAATTACTGACCCAAAGCATAATTAATCGCTCATGAACTATAAGATAAAATTAAATAACATAAAAACATTCATTTTTGATGTTGACGGAGTACTCACTGACGGAACTGTGACTCTTTTTGGCAACGGAGAACAAGTAAGAAAAATGTCAACCCGTGATGGATATGCCATTCAGTATGCCCTCAAGAAAAACTATAGAATTGCAATTATTTCCGGCGGAAGCAGTAAGGGTGTGAAAGAGCGATTTGAACACTTGGGAGTTAGCGATGTGTATTTAGCTTGTAGCAACAAAATCATTGCCTATAAAGAGTTGCTGTTAAAGTATAAACTGAAACCCGAAGAAATTCTTTACATGGGAGACGATCTCCCTGATTTAGAGGTTATGCAAGAAGTTGGCCTTCCTGCTTGCCCACATGATGCCGCTACAGAAATTAAAGAAATTTCGGAGTATGTTTCTCCTTTTAATGGCGGAGATGGTTGTGTAAGAGATATTATTGAACAAACCTTAAGAACACAAATGAAATGGGCAGATCCAAAAGATTTAGGATGGTAAAATTAAAAGACTTCTTTAACTTAATTAGGTACAAAAACTTACTGATTATTGTTTTAACACAATACCTAATAAGGTACACTTTATTAATTCCTTTTCTTGATTTTTTAAGCCTTAATGAAACTCAGTTTCTACTACTAGTTTTTTCAACTGTTTTAGTTGCCGCCGCAGGATATATTATCAATGATTATTTCGATATAAAAGTTGACCACCTGAACGACAGAAAAGTGATAATTGGTAATAGCATCAAAAGAAGAGAAGCCATTATACTTCATTTTTTACTAAGTGGCATCGGGGTTGGCTTAGGATTTATACTTGCCTGGCAAGTAGGAATATGGAACCTTGGGCTTATAAATTTATTTTCGGCAAGCATTTTGTGGCTGTATTCTACTCATTTTAAACGAAGTTATTTAATAGGAAATCTACTTATTGCCTTGTTATCTGCTCTTGTTTTGATTATTGTAGGTGTGTATGATATACTTCCTAACGCTAGCTTAAACTTGGCTAATGCAGCAACAATTTTTAAAATTATTTGTTTGTATGCTATGTTTGCTTTTTTCACTACGCTGATTAGAGAAATAATCAAAGATTTAGAAGACCTAAAAGGAGATCAAAAAATGGGCTATCAAACATTCGCTATCGTTTCGGGTTTAACTAAAGCGAAGCAAACAGTCAACATCCTTAGCTTAATAACCATTATAGGCCTATGCTGGATCATGTACACTCAATTTCTGACAGACATTTTTGCTTTCTTTTACGTGCTCCTTTTCATTTTTTTTCCATTCGTTATTTTCATACTTAAGTTAAGGAAAGCAGCTAATTCAAAAGATTTTCGTCTTCTTAGTACCTTGGTGAAGGTCATTATGTTTACTGGTACATTGAGCATGCTTGTTTTTTCACTATTAATTCGCTTATGATTAGCACAAAACTGATAAACAAAAAAATAATACTTGCTTCAAAATCTCCAAGAAGAAGAGAATTATTGAAAGAGATTGGTTTACCCTTTCAAATAAGAGAGCAAGAGGTTGCAGAGAACTATCCTCCTCAAGTCGATGTTTTTAGTGTTGCACGTTTTTTAGCAAAAAAAAAGGCCGATAGCTTTATTTTAGAGGAAGATGAACTTCTTATTACAGCAGATACTACCGTCATACTAGAAGATGAGATTTTTTGCAAACCTAAAAACACAAAGGAAGCCACTTTTATGTTGAATGCTTTATCAGGAAAAACACATTCCGTATGTACTGGGGTGTGTTTAAAATCTCAAAAAAAGAAAATTGATTTTTCAGTAACAACCTTAGTCAACTTTCGCAAACTGACTAGTGAAGAGATTGATTATTATGTGTCAAATTTTAAACCATATGACAAAGCAGGATCATATGGAATACAAGAATGGATCGGTTACATAGGCGTAAAAGAAATTAGCGGATGCTACCACAATGTAGTTGGACTACCTGTTAGCAGGTTATATCAAGAGCTCCTTCTGTTCTAACAGATTTATTTTAGTATTTTTGTTTAGTATCAATTAGATGATGTTATGAAACAAAGCATTTTTTGTTTGTTGATTTTTTCTGTATTATTTTCCTGTACTCCCATGAACAAAATCATTTATTTAAATGACACAACTAATCTAGAGCAATCAGAGGCCACCTATGCACCCTACAAGTTACAAGTTGGCGATATACTTCATATCAAAATATTAGGTATTCAAGAAGATGCTTTTGATATTTTTAATGTGGAGAATAACGCCAATAACACACAATCAACTGCTGCAAACCTATACATGAATGGGTTTACTGTGAATTCAAAGGGTTTAATAGAAATTCCTATACTAGGAACTTTTTATGTGAAAGAGTTGACAATTGAGGAAGTTAAAAACCTAATACAAGCCAAAGCCAATGATTTTATTTTAAATGCCACAGTTATTGTTAAACATATAAATTTTGAAATCACTATACTCGGCGAGGTAAATAGACCCGGAAATTATACAATCTACAATGATAACATAACGGTTTTTGAAGCTATTGGATTAGCTGGAGACTTAACCGACTATGGAAAAAGATTTAACATAAAAAAGATCAGTGGAAAAGAAGTTACGCTTATAAACATTACCGATGCCAACATATTATCCTCTGATAAACTTTACTTAAAACCTGGCGATGTACTGTATGTTGAGCCAACTAGAGAAATGAGAATGCGAAACTCAAAAGCTCAAATCTATCTTTCAGGTGTATCAAGCGTTGCGCTTGTAGCAAACATAGTACTAAGAATCATGGGCATTTATTAATGATAGAAGATTATAAAAATAAAGAAGAAGAAACGGTAAACATTAAAGAAGTCTTACTTAAGTACAGCAGATATTGGTATTATTTTCTGCTTTGTACTTTATTTTTCCTTTTTTGTGCTTTTCTGTTCAATCGATATGCTACTCCCATATACAGTGCCTCAACAACCGTATTAATAAGAGATGACAGCAACTCATCTTTAGGTGCTGAAAACCTACTAGAAGGGCTAGAGCTTTTCAGTGGTAAGAAAAACTTAAAAAATGAAATTGGAATTTTAGAATCATTTGATTTAGTTTCAAAAACAATTCAAGACCTAGGATTTCAAACTTCCTATTTTCATCTAGGCAATATTAGAACCGCTGAGGTTTACAGAAACGTGCCTTTCTCTGCCAATATAGATTCTTCTAAAACACAATCACTTGGAATTGCTTTTAATATTTATGTATTGAGCGACAACACTTTTGAAATCACTACAAAAGCCTCAAAAATAAGGCAGTACCAACCAAAACAAAAATCCTTCACAAAGCAAACTAAAGTTAGTTTTAAGTATAACCAAAAACATAGGTTTGGTGAAAAGATTGAAACAGATCATTTTGCATTTACAATAGAAAAACAAGCTATTTTCGACTCCACATTTATTGACAAAGAGTACTATTTTGTTTTTCATGACATTACTAACCTTACAACAAGCAGGTTAAAAAATTTATCAGTTGGCCCAATCGATAAAGAATCTTCAATCATTAAAATAACTAGTAAAGGAGAAGTTATTCAGAAGGAAATCGACTTTTTAGATAAACTTGCCCAAAACTATCTTGGGCTTGGATTAAATGAAAAGAACCAAATGGCTGCTAACACCATCACATTTATTAACGCACAGTTGGATGAAATTTCTGACTCTTTGATATATGCTGAAAATCAGCTTGAACGTTTTAAAGAAAGTAATCCTAAACTAGAGCTATCTTACAAAGAATATGGGACTTTCTATCAAATCGAACAACTCGAAAAAGAACGTTCTATACTAGAAGTAAATGACAAGTATTACAGAGCATTGCTTAACTACCTTACATCCAATGATGATATAAATAATATAATTGCTCCATCAGCTATGGGAATTGAAGATCCATTGCTAAATAGTTTAATAAACGATTTAACAAAGCTATATGCTGAAAAAGCCAGCTTATCATTAAACACAAGTTCTCAGCATCCTGTTTTTCAAAATGTCATAGAAAGAATTGAAAATACTAAAAAGAGCTTGATTGAAAACGTAAACAACATTATAAGTACTTCTAACATAGCTATTAGCAGCATTAACCAGCGAATAAAAAGAGAAGAATCTTTAATATATAATCTACCTAAAAACGAACGTGTATTAGTAAATATTAAAAGAAAATTTAATTTAAACGAATCTATTTATACCTACCTTCTAGAGAAGAGATCGGAAGCTGCCATTGCTCTTGCTGGAAATGTTGCCGATCATAAAGTGCTAGACATTGCTAGGCTTGACAACAAACTACCAATAAACCCTAAGAAAAAGATGAATTATCTCTTTGCCTTACTTTTAGGTTTTATAATGCCTACATTATGGGTTACCATTAGAGATTTTTTTAACGATAAAATAACAAGTAGACACGATATTGAAAAAATTACAAACCTCCCTTTACTTGGTAATATAATACACAGCGATAAAAGCTCTAATTTGGTTGTCCTTAATAATCCAAAATCAGCAATATCCGAAGCATTTAGATCTATAAGAACCAATATTCAATACTTAAACTCCGAGAAAGAAAGTAAAATCATTAGTATTACTTCCTCTATTAGTGGTGAGGGAAAAACGTTTTGTTCAATGAACTTAGCCACTGTTTTTGCTCTTTCAGGAAGTAAAACAATCTTGATTGGTGCAGACATGCGTAAACCTAAAATTTTTCACGACTTCAAGCTTCAAAACACAATTGGTTTAAGTAATTTCTTAAGTAATCAAGCAAATAAAAGCGAGATTATACAAAAATCGGACATTAGCAATCTTGACGTAATTCTTTCAGGTCCAACACCTCCAAATCCTGCCGAATTGTTAGATAAGGATATAATGAATTTGTTATTAAAAGATTTACAAAAAAAGTATAAGTACATCATTATTGATACACCTCCCATTGGATTGGTTACCGACGGGTTGATACTGATGAAACACACAGATGTTAATTTATATATAATTAGGCAGAACTATTCCACAAAAAGTATGTTGGATCATGTCACTACGCTGTTTAGTCAAAAAGAATTAAAACACATTAATTTAATTGTTAATGATATTGATGAAAATAGTGTTGGATACGGATATGGATACGGGTACGGGTACGGATACTATGACGAAGATAAAAACAAGAATAAATCTAGTTTGAGAAAAATCTTTAGCTAATCACCCTCTCTAAATCTACATTCGGACAATTTATTTTTAATTTTTATAAACTCTTATGAAGAAACATAAACCAGCTGATAGCATACAAGATATCCAGTACTTTGGAGAGTATGGTGGAGTAAACCCATCCATCGCGGACTCATCTACTTTTACTTACATGGCAGGTAAGACGATGGAAGAAGTTTTTGGAGGAGAACGAGAAGGGTGTTATCTCTACTCCCGCCACATGAATCCTAGCACAGGCTATTTAGCAGAAGTCATAGCAAATATGGAAAATACCGAAGCAGCACAGGTTGCAGCCTCCGGAATGGGTGCTATAACCTCTGTTTTACTACAAATTTGTTGTGCTGGAGACCATATTGTTAGTAGCCGCACCATATACGGAGGAACATATGCTTTTATGAAAAATTTTCTACCAAAGCTAACCATCTCTACAAGCTTTATTAATACAACAGACCTTGAAGCCATTGAATCAGCGATTACTCCAAATACTAAGTTGATATACTGCGAAACTATGAGCAACCCTTTGTTAGAAATTGCAGATATCAAAGCCATTGCAGAATTAGCAAAAAAATACAAACTTAAACTAGTGGTAGACAATACTTTTACTCCTCTTATCTTTTCTCCAAAAGAATTAGGAGCCGATGTAGTCATTCACTCTCTTACAAAGTTTATTAATGGAGCAAGTGACACTGTTGGTGGAGTTATATGTGCAGATGCAGAATTTATACATCAATTAATTGATGTAAATAATGGTGCATCTATGCTTTTGGGACCCACTATGGATGCGTTAAGAGCCAATAGTATTCTTAAAAATGTGAGAACACTACATGTGAGAATGAAACAACACAGTAAAAACGCTCACTATTTGGCTGAAAAATTTCAAAGCTTAGGACTAAAAGTGTTTTATCCTGGTTTACCAAATCATCCTCAACACGATTTGATGAAAGCTAGCATTAATGAAGAGTTTGGTTTTGGAGGTATGCTAATGATCGATGTTGGAGATATGCGAAAAGCTTATCAGTTGATGGAGTCCATGCAAAACAACAATATTGGCTACTTAGCAGTTAGCTTGGGTTTTTACAAAACATTATTCAGTGCTCCTGGAGCAAGTACTTCTTCTGAAATCCCTGAAGATGAACAGGCTACAATGGGGCTTTCAGAAGGCATGGTTCGTATGTCTATTGGCTTAGACAACGATATAGAACGTACTTTTCAAAAAGTAAAATCCTGCATGCAAGAAACAGGAATCTTACAAGAACAGTTAAATACATTGTAAAAAAATAGTAAGGTTTTGGATTGTCCTTGTTATTGAATAGCCGATTGTTATCTTTACGGAAATTATAGATTTTGATGGAACATAAAAAAATTTCATTTTTTTGGGCACTCTTTCCTATTCTTGTTTTAATTGCGTTACTAGCAACTAATGTTTTTCTATATGGTGATGATTCTCTGGGTGGGGCTAATCAACTTACCTTATTACTAACCGCAGCACTTGCAAGCATAGTAGGCATTAAAAATGGCAGTTCTTGGAAATCGATTATCGATGGAGTAAGCAAAAGTATTGCATCCACAACTCCGGCCATTATTATTCTACTACTTATTGGCTCTTTAGCAGGAACTTGGCTAATAAGTGGAATTGTACCTGCTATGATTTATTATGGCTTGCAAATATTAAATCCAAAAGTTTTTCTTGTAGCTACTTGTATCGTCTGCGCTATTGTTTCATTAGCTAGCGGAAGTTCTTGGTCAACCATTGCAACCATCGGAATTGCTTTATTAGGAATTGGAAAAGCATTGGGGATTTCAGAAGGATTAATTGGTGGAGCCATTATTTCTGGCGCCTATTTTGGAGATAAAATGTCACCACTTTCAGATACGACTAACTTGGCGCCAGCTATGGCTGGAACAGATTTGTTTACACATATTCGTTACATGATGTACACAACCATCCCTAGCTTTATCATAACACTTATTATTTTTCTTTTCTTGGGCTTTAGCGTTTCGGAAAGCAACACACAAAACATTCAAGAACTTTTAATTGCGATTGATAATAGCTTTGTCATATCTCCATGGCTATTCTTAGTTCCTATCAGTGTTATTTTTATGATCATCAAAAAGATCCCTGCCCTGCCAGCACTTTTAGTGGGTACGCTAATGGGAGGCTTGTTTGCTGTTATTTTTCAACCACACATCATCACTCAAATTTCTGGAGTCGAAAATAATTTTATTCAAGCTTCTTATGTAGCTGTCATAAACGCTATGGGAAGTGAAATCTCAATCACTACAACAAACGAAATGATTAACGATTTACTTTCTACTGGTGGAATGTACGGAATGCTTAATACCATTTGGCTAATCCTATGTGCCATGATGTTCGGAGGAGTAATGGAAGCTACTGGACTCTTGCATCGCATAAGTTCAGGAATAATACAATATGCTAAAAACACAGGCTCTGTTATTGCAACTACTGCATGCACTTGCTTATTTTTCAATGTTACTGCCAGTGATCAGTATTTAAGCATTGTTGTGCCTGGAAGAATGTATGCAGATACTTTTAAGGAAAAAGGCTTAGCTCCTGAAAATTTGAGTAGAACATTAGAAGACAGCGGAACTGTTACTTCGGTACTTATTCCTTGGAATACTTGTGGGGCTACACAATCAGCTGTTTTGGGCGTTGCGACCTTTGCATACCTACCCTATTGTTTCTTCAATATTATTAGTCCTTTTATGACCATTTTATATGGATACCTTGGGATAAAAATTAGAAAATTGAAAAACAATTAAGCCATTTCATGAATGGTATGAACAAGGTTTTTCCAGCTGAAGCGCTGCTTTTCTTTCTTTGTGTTTTCAGCAAATTCTTGCTCTCTATTATTAGCGTAAAAATCAATAATTGCATCAGCCACAGCAACAGGGCTTACCTCAGTTACATAACCTACTTTGTGGTGAGGAATAATTTCCGCTAATCCACCGACATCGGTAACTAACATAGGGCGTTCAAAATGATAACCAATTTGAGTAACACCACTTTGAGTTGCTGTTTTATATGTTTGTACCACCATATCAGAAGCACAGAAATAATACTTTACTTGATCTGAAGGGATGAAGTCGCTTTTTAAAATAACTTGATCTTGAATACCTAACTCAGAAATCAAATCCAAATACTCCTGTGGATCATCATAAAATTCACCAGCTATAATTAGCTTCACTCCCTTTAAACGCACATCAGCCATTGCTTTTAGCAAGATGTCTAAGCCTTTATACTTTCGTATAAAACCAAAAAAAAGCAAATGCTTATTATCAGCATCTAAATCCAATTGCTGAATTGCAGCGGCTTTCTGTACTCTATCGCCAAAAATATCATATATGGGGTGTGGAATGAATTTCTTGTTAGTACAATTTGTAAACTTTGATAAATCGTCTAATACACTTGTAGAAAGAGTGAGGAAACCATGGCATGATTTTACAAAGTAAGAGGTTAAAAAATTATCTCCTAATCGTTTTTCATGAGGAATTACGTTATCCGTAATGGCTAAAACCTGAATGTTCGTATTCCATTTTACCATTCTGGCTATACTGCCTAAACAAGGCGCCATAAAAGGCAACCAATAACGGATAATTATGTAATCTGGATTCTCTTTACGAATAGCCCTAGCAACCTTCCACCAATTATACGGATTGATTGAGTTTATAATTGTTTTTATTTGAAATCCTTTGGGTGGTTTTCCATTTTCAAACTGCGTCTTTCCTGGAAAAAGAAAGGATGGGTATTGCAATGAAAAAGAATAAATCTGAGAATATATACCTTCGTTTATAAAAGCCTTACAAAGCGCATTATTAAAGTTGGCTATCCCACCACGTAAAGGGAATGCTGGACCAACAATGATATTTTTAGGCTTACCCACTAAAGCTCTTCTTCAATATAATAGAGATTACGATCATGAGCTTGTCTGGATAACATCTCTCCTATAAAACCTGCTAAAAAAAGTTGTAAACCCATTATCATGGATGTCAAAGCAATATAGAAGCTACTCATTTCAGCAATGTTTTTAGCACTTACATTTATGTACATATAATAGAGCTTTGCACCTCCAATGTACGTAAAGAGAATAAAACCAAGCATAAACATTAGTGTCCCTAACACACCAAAAAAGTGCATTGGTTTTTTACCAAACCTTGAAAGAAATGTAACCGTCATCAAATCTAGAAAGCCATTGACAAAGCGTTCTAATCCGAATTTAGTAACTCCATATTTTCTGGCTTGGTGTTCCACAACTTTTTCTCCAATTTTTGGAAATCCAGCTCGCTTGGATAACATCGGGATATAACGATGCATTTCACCATACACCTCTATGCTTTTAATTACAACTTTTCTATAGGCCTTTAATCCACAGTTAAAATCGTGCAAATAAATTCCTGATGCTTTGCGAGCCGCCCAATTATAAAGTTTGGTAGGAATGGTTTTTGTGATTGGATCATATCTTTTTTGTTTCCATCCCGAAACCATGTCTAAACCCTCTACAGTAATCATTCGATATAGCTCAGGTATTTCTTCTGGGCTATCTTGCAAATCAGCATCCATAGTTATCACTACCTCTCCTTGTGCTTTTTCAAAACCCCTGTTAAGAGCTGCCGACTTACCATAATTTCGTCTAAACTTAATTCCTTTTACAAAATTATTATTCAATGACAATTCTTTTAAAACAGACCATGAATCATCAGTACTACCATCATCAACAACAATGATTTCGTAGCTAAACTTGTTGGCCTGCATTACCTTATCTATCCAAGAGCATAACTCAGGCAAAGATTCCGATTCATTGTAAGATGGTACTATAATAGATACATTCATTTATGCCTCAAATTCAGGTTTATTTCTTTTAAGAAAGGCCGCAAGAATTAAGGAAATGACAATATAAACTGGCAATCCAAAAACATACCCTTTGGCCAAACTAGCTATAGAAAAACTATCTTGCTTTTCTATTTCTTCTATTGCTTCGTCAACCATTGTCTCTGAAGCTCCAAAGCCTTCCATCATCTGGTAAGTTTTTTCAATAATCACTTCTTTAGCCATTTCAGCAAACTCTAAATCAATAAAATTATACAATAAAATATTGAAAAACGTTAAAATAAAACTACTCGCAGCATACAAGCCGAAGCTTATAGAAAACATTTCTTTAAAGCTAGCATATCCACTTTGTGCCCTACGAAAGATAGTAGCGAAGTAAACAACAAGGCCTAAACTAATGACGAACTGAACAATACCCCACCAGGTTTGCATCATAAAGTCTATGCCCATTAAATAGGACACAAACAACATAACCACTTGAATAGCACCAAGTGTTAATCCATTTTTTAAAACAAAATCTTTCATACCTCTAGTTTGATTATGGACAAATATAATTAAAAAAAACACCATCAAATTTTGTCAAAAAAAGAGGCTAACAACGCAAGCAATTGCATTATATTTGCCATTGGGCAAGTCTTACACGATCAGCTCCTACAGAACTCCCCCAGGACCGGAAGGTAGCAAGGGTATGTGGTTGTAGCGATGCGATGTGAGTAGCTTGCCCTTCTTTTTTCCCTATCTTTACTCGACAGCAATTATTGATGGGATGAAATTCTTTATAGATACAGCCAATTTAAAACAGATACAAGAAGCTCAAGATTTAGGAATACTTCATGGAGTAACGACAAATCCAACTTTAATGGCAAAAGAAGGAATAAAAGGAGAAGCAAACATCCTAAATCATTACCTAAGTATTTGTGAAATTGTTAATGGTGATGTAAGTGCTGAAGTAATTGCAACTGATTTTGAAGGAATTGTGCGAGAAGGTGAAGTATTAGCTAGTCTTCATCCACAAATTGTGGTAAAAATACCTATGATAAAGGCAGGCGTTAAAGCAATAAATTATTTTGCTAATAAAGAAATAAAAACAAATTGCACGCTAGTGTTTTCGATAGGACAAGCAATTTTGGCTGCAAAAGCAGGGGCTACTTATGTATCACCATTTATAGGAAGACTTGATGACATTGGAGAAAAAGGCATTGATTTAGTCAAGCAAATTCGTCATGTTTATGAAATTTATTCTTTTCAAACACAGGTCTTGGCTGCTTCCATCCGAAGTCAAGAACACATCATACAATGTGCTCAAGTTGGCGCAGATGTTGTTACTACTCCCCTAGCACATATTTTGGACTTGTTGAAACATGATTTAACCAATAAAGGCCTAGAAAAATTCTTGCAAGATCATGCTAAAAATAACATATAATGTTATTGAAAATTTACCCAAGTAATCCTCAAGAAAAACACATTCAAAAGGTTGTTGAATGCTTGAAAGATGGTGGTGTCATTATTTATCCTACGGATACGGTATATGGAATAGGTTGTGATATTTTCAAGCAGAAAGCTGTTGAAAAAATTGCACGCATCAAAGATGTTAGTGTTAAAAAACACAACTTCTCCTTTATCTGTTCAGATTTAAGTCATCTTTCTGATTTTACAAAGCCAGTAGATAGAAAAACATATAGGTTGATGAAAAAAGCATTGCCTGGCGGGTTTACTTTCATATTAAACGCTAATAATACGATTCCAAAACTTTTTAAAAACAATAAAAAAACAGTGGGTATTCGTGTTCCTGACCACAACATACCTCAACAAATAGTTAAGACCTTAGGAAACCCTATATTAACAACCTCTGTACATGATGATGATAGCATCGTTGAATACAGTACTGACCCAGAGCTCATTTACGAAAAGTATAAAAATCAAGTTGACATTGTAATTGACGGGGGTTATGGTAGCTTGATACCCTCTACTGTTCTAGATTGTTCTAAAGAAGAAATGGAGGTTACTCGACAAGGGCTTGGCAACTTAGATGGCATCATTTAAAAGTTGCTGATGTATTGCAAGGATTTGTGGAACCAGTAGTCGCTCTTCATTATTATTGAGTTGAAAATCTGCTAGAGCGGTCTTTTTACTTTGCTGCCATTGTTTTGACATTCGAGCACGGACTTGCGACTCTGAAACACCATCTCTTTTCATTACTCTAATCAGTCGCAACTCATCGGGAGCAGAAACACATATAACATGCTTTAATCCTTTATGCGAATTAGTCTCGAAAAGAATGGCAGCTTCCTTGATAACATAAAAAAAATCCTGATCTAAACACCAGTTTTCAAATACCTTCTTTACTACTGGATGAACTAGATTATTAAGCATTTGTAAGGCTTCAACATCGTTAAAAACGATACTAGCTAATTGTTCTTTTTGAAAAACGCCCTCCTCATATAAATGCTTACCAAAAACAGATTGTATTTTTTCTTTTAGTGCTACGTTGAATTGCATACATTTTTTCGCTTCTTGGTCCGAATAAAAAACAGGCACTCCAAGCTTTTCAAAAACCTGAGCAACCGTTGTTTTTCCGCTACCAATCCCACCTGTAAGTCCTATTTTTAACATCACTTCTTTATTAAGATATACTCCACTTTGTCTGGGCTTAAACGAATGTTTTCGGCTAAAGCTGGGCTTTTAAGAAGTTTTACAGGCAGCCTTTTTTTGGCGGAATCATACGTCACCTCACATTTAAATAGCTCTTTTGTCACTAAATCAAAATTATCCAGCGAAACAACATAATGAACTGAAACATTCTTAGGAAACAGCTTTATGTCATAATCACTTGGAACGTCTTTTATCCGAATTGGAATCTGCAGTTTTCCTTCAGTAAATTGCTCCACACTTAGGTTATATTCTATTTCATTATGGCTATAGGTTAGCTCTTTATGACTGGGGTTACTTATGGCAAGCTTTCCTTTTTGTGATGTTGTAATATTCTGTAATTTTAGCTCCTCAGTAGAGATGGATTCAATTGCATCTACAACGCTTTTTGGACCAGAAATAGTTAAGTTGTTAGGGGTTAACTGCACTTCTCCTTTTAAACGAAACAAATCCTTAAAACTCATTTCTGATTTTAAAGAAATAGGAACCGATTTTTGTGATTTTTCACCAAAAAATAAGTTTATTCGATTTGGCTGAACATGTAAAAGTTGCATTTTGTTAGGTAATGCTTCTTGCACTTCGGCTAATGACTGAGCTCCTATCCAAGAAAACTCCCAATTATCTCTTTTTCGTTTCATCATGAAATTGGAAACATTTAAAGGAACTTTTCTAAAAAACTTAAACTGATGAGCCAATAACGAAAAACCTGGAGCTTTTACCTGCATTTGAAGAGTTACCTCTTTAGACTCGATCAATAACTTGTCGTCTGGCAAGTTATAAAAAACAACAGGCGTAGTAATGGTAGAGGTATAATCTTTTGATAAAACCGTTAGTATCCAAAAAACAGATGATAAAACAATTAAAAAAAAGAAAATAGGAAGTTGAGAACGCTCTATCCTCAACAACGCAATCAGTTGAAAAAATAATTCTTTTAATTGATCCGACATTACAAAAAAATCGGTCGCAAAACCGATTGGCTTATTTATCTGTTTGCTCTTTCTTAGGAGAGAGTTCTAAAGAAAGGGCGCTTTTATCAATTTTAAGCTTAACACCTTCTCCAGCATCTACTAAAACGGTCGATTCACTAACGCTTGTAACTTTTGCATGGATTCCACCACTTGTGACAACTTTGTCGCCTTTTTTGATGTTCTGCCTAAATTTTCGTTCATCTTTTTGTTTTTTCACTTGTGGACGAATCATGAAAAACCAAAAAACACCAAAAATTAGGACAAAGAAAATAAGTGGATTTCCACTTTGTGCTTGTAATAAAATATGCATTATTCTGAGATTACTTCTGAGTTAATACGAATTACTTTTCTGTTGGGATTTGTATTTGCTATAATCGTAACAGCTTTCGTTTGTTTGCCGGTTCTTCCTTTACTATCAAAAGTCACATCAATAGAAGCTTCTTCTCCAGCCTTTATTGGTTTTTTGGGATAGTTAGGCACGGTACATCCACAACTTCCTTTGGCTTCTGAAATGATTAAAGGAGCATCGCCTGTATTTTGAAAACGGAAAGAATAAGTTACTTTCTCTCCATCTATGAGGGTTCCAAAATCATGTTCTTCCTTTTCAAAACTGATAATTGGCATGCCAATGGTTTCCGTATTAGCATTTAGTGTTTTGTTATTCTTTACTAGATCAGTTGATATTTTCTTTCGGTCATCTACTTGTTTTGCCATATCGTTACACGCAGAAAACAACGCAAGCGATAAAAGCATGGTTAATGTATATTTCATAGTATAGAGAATTTAGACAAATATAAAATTATTCAATAAGACCTCTGCCTTTTTTCTTTATAAGTCCTTCCTTTTTAAAGTCAAGCAGTAAACTATCTAATATTCCATTTATAAAGCTCTTACTTTTTGGTGTGCTGTAATACTTAGCCATATCGATGTACTCATTCATAGCTACTTTTACAGGTACTGTCGGTAATTCAAGTATTTCTGTTAACGACATTTGCATCAAAAGTAGGTCTACTTGAGCAATTCTTTCAATCTCCCAATTATTTGTTTTGGATGATATCAATTCAGTAAAACGATCTGCATGAATGGTTGTTTTACAAAATAAATCTTTAGAAAACTGTTGATCTTCATCATCCTTAAAAAGAGGCATTAATTCTATATTTTCTTCACTTCCATCTTTAATCGTTTTTAGAACCATGCTACTGATAAAAGGTAAGTCGTCATCCCAATGAATGTTTTTCTCAGCTAACAAATGCTGAAAGTGCTCATCTTCTAATAAGAACTTACTGAAAATTTTAGTGATAAATTTCTTGTCAAAATCGAATCCTTCCTCGACTGAATGCATATATTCTTGAAACTCTTCTGTTTTTTTAAGATTGAAATAGATGTTTTTCATCATTTCTTTCTCACCAGAAAAAGACAATTTAAATGCACCTGCTAAAGCCAATAACGGAGTGTTATCCTTTAAGGCATTTAGAAATTGGTTGTCAATAAATTTAGTGTTTGGATTTACATCCTCTTCAGTAAGTAGTTTCTTATTTTTTGATTCCTCAATAAGATTAGCGGCATAATCTTTTATTTCTATCAAGTATAGCAATAGAAATATATACAACTCCTCTACTTCTTGAAGCGACTTCATAAATATTTTTTCAGCTTTCGCTAAATCTCTTTCTGGAGTTTTCTTCCAAGCATAAAGCGCTTGTAAAACACGAATACGCAGATGTCTTCTGTTTAACATATTAAGAACGAAATTACAAATTTAGAATATGCCTAAGCCTATTCTAATTCTATTTTAAATTTTAAGCCTGTGCTTCAGCTATACGCAATTCAGCTAGCCTAAGTGCCGCTTGATGTGTTGTTATATTTTCTTTTTCAGCTTTCACCAAAATCTCTAAAGTGGTATCGTAAATTTTACGGGTCTTTTCTAATGATTGCTCCCTGTCAAAACCATGAAGCTCAGAATACACGTTGATCAGACCTCCGGCATTAATTAGAAAATCTGGTGCATAAACAATTCCTTTATCTTTTACTAATTCTCCGTGTACTTCCTCGTCTTCTAATTGGTTGTTTGCAGCTCCAGCAATGATTGCACACTTTAATCGACCTATAGTGTCATCATTTATAGTAGCGCCCAATGCACAAGGAGCATAGATGTCCATTTCTAGATCGTATAATTCATCTCCAAAAATTGTTTCACAATTATATAATTCTGCAACCTCTTTCAGACGTAACTCGTTGATATCATTGATTACAACTAAAGCACCATCATCCACTAAATGTTTTACTAAATTTTCTCCAACATGACCAATCCCTTGAACCACAACCCTTTTATCTTTTAAATCGTCACTACCCCACTTAAATTTTGCAGAAGCTTTAATACCCATAAACACACCATAAGCTGTAACTGGTGAAGGATCTCCACTACCCCCCATTTCTACAGGAATTCCAGTAACATGGTTTGTTTCCATCTTCACATACATCATGTCTTTTGTGCTCATACCAACATCCTCTGCGGTTATGTATTTACCTGAGAGAGAGTCAACAAATTTACCAAACTTACGCATTAATGCTTCTGTCTTTTCTGTTGTAGCATCACCAATAATTACGGCCTTACCTCCTCCAAGAGAAAGACCAGTTACGGCAGCTTTGTAAGTCATCCCTCTAGAAAGTCGTAAAACATCTTTTAAAGCATCGGATTCATTTTCATAATTCCACATTCTTGTACCACCAAGAGCGGGCCCTAATGTTGTATTATGGATGGCGATGATTGCTTTTAAACCAGTTTGATTGTCTTGACAAAATAACACTTGCTCGTGTCCCATTTCAGACATTTTGTTTAAAACCGGATTTGTACCGAGTACTTTATGCGGGTTTTTCACTTCAATCATCTTTGAAAGAATTTTAGTTATTTCAGAGAATAGTTTACTTAACTTTGTTCTCTAGCTAATAATTTGCTTGGGGCAAATTTTGGAGTGCAAAAATAGTTTAAATTTCTGAGATCCCCAAATGATTACAGAATCGTAAAATGAAAGAATTATCCTATTTAAAAAAATACTTTTTCAAATATCGTTTACGATTTTTATCAGGTGTATTTTTTGTAGTCATATCAAATGTATTTGCATTATATCCTGCGCAATATGTGAGAAAAGCATTTGATAGTGTAAAGGAAGTTTTAGATGCCTCAAACTCTTTAGAAAAAAATGCATCTGAACTTACCGAGCCACTGCTTTATTTTGGTTTACTGATTATTTCTTTTGCCCTTTTAAAAGGGGTTTTCATGTTTTTTATGCGACAAACCATTATTGTCATGTCCAGACTAATTGAGTTTGACTTAAAAAATGAAATCTATCATCACTACCAAAAACTAGATGTCGCATTTTATAAAAGGAACAATACTGGCGATTTAATGGCCCGCATGAGTGAAGACGTTAGTCGTGTACGTATGTTTCTTGGACCTGCAACCATGTATCCTATCAACATGATTTCATTGTTTGGATTGGTTGTTTATACAATGTTTGACATAAGTGTCACACTCACATTATATGTTTTAGCTCCATTACCGATAATGTCACTAAGTATTTTTTTTATTAGCAAGGTAATCCATCAGAAAAGTGAAAAGGTGCAAAAGCAGTTGTCAAAAATTTCGACCTTTTCACAAGAAACTTTCTCAGGAATTCGTGTCATAAAATCATTCGTAAATGAAAAAAATATAAGTGGTCGTTTTGAAAAAGAAGCCAGCGACTATTTTAAGCGTAATGTTTCATTGTCAAAAACCAATGCGCTATTTTTTCCTTTTATGCTATTACTCATTGGACTGAGCACATTACTGACAATATACATAGGGGGTAAAGAAGTTGCTGCTGGTAACATAACTAGTGGCAATATTGCAGAATTTATTATTTACGTCAATATGCTTACCTGGCCCATGGCCTCCATTGGATGGGTTACTTCTATTATACAACGTGCTGCTGCCTCTCAAAAGCGTCTCAACGAATTTCTTAAAACTAAACCCAACATCGATAATCATACAGTTGAAAAATCAAACGTACTAGGCGCAATACATTTCGATAATGTTTCTTTCACCTACCCAGATACTGGCATAAAAGCGTTAAATAGCATTTCTTTTCAAGTACCCATTGGAAGTTCTCTTGCAATAATCGGTAAAACAGGCGCTGGAAAATCGACTATTGCTCAATTAATCTGCCGATTATATGATGTCGATAAAGGGCTTATTTCTATTGATAAGCAAGAAATAAAAAAAATGAATTTATATGACCTTCGAAAAAGCATCGGATATGTAACCCAAGAAGCCTTACTATTTTCCGATAGTATTTATAATAATATTGCTTTTGGATCAGAGAAAAACGCAAGCCAACAACAGGTAGAAATGGCTGCAGAAATGGCTGCTATCCATGAAAACATCATTGACTTTAAAGAAAAATACTTAACAAAAGTTGGAGAAAGAGGCGTTACACTTTCAGGAGGTCAAAAACAACGAATTTCAATTGCAAGAGCATTTATTCGGAATCCACGAATTCTTATTTTTGACGACTGCCTATCAGCTGTTGACACAGAAACAGAAGATCATATTTTAAACCATTTGAAAACTTTCAAAGACTCATGTACTCAGGTCATCATTAGTCATCGAATATCTTCTATAAAACACGTTGATCAAATTATTGTGCTGGAAGATGGAAGCATTTGTGAGAAAGGAACACATGAAGAGTTGATTCAAAAAAATGGGGTCTACTCAAAAATGTATCAAAAACAACTTACAGACGAGAATGTCATTTTGTAAACAAATTATTTTTAGATTTGATGACAACAATAGTAAACTCTTAATATGGAAGACAAAAAAGCACAAGAAGAAATCTACTCGCAAGTAGTGAGAGCAGGTAAAAGAACTTACTTTTTCGATGTACGTGCTACTCGAGCTGATGATTATTACCTAACCATTACAGAAAGTAAAAAGTTTTTTAATGAAGACGGTAGTTCTCACTTTAAAAAACACAAAATATTTTTGTACAAAGAAGATTTTGAAAAATTTAAAAACGCTTTTGGTGAAGCACTTACTTTTATTGAAAAAGAAAAAGGAGCATATGTGCCAGAAAAAAGAGTTGAAAATAATAATCAAAAAAAGGAAGAAAACAGTAATGACGAATTTACTGACGTAAATTTTGAGGATATATAGTCATCTGCCTTTAATGTTTAGCAAAGAATCTTAAGCCCTACTTTTCTATTCAACGCATTTTGAGTTAGGGCACTTTCATCTATGCTTTATCAATGAAGGAATAGCCTTTAGTTTTTAGAATTGCATTTATTATTAACTTTCTCTTATTGATACAATAAAAACATTGTACCGATTATCAGGATGAAATAAGGAACTAACGATCCAGCTCCGGCATAATCTTTGGCCATTCTTTGTCCAAAAAACAAAAATAGGATTGATATTGCAGACAACACAACCCCTAGGTAAGCAATGTATAAACCGTTTCCAGTTAAAATACTAACAACACCTACTAAAGATAATACACCTGAAGCTATTTCTATTATCGTTAAAATAAGCAATAATGAAGAAACCCAATTTTTAAAAAAAGTAGCTGAAAAATGCTCCTTCAACCATTCTAAGTTTGCTTTCCAGTTAAGCAGTTTATCAAAACCTGATTGTGTAAAAAGGATTGCAATGAACAACACCGACAATACTTGCATAAGAGTAAATGAATCAATTCCTAAAACCATTGGGCCATTAGCAAATGAAGAAATTTTAAATAAAAGCATACGAAAAATAATAGTTAATTAACAATTGCTAAAATCTGTTAATAAAAAGCATCATACAGCTAATAGCCAAGCAAGTCAAATCACTTACTTTTAAGCAGCAAAAATAGAAATAATGAACAAGCTTTTATCGTTATCTCTTTATTGTTTTAAAAACCAATAGAGGGCTCTTTTGTTTGAGCCAATAATCACATCTGATTTGACAAAAATACAAACCATATCAAATGTGTAACATATTAATAATCTGATGAAGGAAAAAATTATCTGCATAGCAAATCAAAAAGGTGGGGTAGGAAAAACAACCACTGCCATGAATCTGGCAGCATGCCTAGGAGTGCTAGAAATGAAAGTACTACTGGTAGATGCTGACCCTCAAGCAAATGCCACTTCAGGCGTTGGGTTTAACCCAAAAAACATTAACACTGGCTTGTACGAATGCATGATTAACGATACCCATCCCAATGAGGTGATTTTAACAACGAAAAGTCCTAACTTAGATTTATTACCCGCACATATAGATCTTGTAGGTGCTGAGTTAGAACTGATTAGCCAACCCAATAGGGAGCATATCATGAAGTCCGTCTTAAAAAAGATAAGTAAAGACTATGATTTTATAATCATTGATTGTGCACCCTCACTTGGTATTGTAACTACTAATGCGCTTACTGCAGCACACTCAATAATCATACCTATTCAGTGCGAATACTTCGCTTTAGAAGGCTTGGGAAAACTATTAAATACAATCAAAATTGTACAAAACCGCCTCAATAAAAAGCTGGATATTGAAGGCCTTTTACTCACCATGTACGATACACGTTTACGTTTATCAAATCAGGTAGTGGAAGAAGTTAAAACCCACTTTCAAGACATGGTTTTTGACACCATTATACAACGAAATGTACGATTAGGTGAAGCTCCTAGCTTTGGAGAAACCATTATTATGCACGATGCCAATAGTAAAGGAGCGATTAACTATCTAAACCTTGCCAGAGAGGTGTTAGAAAAAAATAAAACAACCGCGACAATCAACTAAATATATAACAAATGGCGGATAAAAAGAAAGTTTTAGGCAGGGGCCTGTCAGCCTTATTAAAAAATCCAGAAACAGACATTACTACTAATAAATCAAATGATCAAGGTAATGTTGTAGGGTCAGTTAATCATATTCCTATCAATCAAATTGAGGTTAACCCTTTTCAACCAAGGACTGAGTTTAAACCAGAAGCTCTTCAAGAGTTAGTAGCATCAATTCAACAATTAGGAATCATCCAACCTTTAACTGTTCGTAAACTTGGTTATGATAAATACCAACTTATTTCTGGTGAAAGAAGGTTTAGAGCATCGCAATTTGCTAAATTAGAGCATGTACCAGCCTACATTAGAATTGCTAACGACCAAGAAATGCTTGAAATGGCATTGGTCGAAAACATACAAAGAGAACACTTAAATGCCATTGAAGTTGCGCTCAGCTACAAACGATTAATGGAAGAGTGTAAACTTACCCAAGAAAAAATGAGCCGACGAGTGGGAAAAAAAAGGTCATCGATAAGCAACTACTTAAGACTACTTAAACTTCCTGCAGAAATCCAAATTGGACTCAAAGAGGAAAAAATAAGTATGGGTCATGCTCGAGCGTTAATAAATGTTGAAAATAAAGAAACTCAACTGAATATTTTTCATGATACCGTTGCAAATGGGTTTTCTGTGAGAGATGTAGAACAAATTGTAAAAGAGTTTGGAAAAAGTGGCTACAAAAAAACCGCTATTAAAAGAACAAAAAGCTTTCCCTCTTTTGCGCACCAAAAAATAGCAAACGACTTGAGTCATAGCTTAGGCAAAGAGGTTAAATTAAAAGTCGCTAATTCTGGCAAAGGGAAAATTGAAATTCTTTTTAAATCAGAAGAAGAACTTCATACAATTATTAGGCATTTTGAAAAATAGGTGAGAGTTTTTTGTACATATCTTTTATTAACTTGCTTTTTCAGCTTAGCGGCACAGGAACGAAAACTTAATAAGCACTCACCTCATAGAGCATCCATATATTCAGCACTTTTTCCTGGAGCAGGTCAAGTTTATAATAAAAAATACTGGAAGACACCAATCATTCTGGCCGGTATCGGTAGTGCCTTTTATTTAGCTTCTGATAATCAAAAAAAGTATTCTATTTATCGCGATGCGCTTCTTCTTAGAAGATCAGGAGAAGTTGACGCTTATAACAATGTATACACTGAAAATCAACTTATCACGATAATGGGTTACTACGAAAGAAATAAAGAAGTTTCAATCATTATGGGGGTACTGGTTTATTTACTCAACATAGTTGACGCTAGTGTAGATGCACATTTATTTGACTTTGATGTAAGTGAAAATTTAACTTTACATTCTTCGCCAATGTTCATACATTCAATAAGCGGAAAGCATCCAGCACTCTCTGTACAGATGAATTTTTAACTTTGTTAGTATGAAGATTGCAATTTTAGGATACGGTAAAATGGGAAAAACCATTGAGCAACTAGCACTAAAACGAGGGCATGAAATAGTTGTTAAGACAACAAGTAAAAATAAAGTTGATAATATCGATTTTTCTGATGTTGATGTAAGCATTGATTTTAGCACACCATCTAGTGCATATAATAATATAAATGCGAGTCTTTTACAATCAACCCCTGTTGTTTCAGGCACTACAGGATGGCTAGAAAAACGTTCTATTATAAATCAATTAGCAGTTGACAATAAGACTGCATTTCTATATGCTTCCAATTTCAGTATTGGTGTAAATTTATTCTTTGAGTTAAACAAAAACTTGGCCAAGCTCATGAAAAATCATGAAGAATACCAAGCTAAAATCAAAGAAATTCATCATATTCACAAATTAGATGCCCCAAGTGGCACAGCCATCACACTAGCTGAACATTTGAATGATAATGTAAGGATAGAAAGTGAGAGGGAATCAGAAGTTCCTGGAACTCATATTGTAAGTTATGAATCAGAAATTGATTATATAGAAATTAAACACAAGGCATTAAATAGACAAGGTTTTGCTTTAGGAGCAATATTAGCAGCCGAGTGGGTTGCAGGTAAAAAAGGAGTATTTAGCATGAGTGATATGCTAAAATTTTAAAATTAGCGTTTTAGCACAATGAAGCAATTAAAAGAATTATTTGGAAAATCATTTAAACTAGTAATGTTTCTAGTTTTTACCATTTTTTGGGCACTTTTCATCTATCTCATTGACGGTGAATGGCTGTATTTCATCCCACTATTTGTTGCCGATATTCTTTTTTGGGAAACGATTAATTGGCGTTTTTGGAAAAAAAGAATAAAGAAAAAAAAGAAAAAAAGCGAAGTAAGGAATTGGTTTGATGCTATTTTATTTGCTGTCATTGCTGCCACCCTACTCCGCACCTTCCTTATTGAAGCATATACTATACCAACATCATCAATGGAAAAATCTCTTCTAGTAGGAGATTTTCTGTTTGTTAGTAAGGTTAGCTATGGACCTAGAGTACCCAATACACCCGTAGCCTTTCCTTTGGTGCATCATACGCTTCCAGGAACCAATAGCAAAGCTTTTTCGGATGTCGTACAGTGGCCATATTACAGGATGAAAGGATTAGGTAAAATTGAACGAAACGATTGTGTTGTATTCAATTATCCAACTGATGATATTCAGTTTCCAGAACGCCCAGTTGATAAAAAAGAAAACTACATAAAAAGATGTGTCGGTATTCCTGGAGACATCATTGAGATAAAAAAATCGGACTTGTATGTTAACGGAAGTCCACAAGAAAAGACTGAGGGCATGCGTACACAATTTAGTTACCACGTAAAAACAGATCGGACAGGATTAAATCCAAAAATTTTGTTAAAAAATGATATTACCGAAGGCGGCTTAGTATCTGCAAAAGGCGATTATATTTTACACTTAAATGAAGAAAATAAAGCTGTAGTAGAAAATTTTGCTAACGTCAAAAGTGTCCAACGAATTACGGAACCTAGTAACAAATACGATTCTCAGGTTTTTCCGCATTCAGAAAATTACATTTGGAATGTTGACAACTTTGGTCCATTAATCGTTCCTGGAAAAGGAACAACCGTAGAACTTAACAAAACTAATCTCTGTATTTACGAGCGAATTATTGAGGTTTATGAACAGAATAGTCTGGAGCTAAAAGAAGATAAAATTTATATCAATGGTGAATTAACTTCTAGCTATACTTTTCAGATGGATTACTATTGGATGATGGGTGACAACAGGCACAACTCTCTTGATAGTCGATTTTGGGGCTTTGTTCCAGAAGATCATGTGGTAGGAAAGGCACTCTTTATTTGGATGAGTTGGGATAAAAACAATGGAAAAGTGCGTTGGGATCGTTTGTTTAATGGAATCAAGTAATCAAATTTTACTTCCAACAGCTTATTGGGGCTCTATTGCTTACCAAGCCTATCTTTTACAATATGATTGCTTGATTGATATACACGAGCATTTTATAAAACAATCCATTCGTAGTAGATGTCAGATTTTAGGGGCCAACAAGCCTCTTACTCTTAATGTACCTCGTGTAAGAAAAGGAAGCAGCAAGACCGCTGTTAAGGATTTATCCATCAACTACGACCATCCATGGCAAAAGGAGCATTGGCAAAGTCTAATGAGCGCATATAGATCAGCTCCCTATTTCGAGTATTACGAAGATGAAATTGCTCCGATCTATCAAGAAAGAACAAATAGTTTACTAAGCTTTAATGTACGAATTCAAAATAAATTTTTTGAATTATTGGGCATAGAAAAAAAGTTAAAGTTTACCGATAAATTCCATAAAGAATTTAATGGTCTTGATTTACGCAAGCATAAATTTATTACGACCTGCACAAGCTACAGACAAGTATTTGCTAAAGATTTTATCCCAAATCTTTCTGTTTTAGACTTGCTTTTTAATGAAGGACCAAACAGTGAATCGTATTTACTAGAACTCTCTCTTAAATAATTCCTATTTTTGAACACATGAATATGGAGTTCAACAAAAATGAAGATAAAATGAAGTTGCTCATTTCTGAGATGAATCAGAAATTACAGCGGATTTACTTAGGTGGCGGAAAAGAGAAAATCGAAAAACAACATGCTAAAGGCAAGCTATCTGCACGCGAACGCATTGATTTTCTCATAGATAAAGATTCTACTTTTTTAGAGTTAGGTGCTTTTGTTGGAGATGGAATGTATAAAGAACATGGCGGTTGCCCCTCAGGAGGAGTTGTCATGGGTATTGGTTATGTAAGCGGAAGACAATGCATCATTGTCGCTAATGATGCTACTGTTAAAGCAGGTGCTTGGTTCCCTATTACTGCTAAGAAAAATTTAAGAGCACAAGAAATAGCCATGGAAAATCGTCTTCCTATTCTGTACTTAGTAGATAGTGCAGGTGTTTATCTTCCTATGCAAGATGAGATTTTTCCTGATAAAGAACATTTTGGTCGTATTTTTCGAAATAACGCAGTGATGTCTTCAATGGGCATTACCCAAATATCCGCCGTAATGGGCTCTTGTGTTGCTGGCGGCGCTTACCTACCAATTATGAGTGATGAAGCCTTAATTGTCAATAAAACAGGTACAATCTTTTTGGCTGGAAGTTATTTAGTAAAAGCAGCAATCGGAGAAGAAATTGATAATGAAACGTTAGGAGGAGCTACTACGCATTGCGAAATTTCTGGAGTAACTGATTACAAATCAAAAGATGATAAAGATTGTTTAAGCACCATCCGAAACATTATGGAAAAAATCGGCGATTTTGATAAAGCAGGTTTCAACCGAATCAAATCAACTTCTCCCAAAAAAGATCAAAAAGAACTATACGGAATCATGCCAGCTGACAGAGCAAAACCATATCAAAGTATGGATATCATTGAACGATTGGTAGATGACTCAGCGTTTGAAGAATACAAAGCGGGTTATGGACAATCTATCATCTGTGGATACGCTCGAATAGAAGGATGGGCCGTAGGTATTGTTGCTAATCAGCGTCAAATTGTAAAAAGTAAAAAAGGAGAAATGCAATTTGGAGGAGTGATCTATTCAGACTCTGCAGATAAAGCCAGTCGATTCATTGCCAACTGTAATCAGAAAAAAATACCGTTGGTATTTTTACAAGATGTTACAGGTTTTATGGTAGGCTCTCGCTCAGAATATGGAGGCATCATTAAGGACGGTGCTAAAATGGTCAATGCTATGAGCAACTCGGTTGTGCCAAAATTTACAGTAATACTAGGTAACTCGTATGGTGCTGGCAACTATGCCATGTGTGGAAAAGCCTACGACCCACGCTTGATTGTTGCTTGGCCCACTGCTCAGATAGCCGTAATGGGTGGCGTGCAAGCTGCTAAAGTTTTGTTACAAATAGAAAAAGCATCGCTAAAAGCAAAAGGAGAAGACATTGATAAAAGAGCAGAACAAAAACTACTAAAAAATATTACAAATCGCTACAAAGAGCAAACCTCTCCCTACTATGCGGCTTCACGTTTGTGGGTAGATGCTATTATAGATCCCTTAAAAACTCGTGAAGTTATCTCAATGGGCATTGAGGCTGCTAATCATGCACCAATAGAAAAAGCATACAACCCAGGAGTTATTCAAGCTTAACAAGTGAAAAAAAAGAGATTTATCGTTCTAGTTATTGGGATAGCTCTAATCTTATCAATACCAGTAGTTATGACGAATTTTTCAAATGAGTTAAATTGGACAATTCACGATTTCATTTTGGCCTTCTTCTTCCTTTTTAGCTATGCAATTCTAATCGAATATACATCCAGAAAAATATTAAATGTTAAAATAAGGTATTTCCTAATAACTCTGATAGTTATGAGTCTATTATTGATATGGGCAGAACTTGCAGTTAATCTTTTTTAGGTAACTCAAAAAAAAGCTCCTTAATTGGAGCTTTTTTTTGAGTTATTCCTATTGCTTTATTACTTTATGAATTTCCTTTTTATATTCATTGCTAATTTCGACAAAATAAATTCCCTTAGGTAAACTATTGTTTACAGATATTGATTCTGCTCCTTGAATAGACTTTTGAAAAAGAATCTGACCTAGGGTATTAAGTAGCTTAAAATTAGCTTTGCCTACATTACTTACGTACAGCTTGTCGCTAAACGGGTTTGGATAAATTGTTGACTCAACATCTTCTTCAACAATAGTCGTAGAAGTTCCTAAAACTGTTCCTGTAGGGAGCTTAACTTCATCGAGCCAGGCGCAGTCATCATTTTCAGAAACTAAAGCGTCTTTTTCATAAGCCCATTTAAAAACATGAACACCTGGGGCAACAGCAAAAGATTCTTTAGACCAATCCTCAACACCACTCCATTGTCCCAACTGATTGCCATCAACGTAAAATCTTAAGTAATCATACCATGGTTCAGAAGATACTTTTTTGAAAAATGAAATAGAATCGTTGTATAAAACATCAACCTCAACTTCTAAAACACTGTTTTGATTATTTGCAATATCACCTGATTGAGAACAGTAGTCTCCCTCAAAAGGAAGATAAGTTGTGGTAAACCAATTTTCATCACCTAACAATTGCCATGCGTATAAGGTAAAGTTATTGCTCTCAAAATCTTCTAACATTAAGTTAATTTCTAGATCATATGATTGGGATAAAGAATAGCTTCCAGCAGTAATTTCATAATCAAATGTAGCAATCGTACCGATTGGAACTGATGGATCAACAGTTACATTAAAAACAACATCAACATCATCAAGAGCTGGAATTGTACCTATATTAATACTCGGATTGTTTATGGTCACGTATGCACAACTAGTCGCTAGTGTAGCAGTAGCATTTGAAGCTGGAGCACTTCCGAAATTAGGCGTATTAATCACAATGTCTGCATTTTCTGAATCATCTAACACACCATTATTATCTCCAGAAACAGAATCGTCTACATCACAATCAGCAGAGCTGAAAACAGGTGCATGAATAGGCATGGTAAATTGTCCATTCCAATTGTTACCAGAATTATCTGAAATATCTATTAAAAATGGAACCTCGTGCAAGTCAACAATGTTGTTGTTTACAGATAAACTAAATGCTGCTGATCCATTTGCTATGCCACCATTATTTATGTTACCAAAATTATAAGTGTTTGAGGTGATGGTAACGTTAGGGTCATTGGTAGAAAGAGTAGCTGTGACAGCATTAGCAGCTGAAACTCCTACGTTTGCCAAAACAACATCTAAGCTAATGTTTTCACCGTAATCAGCTTGTTGATTGTTGTTTGCAGTTGCATCATTAACAATGTAAGAATCTTGAACTACCCATGGGCCAGTAGGAACAATGCTCAAGGCAAAGCCTAAGTAGGGTTGATTATTAAAATCAGTTACGGTTACATGAACAGTATCAAGAGTTGTCAAAGCATTAAAGTTTACTGTTACTTGACCTCCGCTTATAAAACCAGTACCAATGATATCTCCATTAACAGTTAAAGAAACCAAAGCATCTTCCTCATTACAATTGATATCCATTGAAGTAGCCCCCATCATTAATGTTCCAGGATGAGTTACAGTCATTGGTGCTGGTAGGTCGGTTCTTACAATCACTGAAGGATCACCAAATAGAGTCCAAGTATCGGTCATCTCATCTCCTTGTCCGCCATACTCATCGTTCATCAACATACATCCATTATAGGAAAGGCCACCAAATGAACGTTTAATATTATTATTATACATTTCAACAAGAATGTCATTGAATTCATCTTGTGCTGACATGGGTGGATTCCAACTTTGATTGATGGTTGACATCATCGTAGCTATTGCACCTGTTGGTCTATCAAATGAACCCATATTGGCTCTTATCCATGCTTCAGCAAAGCAGGTTTGCGAGGTAAAGTTACCATTGACGCATGCAACAGACCAAATAAATGGCCACATTCCATCATTTGTTAAATTATTGATATTAGAAATGTCAAAACCTGTTGTTGCAAAAGAATAATCACTTCCATGACCGGTGTAGTTAATAATACCTAATCCTGAATTAAGCAGGCTGCCTAAATCCATCGAAGAAGGATTGCCTGCAGCATCCACTGAGCCTGCATAAGTTCCTCCCTCATAGAGTTCGCTAATAGAATTATATGTAAAACCAAGAAGGTCTGATTTGATATTCATATTGTGGTGCCAATCTGCTTCATTATCATCCCCCATTCCTGTGGGAGGGTTATTAGGATCAGTGGATGATGTTCCATCCTCTGAGCCGATCCCCACTCCTACTTTGGCCCAACTATCAGATGCATCAGGATATTTCTCGTATTGTATGGTTCTGTAAACCATAGTTTTAATATCGTCCTCTGTTTCTGCAGAAAAACGACCCATAAACAGGTCAGGATAATGATCGTTGCCAACAATGTATGAATAGTTGTTATCAGAATCTCCAGCAGATGTAGATGAGGAGGGAACGTAGGCATGATCCCCTACTAAAAGAACATAAACTAATGAAGGGTTATTAGCATACTCATCTTCAATGTATGTCTTAATTGCTCCAGAACCACCTATACTAGCAACGTCTTCTGTTTTGACTTCAATACCTTTCAGTTTTTTCCATTTGACGAATGGCTGTATCTCATTCCAAAAATCCTGGTGATAAATAACCAACATATCTCCTTGCTCAGAGACAGGATTATAGGCCATCGCTGATTTTAAAATTGAAAAATTAGAAAAATGTTTTTCGTACAACCAATCAAAATCTTTACTTATGGTAGTTGGAAAATTAGATCGGTTAATTGTATTGATGCCATTTTGATCTTGCACAGTTACTTTTAACTCAATCTCACTATACACCCTTAGTGTTTTTTGAATCGGATTGTACTGAAAAGGGTAAAAAACGACTGTTTGCCCTCTAAAATCTCGGACAATGTGAGGAGTTCTTAACTCACTTAACTCACCCGGGAAAAAAGAATCTTTTTGATATACCTCTCCATATTTTAGCGCTACAGAACTTGGATCAACATCTCTATATAGATTTCCTTTAGAAGGTATTATATCTACATTATGATAATCTTGGTAAGCAGAAGATATTACTTCAATCTTCATTTTAGCCATATCTGGTATAACAATAGAGGTTGTTAGCTTCAAAAGCTCAGGAGCCCCTTCTCTTAGAATAGGAGTGCCATCTTCAAACAAAATTTGAGAATCGTGAAGAGACCAATCGCCTAACTTAAGTGTTAAGTTTGTTTCTTGTAGAGTAGCATTTTTAATAATAATCTGAGTTTCCTCAGAATTTGCTGTAAAGAAAGACATGGTAAAAACCAACAGAATACAAATAGTAATCTTATTCATTGGATGTTTTTTTGAGTTAATTAGTTAAATATATAACACTTACAAATATCTACTTAAATTATTTCTCCTCCAAAAAAAGAACTTATTTTCTTACTTTTTCAAGCCTAAATTATCTAGCCTGTATCCTATCCCATTTTGTTATATTTGCGCTCTAACAAGTTTAGCAAATGATCAATATTACGCTTCCTGATGGAACAGTAAAAAACGTAAAACAAGGAACAACAGCTCTAGATATTGCTAAAAGCATTAGTGAAGGGCTTGCAAGGAATGTTTTAGCAGCTAAGGTAAACGATGAAGTTTGGGATGCCAGTCGTCAAATCAACGAAGACTGCACACTCAACTTACTTACTTGGAATGACCCTGATGGGAAAATGGCTTTATGGCATTCATCTGCTCATTTAATGGCGGAAGCATTAGAATCGTTATTTCCTGGCATTAAACTTGCCATTGGCCCTCCAATTGAAAATGGTTTTTATTACGACATAGATTTGGGTGAGCATACCATTTCTTCAGATGACTTTTCAAAAATTGAACAGAAAATGTTAGAGTTAGCTCGTCAGAAAAATGATTATATCCGAAAAGATATATCTAAAAATGATGCTATGGCTTACTATCAACAGAAAGGTGATGAGTATAAATTAGAATTATTAGAAAATTTAGAGGATGGAAACATCACTTTTTATACTCAAGGAAATTTTACTGATTTGTGTCGAGGCCCCCACATTCCAAACACGGGTTTTATAAAAGCAGCAAAACTGCTTAATATAGCAGGTGCCTACTGGAGGGGTGATGAAAACAACAAACAACTTACACGTATATACGGAATTACCTTTCCTAAGCAAAAAGAACTCACCCAGCATTTAGAAATGCTAGAGGAAGCCAAAAAACGAGATCATAGGAAGTTGGGAAAGGAACTAGAACTTTTTGCTTTTTCTCAAAAAGTAGGGCAAGGCTTACCCTTATGGCTACCAAAAGGAGCTGATTTAAGAGAAAGACTAGAAAACTTCTTAAAAAAAGCACAAAAAGCTTCGGGATACGACCAGGTTATTACTCCGCATATTGCTAACAAAGATTTATATGTTTGCTCAGGGCACTATGCTAAGTATGGGCAGGATTCTTTTCAACCAATTAACACCCCGGCAGAAGGTGAAGAGTTTTTATTAAAACCCATGAATTGCCCTCACCACTGTGAGATTTACAAGACAAAGCCTCGCTCTTACAAAGATCTACCCCTTCGTTTTGCTGAGTTTGGTACAGTTTATCGTTATGAGCAAAGCGGTGAATTACATGGACTTAATAGAGTAAGGGGTTTTACACAAGATGATGCGCACATCTTCTGTACACAAGAACAAGTAAAAGAAGAGTTTATTAAAGTAATTGACCTCGTACTATACATTTTCAAGACCTTAAGTTTTGATGAATTCACTGCTCAAATTTCCCTGAGAGATCAACAAAAACCAGAAAAGTATATAGGATCTTCTGAAAATTGGGATAAAGCTGAAAAGGCAATACTTGAAGCGACCGAAGAAAAAGGGTTGTCAACAACTATCGAGTATGGCGAAGCTGCATTTTATGGTCCAAAATTAGATTTTATGGTCAAGGATGCACTTGGAAGAAGTTGGCAGTTAGGAACCATTCAAGTTGATTATAACCTTCCCGAACGTTTCGAATTGGAATATGTTGGTATGGACAATAAAAATCATCGACCTGTAATGATTCATAGAGCGCCTTTTGGATCAATGGAGCGTTTTGTTGCCGTTTTACTAGAACATTGTGGAGGAAATTTCCCGCTTTGGCTCACCCCAGAACAAGTGATTATTTTACCCATAAGTGAAAAATATCATGATTACGCAGAAAAGATTTTAAATCTGCTAAATAATTACGATATTCGCGGGCTCGTTGACGAGCGTGCTGAAAAAGCAGGTCGCAAGATAAGAGACGCTGAAGTAAGCAAAATACCCTACATGTTAATAGTTGGGGAAAAAGAAGATAATGAAGGTACCGTCTCCGTGCGGAAACACGGAGGTGAAGATCTGGGTGTATTTAAATTAAACGATTTTGTACAGCACTTCACCACGGAGTTGGAATCTTTAACAAAATTTAATAATAATCAATAGTTTAGAACTATCGCAATAAGAAGAAGGAGAAAGAACTTCGAAAGAAGAAGGCCCAGAGAGGCTGAACATAAAATCAACCACAACATTACGGCTAAAGAGATCCGATTAGTTGGGGATAATGTTGAAGTAGGTGTTTACCCAATTACGAAAGCTATGAACGTAGCCAAGGACTTGGGTCTGGATCTTGTGGAAATATCTCCCAAAGCAGACCCACCTGTTTGTAAGGTGATTGATTATAAAAAGTTCTTGTACGATCAAAAGAAAAAGCAAAAAGCAATAAAAGCTAAGGCTGCCAAAACTGTAATTAAGGAAATCCGCTTTGGACCAAATACTGAAGAGCACGATTTAAAGTTTAAAACAAAGCATGCAGTCAAGTTTTTAGAAGAAGGCTCAAAAGTAAAAGCATTCGTGTTTTTTAGAGGGCGAAGTATCGTTTTTAAAGATCAGGGCGAAATTTTACTTTTAAAATTCGCACAAGCAATTGAAGAGTATGGAATTGTGGAGCAAATGCCAAAATTAGAAGGGAAACGAATGACAATGTTTATCGCACCAAAAAAGAAAAAGTAAATCATTAAATAAGCAAGAAAATGCCAAAAATGAAAACAAAATCCAGTGCAAAAAAGCGATTTAAGCTAACTGGAACAGGTAAAATCAAAAGAAAGCACGCTTTTAAAAGTCATATTTTAACAAAAAAAGAGACCAAGCAAAAGCGTAACTTGACAAAAACAGGATTAGTACACGATTCCGATGTTGCAAGCATCAAACAACAATTGTGTATCTAATTCTATCAATGTACTAACCAGGTTTTTAGCTCTATAAGTTCTTTTTAAATAAAAGGCGCTAACTACCAAAAAACAATTAATTATGCCAAGATCAGTAAATGCTGTAGCAGCTAAAGCCAGAAGAAAAAAGGTACTAAAAGAAGCCAAAGGTTACTTCGGGCGAAGAAAAAATGTTCATACTGTAGCAAAAAATGCAGTAGAAAAAGCAATGCAATACGCCTACATTGGGCGTAAGCAAAAGAAAAGAAATTTTCGTTCTTTATGGATACAACGAATCAACGCTGGTGTTAGAGAATACGGAATGTCATATTCAACTTTTATGGGTGCAATAAACCAAAAAGGAATCATCATTAACCGTAAGGTTCTTGCTGATTTAGCAATGAATCATCCCGTTGCTTTCAAGGCAATTGTAGACGAAGTTAAAAAGTAAAATACCAAAATTTATTATAAAAAAAGCCTCCTTGTCGCATGGGGGCTTTTTTATTGTATCTTTGCACTTTATTTAAAAATATATTATGAATACTGGAACAGTTAAATTCTTCAATGATACCAAAGGCTTTGGTTTCATAAAAGAAGATGAGTCAGGAACAGAGTACTTTGTACATGTTAGCGGACTTATTGATGAAATTAATCAAAATGATAAAGTAACATTTGACCTTGAAGAAGGTAGAAAAGGCTTAAATGCTGTAAATGTTAAACTAGCATAAATTAAATTTCTAAAAGATAAAAGAGCTACTTATTATTAGGTAGCTCTTTTTTTATGGCAACTTTTGAAGTTCAATTTGAGCTTCTTCAAATGTTTCATCTAAACGAAGCGCTGTTTGAAAATCAACTCTTGCTTGAGGAATATTTTTTAAAGCCTTAAAGCAAAGACCTCTTGAATAATAGGCATCTGCATAAGCTGAATTGGTATAAATAGCGTCAGAAAAATAATTGGCAGCCATTTCATAGTCTTGCCTTAAAAAATGAATGTAGCCTAAGTTGTAATTTGCAAATTCATTAAAGTTGTCCCTTTTTAAAATGGCATAATAACATTTTTCCGCCTCATTATACCTTTCTAAATCTTGCAAATACTTTCCTTTATTATACCATGTTTTGATATTTGACGAATCAACAGACAACGCATTATCGAAAAACATTTCTGCTAAAGGAGTGTCTCCCAATGACGCATAAATAAAAGCTAATTGTTCATAGGCCATTGCATGAAATGGATTTTGCTCTACAGTAGTTTGAAATTGAGAAATCGCTTTTTCAATATCGCCAAGCTCTTTATAGTTTAAACCTTTATAGAAATACGCCTCTGAATCGTATGGATTTTCTTTTATGGTATTGTTTAAATCTTTTAAAGACTCTTGATGATTTCTATATAAATATTGTAGTTTCCCTCTAAGAAGTAATGAAGGGATGTGTGCCTCCTGATTAGGCATTTCTTTCATTAAAGAACTTAAAGCAAATCGATAGTAGTTAGGTTTATCCTTTTTTGCAATTTTGTACTGAATATCAGCCAATTCATACCAAGATACATGATTAGATGAATCTAGACTAACTATTTGTTCTTGATCTATGAGTGCCGCTTCTAAATTATCATTTTTTAGAAAAAGAACTTTTCTTTGTTGGAGTAAATCAATGTTATCAGGAGATTTTAAAATCGCCTCACTTAAAAGTGAAATTGAGGATTTAGCATTTTCAGAATTTTGCTCTACCCCACAGGATAAGAAAATTAAAAGAAATGGTACAATAAAAAACCTCATAAAGAAAGATCAAAATAATGCGTCACGAACTATTGAGCAAGAATGTCTTTGATCTTACCTTCAAGCTGATCAGAAAGTTCTGGGTTATCTTGTAAAATTGATTTAACTGCATCCCTCCCTTGACCTAATTTTTCACCATCATAGCTAAACCAAGAACCAGACTTCTGAACAACGTCTAATTCTACCGATTTATCTAAAATTTCACCTACTTTAGAAACTCCTGCACCATACATTATATCAAACTCTACCTGTTTAAATGGGGGAGCTACTTTGTTTTTTACAACCTTAACACGTGTTTTATTACCTATTGCTCCATCAGCATCCTTTATAGCGGTACTTCTTCGAACGTCCAAACGAACAGAAGCATAAAACTTTAAGGCGTTACCTCCTGTAGTTGTCTCTGGGTTACCAAACATTACCCCAATTTTTTCCCTAAGCTGATTAATAAAAATACAAGTACATCCGGTTTTGCTGATTGTGCCAGTCAACTTTCTTAATGCTTTGGACATCAAACGAGCATGCAAACCCACAGAGGTATCTCCCATTTCTCCTTCAATTTCGCTCTTAGGCGTTAAAGCAGCAACAGAATCTACAACAAGAATGTCAATTGCCCCTGAACGGATTAGATTATCCGCTATCTCTAAGGCTTGTTCCCCATTATCAGGTTGTGATATAAGGAGGTTTTCAACATCAACACCAAGATTGGATGCATAGTGCTGATCAAAGGCATGCTCAGCATCAATAAATGCGGCGATTCCTCCTTGTTTTTGAGCTTCAGCAATGGCATGTATTGCTAAGGTTGTTTTACCAGAAGATTCTGGCCCATAAATCTCTATAACCCTTCCTCTTGGGTAACCCCCTATGCCAAGCGCTAAATCAAGCCCCAATGATCCACTCGGGATTGCCTCTATATTTTCTACTGCTTTATCGCCTAGACGCATTACAGTCCCTTTGCCATAAGACTTGTCCATTTTGTCCAGAGTCAACTGGAGGGCTTTCATTTTTGCTTCTTGTTCTTTACTCATCCTTTTACTTAGTATGTTTCTAAAATTTGTTCAGTATGTGTTTTTGTTTTCACTTTGGTGAAAATTCTTTCTATTATGCCTTCTTCATCAACAACAAATGTCGTTCGATGAATGCCATCAGAAGTACGACCCATGAACGTTTTTGGCCCCCATACGCCATAGTCATTTAGCATTTTTTTAGTCGTATCTGCAAGAAGGTGATACGGAAGATCATACTTTTTAATGAATTTTTGGTGGGACTCTTCGCTATCAGCACTGATGCCTAGAACGTCAAAGCCATGCTCTTTCAATTCTTGATAGTGATCCCTTAAATTACAGCTTTCTGCTGTACAACCAGGGGTGTTATCTTTTGGGTAGAAAAATAAAACTACTTTTTTTCCAGAAAAATCAGAAAGAGTTACATCTTTTCCTAATTCATTTTTTACTGAAAAATCTGGTGCTTTATCGCCTATTTTTAACGTTGTCATTTTTGTTTTTTTTACCTAACAAAACTAACAATTTTTAAGCCAGTTTAAGTACTAATAAACAAGCTATTTATTAACAGATTTCTTTTGCTTATCAAAAAATTTACAAAAACTTGTTAAGCTACATTTATCGCATTTAGGCTTTCTTGCTAAGCAGGTGTATCTTCCGTGTAAAATTAGCCAATGGTGCGCAATATTAAGCTTGTCTTTAGGAAAGTATTTTACTAATTGCTTCTCAGACTGAAGAGGGTTTTTAGCATTCTGCGTAAGTCCGATTCGTTCAGAAACACGAAAAACATGAGTATCAACAGGCATTGTAGGTATATCGTATAAAACAGAGGCCACTACATTAGCTGTTTTTCTACCTACTCCTTGTAATGTTTGTAATTCATTAACATCTGCAGGTACCTTACCTTTAAACTTGTCGACCAACATTTTTGATGTTTTATCTAAAAATTTAGCCTTATTATTTGGGTAACTAATACTTCGAATGTATGGGAAAATATCTTCATGAGTGGCTTCTGCCATTGCTTCCGCTGTGGGATAGGCAGAAAATAATTTTGGAGTAACCATGTTCACTCGCTTATCTGTACATTGTGCTGATAGAATAACGGCTATTAAAAGCTCAAACTCATTGGTATAATGTAGTTCTGTCTCCGCAGCAGGCAAGTGCTTTTCAAAATACGCTATAAATCGTTTGTATCGTTCTTTTTTTAGCATTTTTCAAAGCTAAAAAATATTCAATCCAGAAAGCTAAAAAATGGTACTGAATTTAATAGCAGTTAATTTGTTAATTCATCACAAAATCAATCAAACCTAACTGTTTAGTCGGAGCAACTTCTAGCGCTTTTGCATAAGAAATAATATTATTGACAGTGACCTTAGATGGCCCAACACGAATTTTATTTAGGCAGTCAAAAGAATTCTTCAACTCCAAAAAATCGGATTTTAACTCGTCATTGACTAGAAGAATAGCATCTATCTGATTATTTTCAGACGAAGATGTTTCATCATAAAGAAATCGAATTAAATCTTTTTGAGTAAATGTTTTATTCATAAACGTAAACTTAACTGTTTACGCTTAATAACGTTGTGGAAAAAAATTTATTTTACAGAAAGAAACTACAGCATCAAATCGATTCGATGCTCTTGCATGATTTTTCGTAAATTAATTAATGAATAACGCATTCTTCCAAGAGCAGTATTGATGCTAACACCGGTTTTTTCAGCAATTTCTTTAAACGTAAGCTCTTCATAATGACGCATTATTAAAACTTCTTTCTGTTCATCAGGCAATTGATCAATCATTTTTTTCAATTGAGTATAAAGCTCACCTTCCATCATAACGTACTCGGAGGTTTTTTCCCCATTAGAAAGTATATCAAAAATATCAAATCCGTCATCATCAAATTTTGGCTTGCCAGCAATGGGCATGCGTTTTATCTTTCTAAAGTGGTCAATCACTAAATTATGAGCAATACGCATTACCCACGGCAAGAACTTGCCTTCTTCATTATATTTCCCTTTTTGTAATGACTTGATAACTTTAAAAAAAGTATCTTGAAAAATATCCTCTGCTAAGTCTTGATTTCGGACTTTGGAAATGATAAAAGTGAAAATTCTTGTTTTATGACGTTCAACTAGTACTTCTAAAGAAACAGTATCTCCTTCCATATAGGAAGAAACTAATTGTTGATCGGAAAGGTTTTGTAATAGCATATCTACTTTGTTTAAGGATTAATAAAATTTCAAGTAGATATGTTTCTATAAGCGGTGTGTTTAGATTAAAAGACTTTACACAATCGTATTTATTGTAAAGCAAAACCAAATATATGTTTTAATTTACTAAATCCCAAATAATAAATCTATAAATTTGCAGCTTTTCCTCATAAAAACAGCCTTTTCGTGTCAGAAACCAATTCTAAAATCAGCAATAATTACATCTATGTAAAAGGTGCTCGAACGCATAATCTTAAGAACATAGAGATCAGCATACCCAAGCGGGAATTAATCGTTATAACAGGTGTTTCAGGATCTGGCAAATCATCACTGGCATTCGACACCCTTTTTGCTGAAGGACAAAGACGTTACATCGAAAGTCTATCCTCTTATGCACGTCAATTTTTAGGGAAATTACAAAAGCCAGATGTTGACCAGATTCTTGGCATTTCTCCTGCAGTAGCCATAGAACAAAAGGTCAACACACGAAATCCAAGATCTACCGTTGGAACTTCTACTGAAATATATGATTATTTAAAATTACTTTTTGCTAGAATAGGAAGAACAATTTCACCCATTTCGTCTTGTGAAGTCAAAAATCATCAAGTTAGTGATGTTGTTGACTTTATATGCCAACATCCAGCTGGTGCTAAGGTACTGATCATCGCAAAACATCCTTTAAGAGAGGACACTGAGAATCAACTTAATGTTTTACTGCAACAAGGGTTTACACGAGTGAAAATTGGCTCCAAAATCGAAAGAATAGAGCATTTAATCGACAAAAATTTTGTTAATAAAGAGGAATGTTTTTCGATAGTGATCGACCGGGTATCAGTAAGTAATGATGATGAAAACCTAAATAGAATAGCGGATAGTATTCAGACTGCATTTCATGAGGGCAATGGACGTTGTACAATAGAGATAATAGCACATTCAACTAAGGAGTTCTCAAATCGATTTGAAGCAGACGGGATGGAGTTTGAAAAACCAACTGAACATCTTTTTAGCTTCAATAATCCTTATGGCGCTTGTAAAAAATGTGAAGGCTTTGGGAGTGTAATGGGAATAGACGAGAAAAAAGTTATCCCTAATGAATCATTATCTATTTTTGAAAATGCGGTTAGTTGCTGGAAAGGTGAGAAAAGAAGTAAATGGAAAGATCGTTTCATTTCAAATGCACTGGAACATAATTTCCCAATTCATAGACCCTACTTTGAGTTAAGTGATAAAGAAAAGGGGATCCTTTGGAATGGAGCAAAAAAATTAAAAGGGATTAGGCAATTTTTCTCTCAATTAGAAAAAGAAAATTACAAAGTGCAAAATAGAGTCATGCTAGCACGATTTAGAGGAAAAAGTACCTGCCCAGATTGTCAGGGAACTCGACTAAGAAAGGAAGCTCTTTACGTTACTGTTGATGGAAACACAATAAACAACATCGTTCATTTACCAATTAACAAGGCTTTAGATCTTTTTAATAATATCCACTTAAACAAAAGTGATTTAGCTATCTCTGAAAGACTCCTTGAAGAAATAACAAATAGATTAAACTTCTTGAACAAAGTTGGACTTGGGTACTTAACATTAAATCGGCTTTCATCCACTTTATCTGGAGGAGAATCACAACGAATAAATCTCGCCACTTCTTTAGGAAGCAGTTTAGTTGGCTCCCTATATGTGCTGGACGAACCAAGCATTGGTCTTCACCCAAAAGATACTGAAAAATTAATAGCTGTTTTAAAAGCACTTAAAGAGGTTGGAAACACGGTAATTGTAGTAGAGCATGATGAAGAAATTATGCAAGCTGCGGATGAGTTAATAGATATTGGGCCAGAAGCGGGAACAAATGGAGGGAATATTGTTTTTCAAGGTAAAATTGATGAGATGACGAAAAACAACCAAAGCTTAACTGCACAATACCTACATAACAAACTCCAAATTGAAGTTCCGAATAAACGTAGAACATGGCACAAATCGGTTACTGTTAAAGGAGCTCGAGAAAATAACTTAAAACACATTGATGTGCGCTTTCCTCTTAATACACTAACCGTCGTAAGCGGTGTTAGTGGTTCAGGTAAAAGTTCATTAATCAAACAAATATTGTTTCCAGCAATTCAAAAACAAATTCAAGGATATACGACAAAGATTGGGGCTCATGACTGCATTGAAGGTGATGTTAACAATATTGAACAAATTGAATTTGTTGATCAAAATCCTATTGGACGGTCTTCTCGATCAAATCCAGTAACCTACATCAAAGCCTATGATGATATAAGAAAACTATTTGCTAGACAGCCCCTTTCCATTAGTCGTGGATTCAAAAGCGGTCAATTTTCGTTCAATATTGCTGGAGGAAGATGCGAAGTATGTGAAGGAGAGGGATCTACAAAAATAGAAATGCAGTTTATGGCAGATGTACACCTTCCTTGCGAAGCATGCAATAGCCAACGATTTAAACAAGAAACACTTGATGTAAAGTTTGAAGACAAGAACATTGCTGAAATTCTAAAGATGACTGTTGATGATGCAATAACATTTTTTAATAATTGCAATCAGTCCCGAATTGCCAATAAGCTACTACCCCTCAAGCAAGTGGGCCTTGGTTATGTAAATTTAGGACAATCATCTAGTACGCTGAGCGGTGGTGAAGCCCAACGAATTAAACTAGCCTCTTTTTTGAGCAAGGGCACGAACACAGAAAAAACACTATTTATATTTGATGAGCCAACAACTGGCTTACATTTTCACGATATTAAGAAATTATTAACCTCTTTTTCTGCATTGATTAAAAACGGACACTCTATCATTTGTGTGGAGCATAATACAGATGTTATTAAAAGTGCTGACTGGATAATTGATCTTGGACCTTATGGTGGCGAAGAAGGAGGACAACTCCTTTTTGAGGGAACTCCCGAAGAACTAATAAATTGTAAAGAATCTTTTACTGCTCATTATTTAAAAGGAAAGCTACTTAGAAGCTAAAAAAGATTGAAGAATTATGGTAGCACTAATTTCATCAATTAATGCTTTATTTCTTCTAGCTTTCTTTTTTAAGCCACTATCTATCATGGTTTGAAAAGCCATTTTTGAAGTAAAACGTTCGTCAACCCGATGTATCGGAATATCTGGAAAAAGCTTGCTAAGTCGTAAAACGAAAGGCTCAATAAACTTAGCACTTTCAGATGGGGTGTTGTTTAAATTCTTAGCCTTTCCTACTACGAAAGCTTCTACTTTTTCATTCTCAAGATATTCACTCAAATAACGAAGTACGTCTTTACTTAAAACAGTAGTTAGACCTCCTGCAATTAATTGATCCTTGTCCGTAACGGCAAGACCAACTCTTTTTTGTCCGTAGTCAATAGCTAAAATGCGTGGCATAAGGCAAAAATAAAGCTTTTGTCTATCTTTGTTGCATGCTTACAGAACTTAAAAATATTATTGAAGGTGCTTGGGATAATCGGGAATTGTTAAATGAAGACAAAACTCAGAATGCCATTAGAACAGTAATTGAAGAACTAGACAAAGGTCGTTTACGAGTTGCTAGTGTGGAATCGGATAAGTGGCAAGTAAATAATTGGATTAAAAAAGCCGTCATTTTATACTTCCCCATACAAAAAATGGAAACTTTAGAGGCGGGGGCCATGGAGTTTCATGACAAGATGAAACTTAAAAGCAATTATGCCAAGTTAGGAGTTAGGGTTGTACCACATGCTGTAGCACGATATGGTGCTTATTTGGCCAAAGGTGTAATAATGATGCCCTCCTATGTAAATATTGGAGCTTATGTAGATAGTGGCACAATGGTAGACACTTGGGCTACTGTGGGGTCTTGTGCTCAAATTGGCAAGGACGTACATTTAAGCGGGGGTGTTGGCATAGGTGGGGTGCTGGAACCCATACAAGCTGCACCAGTTATCATTGAGGACAATGCCTTTATAGGGTCAAGATGTATTGTAGTAGAAGGTGTGAAAATTGAGAAAGAAGCTGTTTTAGGAGCCAATGTAGTATTGACTGCCTCAACAAAAATTATTGATGTAACAGGCCATGAACCTAAAGAATACAAAAAAATAATCCCTAGTCGTTCAGTAGTCATTCCGGGCACTTATCCAAAGTCATTCAAAAGTGGCGAATACGGTGTTCCTTGTGCATTAATTATCGGTAAAAGAAAAGAAAGTACAGATAAAAAAACATCTCTTAACAACGCGCTTCGCGAATATAAGTTAGCAGTCTGATGAAAATAGGTTTTGACGCAAAACGTGCTTTCCATAACAACACCGGTTTAGGAAATTATAGTCGAGATACCATCCGTATTCTTAGCACATATTACCCTCAACACCACTACCTGCTATACACTCCAAAAGCTAAAACTAACCAGCGCCTGGAGTTTCTAAAGGACATCAAAAATATTGATATCCGTACTCCAAAATCAATTATGTATCAGAGTTTTTCAGGAATTTGGCGTTCTGTGACTTTGAGTAAACAATTACATAAAGATCAAATTGATGTTTTTCATGGGCTTAGTCATGAACTCCCAAAAGGTATTCAAAAAACAACGACAAAAACAGTTGTTACAATTCATGATTTAATTTTCATACGATACCCAAAATTTTTTAAAAGCATTGACAGAAAAATATATTATCACAAATTTAAACACGCCTGTCAAGTTGCAGATCACATTATTGCAGTCAGCAAACAAACCAAAGCCGACATCATGGAGTTCTTCTCTATACCAGAAGAAAAAATTAGTGTCGTTTATCAAGGATGTAATCATGTATTTCAAAAAAAATCAAAGGATTTGGAGGTCATTAAAAACAACTACAATCTTCCAAATAAATACCTTTTATATGTTGGCAGCATAGAAGAGCGCAAAAATCTTTTGACCCTACTTAAAACAATGAAATCATTGCCCCATCATCACCTAGTAGTAATTGGTAAGGGAAAAAAATACAAAAGAGATTGTGTAAAGTTTGTTCATGAAAATAAAATAAAAAATCGCATACATTTTCTTGAAGGAATACCACTTTCCGACATGGCAGCTATTTATCAATCAGCTGAAATAATGATATACCCCTCTGTTTTTGAAGGGTTTGGAATTCCTATTATTGAAGCGCTTTTTTCCAAAATACCTGTTATTACTACAAGTGGTGGTTGTTTTAATGAAAGTGGTGGTCCTTCATCTTACTATATAAATCCTTTAGAATCAGATTCGATAACAAAAGCTATAAAACACATACAATCTGATAACGAATTGAGAAACAAAATGATTCTTGATGGGTTTAAACATGCTCAAAACTTCACAGATGATAAAATCGCAAAAGAACTAATGACACTTTATCAATCTTTGTAAATGCAAAAGATAAGCGCCATCATACCTACTGGTAATGAAGAACACAACATTATAAGTGCAATAAAATCAGTTGATTTTGCTGATGAAATAATTGTTGTTGATTCTTTTTCAGACGACAGTACGATAGAACTGGCAAAACCTTTGGCAACAAAAATTTTACAACGCCAGTATCAAAACTCGGCTTCGCAGAAAAATTGGGCCATTCCTCAGGCCCAACATCAATGGATTCTTTTAATCGATGCAGATGAACGAATTACCAAAGAACTGAAGGAAGAAATTCTTACAATGATAAAGAACAATCCAAAAGAAAGCGGTTTTTGGATTTACAGACAAAATCACTTTATGGGGAAAAAAGTACATTTTAGTGGATGGCAAGATGATAAAGTCATACGCCTTTTTAAAAGAGATGAGTGTCGCTATGAAGAAAAAAATGTGCATGCTGAAATCATTACGAAAGGAAAGGTAGGTTATCTTAAAAATAAGATGCACCACTATACTTTCAACAATATGCAAGACTATCTTTATAAAATAAGAAGGTATGCAGAATGGCAAAGTAAAGATTACGATCATAAAACAGGCATGCTTACACCCTACCATTTTGTAATAAAACCAATTGCTCGTTTTACAAAACACTACCTCTTACAATTAGGCATTCTCGATGGTATTACAGGTCTTACCATTGCTAGCATACAAGCCTATGCGGTGTTTTTACGCTACGCAAAACTTTGGCAACTAAGAAGAAAATCATGAATGAAGAGCTACAAAAAACAGTTGAAGTTTTAAATCAAGGAGGCTTAATTCTTTACCCAACAGATACCGTATGGGGTATAGGCTGCGATGCCACTAACCCTAAATCGATTGAAAAGGTATATGCGCTAAAAAAAAGAACAGATGCAAAAGCACTGATAACGTTAGTTGCTTCTGAAATTATGCTCGAACGAACAGTTATTGATATGCCTGAAATTGCTTGGGATCTTATTGAAACAGCTGAAAAACCACTTACCATCATTTACGAACAGGTAAAAGGTATAGCGAAAAATGCTATGGCATCCGATGGATCGTGTGCAATTCGATTGCCCAAAGACGAGTTTTGTAAAAAATTAATCCATCGTTTTGGAAAACCAATTATATCAACTTCTGCAAACATAAGTGGCATGCCTACTGCCCAGTCATTTCATCATATTGAAACAAGTATTTTGAGTGGCGTAGATTATGTGGTAAATTTGCGTCAACAAGAAACTGGCAAAAACACCCCTTCAAACATTGTTTTGTTAAAAAACAATGGGGAGATAAAAATTATTCGTTAAGTGAACCTAGCTAATAAACTAGAACATCCTATTTTTAATATTGTTACCCAAGCAGCTGATGAACTAGGGCTTGAAACCTATGTGATTGGTGGCTTTGTACGTGATCTTATATTAAACCGTCATCAACCCAAAGATATTGATTTTGTTTGTGTTGGAAGTGGCATTGAACTGGCTGAAAGAGTAGCTATACTTCATCCAGAAAAACCGAAGGTTCAGGTATTTAAAAACTTCGGCACAGCGATGATTAAATTAAAAAATCTGGAACTGGAGTTTGTTGGAGCACGTAAAGAATCGTACCGAGCAGACAGTCGAAAACCAATTGTGGAAAACGGTAATTTACAAGACGATCAAAACCGAAGAGATTTTACCATTAACGCCCTGGCACTTCAATTAAACAAGAAATCATTTGGTAAACTACTAGACCCTTTTAATGGCTTAAATGATCTTGAAAGAAAAATTATACGCACACCACTAGAACCCAACCTTACCTTTTCTGATGACCCATTACGGATGATGCGTGCCATACGTTTTGCTACTCAACTAAATTTTAAAATTGAGGAAGAATCTATACATGCAATTAAAGATAATACTAAACGCCTTGGTATTATTTCTCAAGAGCGCATCACTGATGAACTCAATAAAGTAATAATGTCAGACCGCCCTTCTAAAGGCTTCAAACTGCTTTTTAATACAAAGTTACTTCATCAATTTTTTCCTCATTTAGTAGAGCTTCATGGTATAGAAGTGATAAATAACAAAAGACATAAAGACAATTTTTACCATACGCTAGAAGTCCTTGAAAACATTAGTAAGCATACCGATAATCTGTGGCTACGCTGGGCTGCTATACTGCACGACATAGCTAAACCTGCTACCAAACGCTATGATAAAACAAATGGGTGGACTTTTCACGGACATGAGTTTTTGGGTTCGAAAATGGTTCCTAAAATTTTCAAAAACCTAAAGCTACCTCAAAATGAAAAAATGAAATATGTTCAAAAATTAGTCAAGCTACACCTTCGTCCAATTGTTTTAGCTCAAGATATTGTAAGCGACTCTGCAGTAAGAAGACTTTTGTTTGATGCTGGTGAAGACATCGATGATTTAATGACTCTTTGTGATGCTGACATCACCTCTAAAAATCCTGAAAAGGTAAAGAAGTACCTCAAAAATTTTGAAGTCGTAAGACAAAAATTAAAAGACGTTGAAGAGCGCGATCAGATAAGGAATATGCAACCTCCAATTAATGGCGAAGAAATTATGCAGATTTTTCAACTAAAGCCATGTAAAAAGGTTGGCGAATTAAAAACAGCCGTTAAAGATGCTATATTAGACGGTGAAATAAAGAACAACCGACAAGAGGCATATCAGTTTTTACTAAAGAAAGCACAAGAAATGAAGCTCAAACCCAAAAACCAACTATTATGATTTTGCACCTTCGCATCATCCTAGATCATAAAAAAGATGTATTCAGAGACATTCAAATGGATGCTAGTGAAAGCTTAGAACACCTACACCAAAATATTGTATCAGCTTTTGACCTTCAAAAAGGAGAAATGGCCTCTTTTTTTCTGAGTAACAAAAACTGGGATCAAGAAGATGAAATACCGCTTCTTAGTATGCAAGAAGGTAGTAGTGAGATGAAAGATATATCTATCAAGGATGTTTTAAAAAATACGGAAAGTAAGCTGCTTTACGTTCAAGATTTTTTAACACTATGGAGGTTTATGATTGAGGTAGAAGATATTTTAGGCCAGGATTCGAGTAGTGATTTGCCAAAAACGGTTCTTTCATTTGGCCATATGCCTAAAGAAGCTCCAAATGTCCAGTTTGTTTCAGAGGTAGAAACAAAAGACGATGATGATCCTATGGGAGATATCTTTGATGAATTCAATGAATTTGAACAATTTGATGAGTTCGAATCTTATTAATAAAACTCTATATGTTGTTCTTGGACCAACTGCCGTAGGGAAAACAGCACTCGCTATTGAGCTTGCTAAAAAGCGACAAACAGAAATCATTTCTTGCGACTCGCGTCAGTTTTATAAAGAAATGAACATCGGTACGGCTGTTCCATCCTCAAAGGAATTAAAAAGCATTACCCATCATTTTATTCAACACAAAAGCATACACGATACTTATAACGTGGGTGCATTTGAGCAAGAAGCATTGAAAAAATTAAACGAACTTTTTCTAGAGCATCAAGTTGTGGTTATGGTTGGAGGTAGTGGGCTTTACATTGACGCAGTATGCAAGGGCCTTAGTGCTTTTCCTGAAATCGACACTAGCTTAAGAAAAGATCTAAGAGAAAATTTTAAGAATAGAGGAATAGAATGGCTACAGAAAGCAGTAAAAAAAGAAGATCCTAATTATTATCAAACTGTTGATGTGAATAATGCACACCGTTTACTTCGATGCCTTGAGGTTTGCCGACAAACTAATCAAGCATTTTCCTCTTTTAGAAATAAAAACAAGGATACACGTTTTTTTAACATTCAATACATTGGCTTAGAAATGAGTCGAGACGATTTGTATGAACGCATTAACCACAGAGTAGATATAATGATACAAAATGGACTTTTAGAAGAAGTCAAATCATTATTGCCATACCAAAGTTTAAATGCACTACAAACCGTAGGCTATCGAGAATTGTTTGCTTTCTACAGAAAAGAAATCAGCTTAGAAGAGGCAATCGAGCAAATTAAAAAAAATACAAGACGATATGCAAAAAGACAACTTACTTGGTTTAAAAAATACGATGAAGCTCAATGGTATAAATCAGCAAAAGAGGCTGTTGAAAAGATTTAAAAGCATTGTTAGTAGATGGTAAGACTTCCTTGTAAGGGCGTATCATCTTCTTTAAGGAGAATGGAATAATAATACACCCCTTGTGGTAATAAACGTTTGTTTTTATCCCGCCCATCAAAAGGATCTGAATATCCTTTAACATCATAAACTATCTTACCCCACCTGTTATAAATTCGCACCCTACTTTCAGAATATAAAAATGCAGGCTTTATGCCCCAAAAATCATTGATGCCATCTTTAAGACTTGGTGAGATAACATTAAAAATGCAATCCGCTTCTAGTTCAGAAATAACTACACTATCTTTTAATGTACATCCCTGATTGTCGGTTATTAATAATCGTTGAATACCTGGAGTAATCGTTTCGAGCACCTCTCCTCCCTCATTCCATGATGTAATGTATGGAGCAGTTCCTCCTGAAGGGTTTACTGTTATATCACCATCAAAATCTAGCTGATCGCAGTTTAGCTGATTCCAAAGCAAACCACTTTCAATAGGCATAACCTCCCAGAAAAAAGAAATACTACAATCCTGTACATCTTGAATACGTACTTGATGATATCCTTCACAAAATCCAATCAATTGGTTCGTTGTTTCTGCTAACAAATCACCATCCGTGTACCAAAAGAAAGAATAAGGAGGTGTTCCTCCTTCTACATTCTCAACTTGCCCTTCCTCCGAAATAAAATTGGCATTTAAACTATCAATAGTAAAACTATATTGCTGACTACATTCGCCTGCGTCCGTAATTTCTATGGAATAGTTACCTGCACACAAAGCGCTTACCAAGGCCGTAGTATCCAATGTATTCCAGCGGTAGGAATATGGAGGCGTTCCTCCAGAAACCATCGTTACACCTGCTAAAGACTCATCAATAGTAGCCGTAATTTCGGGGATAGAAAAACTGATGACCTCCGGAGCACAAAAACTAGCATCATCTATAAGAACTTCATAATCTCCAGGGCACAAAATTTCTGACAAGGCATCCGTTGTGTCACTATTTGGCCAGAGCACATTAATAGGAGAAATACCTCCTGAATAGCTCACAGACATTGTATTTGTGTCTAAAGAAACCGTTAAGGGTTGAACAGTTAACAATTGTAAGGAATCAACATTGTAACTACAACCCAGACCATCGGTTAATTGAAAGGAATAAAATCCAGCTGCTAGGTTATTAAATGGAGGTGTAATAGTGCCTGATAGAGTCATCACATAAGGAGACACTCCCCCTTGTGGGTTGGCATAAATTGCGCCATCCTGCAAACAATAATTTTGATCTTGTATGCTCAAAAAAGCAAAAAGACTATCCGGTTGTGTGATGATAATTGTATCAATACAGGAAGAAAAAGAGTCAGATACAGTAATTAAATAAGTACCCTGAACAACAGGATCAAAACTATAAAAGATAGAAGAGGTCGTATCTTGTTGTATGAGCTGACCGCTAGTATCTTGCAGAGCACAAATGAACGGTCCAGAGCCACTCATGTTCTGTATATAAACTTGTGTTTCAAGACCATAGCAAACCAATTGATTTGTTCCTGAAAGCACGTTTCCTTGTGCTTGTATTGAAAAACTACATTGGGCCCATGAAAATACAGGCGCCAACAGGGTGATAAGGACAAAACGTGACAACATGTCCTCAAATTTAAGAAATTAATCTTCTAAATAATACAAGCTTAAAGCAGAAATCGGATGTTCAATAACAGTTCCTAAATAATGCCCCCTTTCATTTAAAACATACTGCAATTCAGTTCTAAAATAATAAGCGATTGAACCAACCATTGAAATATGTTGAGCTTCTCCATAAGGTGAGACATAATGATCTACAAAAGTGCCAAATGCTTGTTTTAAGAGCATAGATATTTGTGGATCCATTCTGTTTCGAAACAAAAATGGTCCAAATGAAGCTAAGTATTTGTTGGGTTGTGCTGAACTATGAATTTTTTCTAAAACCTCTTCTTTCTTCAAACATAGTTTCTTTGATAGTTTCTCAGGCAGATCACCTCGAAGCAAAGAAGAAAGAAGCAACTTTCCTAAATAGGCACCACTCCCCTCATCTCCTAAAACATACCCTAAACTAGGTACTTTTTGATGCAGTGCTTCTCCATCATAATAAGCGGTGTTTGCGCCCGTACCAAGAATTCCTACTAAACCACTTTTCTTAGCAAGGCAAGCGTGTGCTGCAGCAAGTAAATCAGAATAAATATACACTTTAGCTTTACTAAAATGTTTATTTAACTGGTTTTCTAAAAGTTGTTTTTTATTACTATTCTCAGCACAACCTGCTCCATAAAAATAAAGTTCATGAATAGGAGAATTAAACGTTTTACAAACTTCATGTAACTGATTATCAATTTTTTTTTCAGAATTAAATCGAGGATGCAACCCCAAGGTCTCTAATTGTTGGATGTGATCACCATCAATTAATCGCCAATGTGTTTTGCTTGCTCCGCTATCAGCAATCAGTATCATAGGCTCTAACTATTTCAAATGTTTTACCCTCCTCAGCCAATTCGGCGTTAGAAAAAACAGCTTTCACCTCTTCAAGTAAAGGGTTTAAATCCTTATACCGCTGAGAATAGTGGCCAATAACAAGGCGATGAGCTTCTGCCTTTTTGGCGATAAGGGCTGCCTGAGCTGTTGTGGAATGGTATGTAAACTCAGCTCTTTCTTTCATGTCGTTTTTAAAAGTTGCCTCATGGTACAATAAATCAACTCCTTTAATGTAGGGAACATATTCTTCGCTGTATGCAGTATCAGAGCAAAAAGCAAAAGACCGAGCTTTATGTGCGGGTTTTGTTAACTCCTTGTGAGAAACAAGCTGTCCATCTGACTTTTCATAATCAGCACCCTCTTTTATTTGAGGAATAAGATCGATCGGAATTTGATGTGCTTTAATTTGATCTTTGATCATTCTTCTTGGAAGTTGTTTTTCTTTAACCAGAAAACCGCAACAATCAATAGAATGTTTCAGTGGAAAACACTGTACTTCTAATTTATCATCTTCAAATAAAAGTTTTGGCTTATCATAATCTAGTGGATGAAAAAAAAGAGCGTAACTTAAGATTGTTTTTGATGCTGCTAGCTGTAAGTGAATGATTTCTTTTAATTTGGGATCACCATAAATATGCAACTCTTTTTCTCGACCCATTAAATGCATTGTAGAAATCAGTCCGATAAGACCAAAGTAATGGTCTCCATGTAGGTGAGAAATGAAGATGTGCTCTATACGCTGCATCTTAATTTTATATAAGCGTAGCTGCATCTGGGTTCCTTCTCCACAATCGATTAATAAAAATCGCTCAGCCACATTTAGTAGCTGAGCGGTAGGTTTTCTTTTGGTGGTAGGAATCGCAGAGTTACTTCCTAATATGGTAACTCTAAAAGGCATTATTTATTTGATAATAACATTCTTTTTGTAACCGTCTCTGAATTGTTAGAAAGGGTATAAAAATATACTCCAGGTGCTTGCGAAGCTAAATTTAACAACACTTCATTTTTTCCTATCTGAGCATCAAAAGATTGTGCGCTCACTTTTACACCAAGTGCATTAAATACTTCCAAAGTAGTACTTTGATTGAATTTTGAATCAAAATAAACTGTTGTTTTATTCTCAAATGGATTAGGCACATTTTTCAAAGAATAAATGGTTTCAACAGGCTTTACTAACTCTACATTATTAGCTCCATCAACAATTAACTTATAACCCTCAATGTAAATGAAGTCTCCCGTTACTTGCTCAAGCGAAACCGACCCTCCGAAAACCTGAATAGAACCGTCTACAGCAATACTTAAGTCGTAAGTTCCAGGAACTGTTGGTGTTCCATAAAAACTGACACAACCAACACTATTACCAGGGTATGCGCAATCATTAGTACTACATGCTATTTGCATGTTTCCTGGAACAGAAATACTTGGCAGGTTTGAGCTCTGACCATTTACAAAAATATCAACAAGCTCAATATTTTGAATTTGAATTTGGCCTATCGGAAGACCATTGTAATCGGCTGGTGCATCAGGCACCTCGGAAACAGTTGTAGGAGTTTTGATCTGTATTTCTTCACTATAGAAGGTATTTATTGGAGCAACGGCTAAGTTTACTATGGTGTCTGGCCATATACCGTATGTAGAATCTTGCAACAGTGTATCGGGTGTGCAATTTTGAGCAAATGATGATAAATTTAGTGTTACGATAAATAAAAGTAAAAATTGTTTCATATTAATGATTTATTGGTTTAATAATTGTCTTTCAATTTCTTCTAAAGTAATCATGTCAAAAGCCTCAAGAAGTGTTGGTACCAAGGGATAATCTTCTAAATACTCCTGTTTACAAACGATAAAAAAAGAATTTTTCTGAACATTATCTTTGCCAAATTTAGTAAAGTTTTTCAGTAAATCTTCAGAAACTGAATCAAACACAGATAAATCGATTACTAGATGTTTGAATGAATTTTGACGCTCTAAAGCATGCGCAAGATTTATTGTCAAATCATGAACATCAACCACTAATGTATCTTTGTAATGCTTTGCTTGAAATTGCATTATTTTTTTATTTTACTGGCTAATAAATACAATACGGCCATTCGAATAGCAACTCCATTTTCTACCTGATTAAGAATAATCGCTTGTTCCGAATCCGCTACTTCGCTCGTTATTTCAACACCTCTGTTTATAGGTCCAGGATGCATGATGGTTATTTCTTTGTTTAAAGAGTTAAGCATGGCTGAATTTACTCCATATTGCATGCTATATTCTCTTATAGAGGGGAAAAACTTGACGTCCTGTCGTTCCATTTGAATACGAAGCATATTGGCAACATCGCACCACTCTAGTGCTTTTTTCAGATCGGGTTCATATTCAACTCCAAGAGTATGAATGTATTTTGGCATTAATGTAGCGGGGCCACACACTTTTACTTCCGCCCCTAATTTTTGCAAGCAAAAGATATTCGATAGTGCCACACGCGAATGCAAAATGTCGCCGATGATAACAATTTTTTTGCCCTTAACTTCTCCAAATTTTTCTCTAATTGAATAAGCATCTAATAACGCTTGTGTGGGGTGTTCATGGGCACCGTCACCAGCATTTATGATTTTAGCATCGATGTGCTTTGAAAGAAAAGCAGCAGACCCTGGATTTGGATGCCTCATTACTACAATATCTACTTTCATTGCAAGAATATTGTTTACCGTATCGATTAAGGTTTCTCCTTTTTTTACTGAAGAAGAGGAGGCTGAGAAATTAAGGGTGTCCGCAGACAATCGCTTTTCTGCTAGTTCAAAAGACAAGCGTGTTCTAGTTGAATTTTCAAAAAATAGATTGGCGATAGTTATGTCTCTAAGAGATGGAACTTTTTTAATGGGTCGATTTATCACCGCTTTGAAATTATCGGCCGTTTGAAAAATAAGATCTATCTCTTCTCTTTGTAGATCCTTAATACCCAGCAAATGATCGGCTTTCAATTCTTTCATTTATGTTTCCAAAATTACACGTTCATTTTTTCCCCACTCTACACGCACCCGCTCATCTGCTATTACATCAACAGTATGGCCAACGTAATCAGGCTGAATTGGAACATGACGACTCAACCTTCTGTCAATAAGGACCAATAGTTCAACCGAACTAGGTCGTCCAAAGTCAAGTAATGCATCCAATGCTGCTCTTACACTTCTTCCTGTATAAAGAACATCATCGACCAATACTACTTTTTTATTTTCTAATGAAAATTCAAGCTGGGTGCTATTAGGAATCAAGGGGTTTTCTCTTCGTCTAAAATCATCTCTATAAAAAGTAATGTCTAAATCACCTTTCTGAATTAAAGAACCCGAAAAGGTTTCCTCTAAACACTTTTTTAAACGGTCGGCAAGAGAAATTCCGCGTGGTTGCAAGCCAATAATTACGGTATTAGAAAAATCGCTATGATTCTCCATCAGTTGATGACACAAACGATGGATTGTGATGCCGAGTTGCTCTCGATTGAGTATGCTTCTAGGACTGTTCATTTGATTTTGCTAATATATAGATTTGTATTTAAAGCAAAAAAAAGCCCTTCTTTCGAAGGGCTTTTTTTATTATTTGTCATCCTTTTCATTTTTGGACATACTTTCTTTTAATGCCACTAATTCATCCATATCACCTAGCGTACTCTTTTGCTGTGACTGCTGTACTTTTTTAACAGACTTAGCAGTTGTTTTCTTAACAGCTTCTTCCACCTCTTTATGAATAACGGTATGTGAAACAACTATTTTTTGAGCATCTTTGTTAAACTCAATGACACGGAACTTCAATGTTTCACCAGCCGCAGCTTTGGTACCATCTTCTTTCTGAATATGTCTTGAAGGAGCAAAGCCCTCAATACCATGAGCTAAATCAACTACAACACCGCCTTTAGTCACCTTAACAACTTCCGCATCAAACTCTGTTCCTTCACCAAAGGTAGATTCATATCCATCCCAAGGGTTATCCTCAAGTTGCTTAACGCCTAAGCTAAGTTTACGCTCATCCATATCCAATTCAAGAACTTGTGCCTCGATAACGTCACCAACTTTAGTAAAGTTAGAAGGGTGTTTGACTTTCTTAGTCCAAGAAAGATCAGAGATATGAATCAGGCCATCAACCCCCTCCTCTAGTTCAACGAAAATACCATAATTGGTAAAATTACGAACCGTTACTTTGTGCTGAGAACCTGTTGGGTATTTCTTAGCAATTTCCATCCACGGATCGGGTTGTAGTTGCTTCATCCCTAAGCTCATTTTTCGATCATCTCTATCTAGCGTCAAAACCTGTGCTTCTATCTGTTGTCCAACCGAAAGGAAATCTCCTGCACTTCGAAGGTGTGTTGACCAAGACATTTCTGAAACGTGTATCAAAGCTTCAATACCAGGTTGTATTTCTACAAAGGCACCATAATCAGCTACAACAACCACTTTTCCGTTTATCTTATCGCCAATGGAAAGTTTCTCGTCTAAGCCATCCCATGGATGAGAAGAAAGTTGTTTCAGACCTAACTGAATTCGCTTCTTTTCATCGTCAAACTCAAGAATAACGACGTTGATTTTTTCATCAAGTGTAACAACTTCGTCTGGATGATTGACGCGACCCCAAGAAAGGTCGGTTATGTGAACTAAACCATCTATACCTCCAAGATCTATAAACACACCATAAGAAGTGATGTTCTTTACAGTACCCTCTAGGACTTGTCCAACTTCTAGCTTGGACATAATTTCTTTTTTCTGCTCTTCTAGATCCGCTTCAATTAATGCTTTGTGAGATACAACAACATTTCGGAACTCATGATTGATTTTAACTACTTTGAATTCCATTTTCTTACCCACATATTCGTCGTAATCGCGGATTGGCTTTACATCAATCTGAGAGCCTGGTAAAAACGCCTCTAATCCAAGTACTTCCACAATCATTCCTCCCTTAGTACGGCATTTTATAAATCCTTCTAGTACAATGTCTTTTTCGTGTGCCTCATTAACACGCTCCCAAGATCGTAAGATACGTGCTTTCTTGTGAGAAAGAATGAGCTGGCCTTTTTTGTCTTCTTGTTTTTCAACTAAAACTTCAACCGTATCGCCCGCTTTTAACTCCTCATTGTAACGAAATTCGTTTCTTGAGATAATACCGTCAGACTTGTAGTTAATGTTTACAATCACCTCTCTGTCAGTCATGGAAACTACTGTTCCATCCAAAACCTCGTTTTGAGAAATTGTACTCAGTTGTTTTTCATAGTCAGCCTCTAATTTTTTTCTATCGGCTACTGTATAATCATCATCTTCAGCCTCAAAAGCATCCCAATCAAATGGCTCTTGGCTAGCAGGAGCTGGCTCAGATTCTGTAGTTGCTTTTACTTCTTCTTTTGTTGCAGTAGGTTGCTCTTCAGAATTAGGAGCTTCCGTAATATTTTCATCCTCAGTCTTTTCTTTGGATGCTGTTTCAGCTGCACTTTTCTTTGATGCTTTTGGAGCAGCCTTTTTTACCTTTGGCTTTTCTTCTGTTTTTTCAGAAGTCTTTTCTTTTTTGGGTTGTTCAACCGCATTTTCAGTAGCTTTCGCTTCCACTTTTTCTACAGCTTCTTCAGCTACTTTTTTTGTTTCTTTTGACATAACAATGTCGTTCATTTGTATTTCGAACTTGCTTGAGCTAGTGGACAATTCCGAAAGTTGTTGTTGTTTTTTTTAATACCCTTGTGCTCAACCTACCACAAAAAGGGCTGCAAAGATAATGATTATCTTCTATTTAACAAAAAATACCCAACCTTTATACAGTAGGATTTATGTGAAAAATGTCTGCATTTTTTATGGAGATCAGAGGCTTATTACGAAACAAGCCAAAAACAGCAGAACCACTACCCGTCATAGAGGCATAAACAGCTCCTTCTTGATATAGTAAGTTCTTTATCCTTTCAACAACTGGAAATTGGGCAAACACGCTTGGCTCAAAATCATTCTTTAACTGCCATTCTGAAGTTGGAGCTTTCAATAGTGTTTTTACAGAAATGACTGTCTCTTGAGGCACGACTCCAGCGTAAGCCATAGCAGTAGAGACATGAACATCGGGCTTAATTACGACAAGATGAAACTCAGAAAGGTTTAACTCTATTGCTGTTAATTCTTCGCCAATTCCTTGAGCTAACATGGGTTTATTTTCAATAAAAAAAGGACAATCAGCACCAAGCTGTAATGCATACGTTTTTAACTGAGTGTTGGTCAATTTTAAATTAAAAAGTTTGTTTAAACCAATTAAGGTAAACGCTGCATCTGAAGAACCTCCTCCTAAGCCTGCGCCAATAGGAATTATTTTATGTAAATGAATTTGAACTGCTGGAATGTCATGATCCATTTTTAGAAGCTGATAAGCATCTAAACACAGATTGCCTTCTCCGGGAATATCAATGCCACTGCTACTAAACGAAAGTGTGTTTGAGGGAATAATTTCAAGGACATCGCACAAACTTATTGGATAAAACGCCGTTTCTATTTCATGATAGCCATCGGCTCGCTTGGATATGATTTGCAAACCCACATTTATTTTTGCGTTTGGGAAAAGAATCAATGTTGAAAAATTTTATTTACGTATTACAAATGTAATCACATAAAATTTTCTAAACTTGAAATTCTGTTTTAATCACCTAAAAAATTTAGATTACTAGGGAATCGTATACTATGGAGTACTTAGATTTTGAAAAACCAATTGAAGAATTGATGTCGCAACTCAACAAAGCCAAAGAATTAGGTGGCGAAGGGGTCGATGTAAAACAAGCTATTTCTGATTTAGAAGAAAAAATAAAAACCAAGCGCAAACACATTTATAGCAACTTAAGCCCTTGGCAAAAAGTGCAGCTTTCAAGACATCCTCAACGTCCCTACACACTAGATTACATAGAGCATATGTCAAGTCAGTTTATCGAGCTACATGGAGACCGAAACGTAAAGGATGACAAAGCCATGATTGGTGGGTGGGCTAAGATTGATGGCAAAACTTTTATGGTCATTGGTCAGCAAAAAGGAAAGAATACAAAAATGCGTCAACATCGTAACTTTGGTATGCCAAACCCAGAAGGCTATAGAAAGGCTTTGCGCTTAATGAAAATGGCAGAAAAATTTGGAAAACCAATTGTTACTCTTATTGATACACCGGGAGCTTTTCCTGGATTAGAAGCGGAAGAAAGAGGACAAGGAGAAGCCATTGCTCGTAATTTAATTGAGATGGTTCAATTAAAAGTTCCCATTATCTGCATTATTATCGGCGAAGGGGCCTCTGGTGGAGCACTAGGGATAGGTATAGGAGATAAGGTATTGATGCTGGAAAACACTTGGTATTCGGTAATATCTCCAGAATCGTGCTCGTCTATTCTTTGGAGAAGCTGGGATTATAAAGAGCAAGCGGCTAATGCTTTAAAACTAACTGCTCTCGATATGAAAAAAAATAAATTGATTGATGGCATTATTAAAGAACCTGAAGGTGGCGCTCATACATTGCCTCATGAAATTTTTATGACGGTCAAGAAAGAAATCATAAAACATACCAAATCATTGGAGAAAAAATCATCTGAAGAACGCATCGCTGAACGCATCGAGAAATTCGGACAAATGGGGCAAGTAAAAGAATAATGGCAAAGAGAAACAACAAATCAACTAACGAATTATCTCTTGAACAATTAGGGAAAGTACCCCCACAAGCAAAAGATCTTGAAGAGGCAGTTTTAGGTGCTTTAATGTTGGACAGTGATGCTCTTTCTAATGCCATTGAAATACTTCGGACAGAAAGCTTTTACCAAACCGAACATCAAAAAGTATTTACAGCAATTGAAATCCTTTTTAATAGCGCACAACCTGTCGATATTTTAACCGTTACAAACCAACTGAGAAAAAATGGTGAGTTAGATGAGATTGGTGGAGCTGTATTTGTTGCGGGGCTAACTGAACGAGTAGCCTCAGCTGCAAACATTGAAACACACGCCCGAATTATTGCACAAAAATACATCCAAAGAGAACTGATCAAGATTTCTGCTAAAATAATGACAGATGCTTACGACGAAACATCTGATGTTTTTGATTTGCTTGGTGAAGCGGAGAAAAGCCTTTATGAGGTGTCAGAAGGAAATATTCGTAAAAATTACGATAAGATGAGTTCGCTCATACGTCAAGCTTTGCATCAAATTGAAGAGGTGAAAAACAAAGAAGGCGGTATCAGCGGTGTCCCATCGGGTTTTCAAGATTTAGACAAGGTTACCTCTGGCTGGCAAAAATCGGATCTTGTAATTCTTGCTGCCCGTCCAGGTATGGGTAAAACAGCTTTTGTCCTTTCTACAGCCAGAAACACTGCCGTTCAATTTAACAAGCCCGTAGCTGTATTCTCTCTAGAAATGTCTTCCGTTCAATTGGTAAATCGACTGATTGCCAGTGAATCTGGAATAGCTGCTGAAAAACTTAGAAAAGGAAACCTAGAGGATCACGAATGGATACAACTTAACCAGAAGATTACCCAACTTTCAGAAGCACCCATCTTTATTGATGATACACCCGCACTGACAATCTTCGAGCTAAGGGCAAAATGTAGAAGGTTAAAAAAACAGCACGATGTAGAACTGATCATTATTGACTACTTACAATTGATGCATGCTGGGGGTAGTCAAAAAAGCGGAAATCGTGAGCAAGAAATATCCACTATCTCAAGATCACTGAAAAGCATAGCCAAAGAGCTAGATGTTCCAATCATTGCTCTATCACAGTTAAGTCGCGCAGTAGAAACTAGAGGGGGAGACAAAAGACCTATGCTTTCAGACTTAAGAGAATCTGGAGCCATTGAGCAAGATGCAGATATCGTTTGTTTTATTTACCGACCGGAGTATTATGGAATGACAGAATGGCCAAATAGCGCACCTGGCGAAGATCCAGACTGTACAGGTCAAGGAGAAATTATTATTGCTAAACACAGAAATGGTTCCTTAGACAATGTAAGGCTTAGGTTTATTGCAAACCTTGCTAAGTTTACTGATTTAGATAGCTTTGGAGCCATGAGTAATTCCTTCAACGATGATTTTGGCAACAATATAATTACTCATTCATCCAGCATGAATGAAGACGAAGAAAACATGCCTTTTTAAGATGAAAAAAACGGGGCTGATCATTTTTGCGTTTTTGTGTTCTTTTTCGGTTCAAGCAGCCTACCTGATGATTCCGATGGATGATACCCAAAAAAATCACCTGAAGGCATATGGAATCGCTTACTGGGTATTGCAACAAGATATGGAAGTAGATTGGTTGCTAAACTATAGGGGTGGAAGCTTTCTGTTCAAACACTATCAAGCCTTAGAAAAAGAATGTATTATAAGAGGGGTTTCATTTGAAATTATTGCAAATTCTCAATCCACACAATTGCTGAACGAAATCGCACATCCTGAGGTAAATCAAGATGTGGTAAAATTAGAAAAAGCACCAAAAATCGCAGTCTATTCTCCCAAGAGCAAACAACCTTGGGATGATGCCGTAACGCTAGCTTTAACGTATTCTGAAATACCGTATGACATTGTTTACGACCAAGAAGTATTGAATAACATGCTTCCGATGTACGATTGGCTACACCTTCATCATGAGGACTTTACGGGTCAGTACGGAAAATTCCATTCAGCATTTAAAAATGCAAATTGGTACCGAAAACAAAAGAAAGAATTTGAAGAAAACGCAAAAAAGTTAGGCTTTGATAAGGTCTCAGAAGCAAAATTAGCCGTTGCTAAAAAAATTCAAGAATTTACGCTTGGAGGAGGGTTTTTGTTTGCCATGTGTTCGGCTACTGACTCATATGATATAGCCCTAGCAGCACAAAACGTCGATATCTGCGAATACATGTTCGATGGTGACGGAATAGACCCAAATGCTCAAGAAAAGTTAGACTTCTCTCACACCTTAGCCTTCAAAGACTTTACACTAGTAAAAAACCCTAACCAATACGAGTACTCCAGCATTGACGCTACCCAAAATAGAAGGTTAAAAAAAGAGCTGGACTTTTTTGTTTTATTTGATTTTTCAGCAAAATGGGATCCAATCCCTACCATGCTTTGCCAAAACCACGAAGTTGTGATTAATGGATTTATGGGGCAGACGACAGCCTTTAAAAAAGAACACATCAAATCGGATGTCCTAATTATGGGTGAGACTACTGCTACCAACGAGGCAAGGTACATTCACGGCGACTACGGTAAGGGCACCTGGACTTTTTACGGTGGACACGATCCTGAAGACTATCAGCACAAAGTTGGAGACCCTCCTACCGATTTAAACCTACATCCAAACTCGCCTGGTTATCGACTAATTTTAAACAACATCCTCTTTCCTGCAGCTAAAAAGAAAAAGCAAAAAACATGATCGAAGAAGCTCATGAAATCTTCTTTCATGTGGGTACAGGAAAAACAGGATCCACTTTTTTACAATCAAGGATATTCCCGAAACTAAAGGGCATTCACTACCTACCTACCAATCGGTACCATAAAATCTTTGAAGAAATAAGCCAGTCTACCTCTAAAAAGATATTAATTTCCAGAGAATTTGACCGGCAAATGGAAAGGGAGATTTTACGTTTTTCAAAAAAACACCCCAACTCCACCCCCATCGTTGTTTTTAGAAGACATGATAGTTACATCGCCTCTCAATATAGAAGGTTTGTAAAAAACGGTTTTAAAGACCCCTTTAGAGCATTCTTTGATTTAAAACATAATAAAGGTTTCTTTAAACACCATCACTTAAATTATAAAAAACAAGTAGAACTTTTAAGAACAAACTTTGATAAAGAGCCCCTTGTTTTTACCTACGAAGATTTTTCAGAAAATCCGATTTCGTTTACGAAAAAATGGAGTCAAGTTTTAGGGAGTACCTTAGATGAAAATCAAATTAACTGGCAAAAAAAACACCGCTCTTACTCCGAACATCAACTGCAAACAATACAAGCATTAAGTACAAAATTCAACCTAACCAAAAGACGGGTGTTTAAAAACAACGTCTTGCATTTCCTTTGGAGGATGTTTTATGGAAGTGTTCGCTATGGCATTTTATACATTGCTTTTTTAGTTCCCAAAAAGAAGGGGAAACTAATTCCTGAAGATGAGTTAACATCCATACGAAAACACTACGAAAAGGATTGGGAGCACATTCAATCTATTGCAGTTCCCATTTTACCCCAAGTTCGATAGCCATCGGCTTATAAGGATAATCCGGTATTACGTATTGAAAATCGTCTTCCCATAAATCAAAAAGATTACGCATTTGCAAACGAATATCGGCAGTTTGAATTTTAAAGTTCAGAAAAACATTTGCTAGCGGGTATTGCCCTACCATCACTTCATCTTGCAAATGCATCTCTGCTAGTACAGGTGAATAACTTAAAGCGTAATATTTTTCAAAATACTCTAACGAAAAACCTAAGGATGCCAGCAATGAACCCTCAAAGAAAGAACGATTTAGAGTTAACTCATTGGTGAAATGATAGCTAGGAAAACGCAAAACATCCTGATCTGAAACCCAATGATAGCGCAAAAAATGTGTTGCACTCAGAACACCCCATTTCCATGACTTAGAAAACATAGGAGTAAATCGATACAATGCATCCTGGTTTTGCCTCCAATGGATGTTTTGATCAAGGTAGAGATAGTTTTGTAAACGGCTAGCTACGAAGGATAGGTCGTAACCCTTCCAAGGAAGAATAACATGAAGGCGCTGTTGTTGTAATTTTTCAAACCCATTGGACCATGCGAAATTATTGGAAAAATAATTTTGGTGATAAAACAACGGAAGACTTTGATGCGCTGACAGTTTAAAATTGAACTTTTTATTCTTAATATTTAATTGTATATGGTATTGCTCTTCCTCTAGGTATTGAGCCATTAGGTGTGCTCTGTTTGCTTTAAAATGAAACTGAATCCCATGAAAAAGACGAGATGTGTCGCTAAAAAACGTGCTTTTTTTCTCCTGCAAAAGAGCATATTGAACACGAAAACTACCCATCTGAAACCCTAGGGCATGAAAATCCCTTTCTTGATAAAGGGAATCCTTTGTTTGGATAGAATCCACAAAAAAATGACTGTAATAATCAGCAGAAGGCGCGTTATCAGTATAGGTTTTGGATTTTTTTGTGCGTTCCCAATTATGCATCAGCTTCCAGTTAGGAAGCAAATCATATTCGTGCTGTATGTTAAGTTTTCGCTTTCTGGCAAATGTCTGGGCATCAGCCAAGCGAATGGGGTATAAAATAGGATCATCAGTGGTACTTAAATCTTGTGTTAGCAAACCCCCATTCTCTTCCTGTGCTACTTTTTGGTAGCTGAAAAGTGATTGAAACCGATAAGTTTCAGATTTATTCATGAAAGATACGCCCCAATCAACATCATGTATTTTAGCTAAACTTCTATTATACACCCCTTCTTGAGAAAATTTATGAACGGATAAGCCCAATTTAAAATAGTTGTTTAGGGGCTGTTGATGATGAAGCGTAAAAGACTGCCCTTCTCCTGCAAGTGTAGCGTAATACAAGGATGATTTAATCAGGGTGTCGTGCTTAAAAAAAACACCTTCTTCTTTATCTAGAAAATTAACAAACTGCTGTTTATTCCATGTCTTTACCACCTCATTTTGTGCGGTTAACAGTATTGGAAAGAAGAGAAAAAAGAGGATTTTTTTCATGCCCTAAAGAAACATTAAATCAGGCTAAAAAAAAAGCCTCGAATCTAAAAGAATCGAGGCTTTGTAAAAATTTGGCAACGACATACTCTCCCAGGTGTTAACCTAGTACCATCTGCGCTAATGGGCTTAACTTCTCTGTTCGGAATGGGAAGAGGTGAACACCACTGCAATAGTCACCATAAAATCTTGAATAAGATTATGACATATTTGAGAAAGAAAACAATTATAGTTTAGGTAAACTAACTACAAAAAGCTAAAGGGTAATTAGTATCACTCGGCTATGACATCTCTGCCTTTACACCTGTGACCTATCAACGTCATCGTCTATAACGACCCTTAAAAGAAATCTAATCTTGAGATGAGTTTCGTGCTTAGATGCTTTCAGCGCTTATCTCATCCAGACATAGCTACCCTGCGATGCAACTGGCGTCACAACAGGTACACTAGAGGTCTGTCCAACTCGGTCCTCTCGTACTAGAGTCAGGTTCTCGCAAATTTCTAACGCCCACAACAGATAGAGACCGAACTGTCTCGCGACGTTCTGAACCCAGCTCGCGTGCCACTTTAATGGGCGAACAGCCCAACCCTTGGGACCTTCTCCAGCCCCAGGATGTGACGAGC